>JADZFK010000177.1 GCA_020849945.1 Pirellulales bacterium | reverse complement strand
TGAACTGGGAGCGAGCGGAGTTTCGTCGCTTCCATCCTACGCAGGCATGGCGATTTTGGCCACGGTGAACGTTTTCAAGCTGGGAGCGTCGCAAGTAGGTCCCGCTCGGCTGGCGGGACCTACTTTTTGGCACCACGTGAAATACGGATCGGCCGTGGCAAGCCTTGCAGGATGCTTGTAATTTGGGTTGGGGCGGGGTAGAATTGGGCTAACTCGGGATTTGTGGCCGCTTGCAGCCGAACTGCTAAAGAGCCGACTTTGCGACCAGATGCACGTAGAATCACGTGCCGTGATCGCGCGACCTTTCGCATAATTTGGAAGCAACGAGCCGCATGTGCCGAGCAATTGGCGTGCGGCTTTTTTGTTGCGCTTGTACCAAGCTGCAAGCGGCTGATTTGGATTGTGGTGGGGTTAAGGATGAGTACGATTCCAATGGCGAAGTCCTCGGAAGATAAGGCGCGGGAAGAGCAGGCGGCATCGAACCCGGTGCGGCCGCCGCAGATTTCCACACTCAGCGTGCATGGGGGCGAAGCACGGCAGAAGCCGGGCGATTCCATCACCGATCCGATTTTCTGCGCTTCGACGTACACGTTCGAGAACACGCGGGCGGTGATTGATTTCATCGAGCAGGAGCAGCCACGGGAAGAGTACGGCCGCTACGGCAACCCGGGCGAGCGTGTGGCCGAGCGAAAGCTTGCGGCGCTCGAAGGGGGCGAGATGGCCGTGCTGTATTCGAGCGGGATGGCGGCGATCGTGGGCCTGCTGATGACCAAGCTTAACAGCGGCGATGAAGTGATTTTTTTCGACGAATGTTACCATCGCAGCCGAGAGTTCTGCTCGAAACACATGGCGCGGTTTGGCGTGAAGACCGTGCAGGTAAAGGCGTGCGATTACGACGCGATGGAGGCGGCCATTACGCCGCAGACGAAGCTCCTGATTAGCGAATCGCCGACGAATCCGCACTTGAGCATCGTGGACCTCGACCGATTCGCGCAGATCGGGTGCGACCACGGGGTGGAAACGCTGATCGACGCCACGCTGGCGACGCCGTACAACCTGAGGCCGCTTGCGGCCGGCGTGGATTACGTGCTTCACTCGGTAACGAAGTACCTGGCGGGCCACAACGATTTGCTCGCGGGGGTCGTCGTTGGCTCGAAGGAAAAACTCGAACCGGTGCGGAAGCTGCGTGGGATTATGGGGGCGGTGAACAGCCCACAGAATTGCTATCTGCTTTCGCGGGGCCTGAAGACGTTCGAACTGCGGATGCAACGGCACAACGAAAACGGGATGCGTGTGGCACAATTTCTCGAGCAACACCCGCGAATCGAAAAGGTGTACTATCCGGGGCTGGAATCGCACGTTTACCACGACGTGGCACGGCGCACGATGCGTGGCTTCGGCGGCCTGGTGACATTCCTGGTGAAGGATGCCGATTGGCGGGCGACGGCCGACATCGTGGATGCGGTGAAGATTCCGCGGATCGGGCCGAGCCTTGGGGGCGTGGAATCGCTCATCGAACAGCCGCTCGTGATGAGTTATTATCAATGCACACCGGAAGACCGCCGGGTGTTCGGAATCCCGGATAACATGATCCGCCTGGCGTGTGGAATTGAAAACCCAGATGACCTCGTGGCCGATCTGGCTCAGGCGCTGGAGGGAACGAAGTAACGGCGACAGCCGGGAATATCGTGAGTATGTTGAGGGAGCTATTTCGGATTGCGGATTTCGGATTTCGGATTTCGGATTGCCGACCGAGCGATGTCATCCGACCCGATCCGCAATCCGCAATCCGAAATCCAAGATTCACAGTTCTTCTTGCCTGGCTTGGACTGGGCGCGCTGGCGGCGGTGTTTGTCGGTTGGTTGGCGGCTCGCCTTCATGCGTGGGGGCCAACGCCCGTGGGGCTGATCGCGCTCGGGGCTGGTGTCTTGCTGGCACTTGCAATACGGTGGTTGGCCACGGTGCTTGGAATTAACCGTTTTTCAACACTCGTCGTTGGTGTGCTCGTGTTGGCGCTGCTGGCCATCGTGGCCGAGCACGCTTGGCTTTACCAAGATTTCCGAGCACAATGGCGAGAAGCCCGCGAGAAATCGGCGATGGTGGCCCTGTTTCGGCCGGTCGACCCACCCGAGGCGAAGCCGTATTTTTCCCACGAGTTCAACGGGCCTTTGTGGTGTTTTGATGCGGCGGTATTGGTTGTGGCAGCGATTGGAACGATTGCCGTTGGGCGCCGTGGGTTGTAGGTGAACGCGGCGAATTACGGCGGTAGATTCGGCCTTGCGGCCGACGCTAAGAACCGTTTACTACTCCCCTACTCCCCTTAAATCTATGGCCATACTTGGCGTTGGCATCGACATTACGGAGTGTTTGCGGATCGCGCAAATGATCGAGCGGCATGGAGAGCTGTTTATAACGCGGGTGTACACCGACGCCGAGATTGAATACTGCACGGCCCGCAAGGCGGCGACGCAGCACTACGCGGGCCGGTGGGCGGCCAAAGAAGCGGTGCTCAAAGCGCTGGGCACAGGTTGGCGGCGGGGCATCGGTTGGCGTGATATCGAGATCACGAACGACCGGCAAGGCGCGCCGACCGTGAAGCTCTGCGGCGGTGCCCGCGATGTGATGGAACGCGCCGGCATCGAGCGGATGCACGTATCGATTTCCCACTGCCGCAGCTACGCGGTGGCCTACGTGGTGGCGGAGGGAGGCGAAGCGTGAGCCTTCGACTTTGACTTTACCTTTGATCGGGTGCTACACTAAACAAAGAGGGCCAATCCAATGCCGACGATAGCCGACATCGGGCCCTACAAGTTCTTTTACTGCTCAGCCGAGGGGAATGAGCCACCTCATGTGCATGTTCGGAGAGGCCGTTACACAGCAAAGTATTGGCTAAATCCGGTTCGACTTGCTCGTTCTCGCCACTTTGGCGATCAGGAACTACGCACGATACTGAGACTTGTTGAAGACCATCGGGAGAGGATGCTGGAGGCTTGGCATGAGCACTTTGGTGACTGAACGCGACGTATTTGCAGAGTCGGTTGAGTTTTCGCCAGAATCGATGACGGTGCGATTAGACGATGGGAGAGCGCTATCCGTTCCGTTGACTTGGTATCCGAGACTATTGCATGGTTCGGTGGAAGAACGAAATGAATACGAATTGATTGGCAATGGAGAGGGTATCCATTGGCCAAAGCTGAATGAAGATATCAGCGTGGAAGGCTTGCTGGCGGGCAAACAATCTGCCGAGAATAGTGATTCGCTCAGCCGGTGGATGGAGGGGAGACAGAAGCCATAACGCGAAGAAGATTTGCCCCAGTTACGCCTTCTTCTTTGCCGACTTGACGGCCTTCTTCGTCGCGGCGCGTTTGGTTGCGGTTTTTTTGGTGGCGGCGGGCGAGGGGGAAGATTTCTTCTTGGCGGCCTTCTTTTTGGGTGCCTTCTTTTTGCTGGGGCCGGCGGCGGCGCGGGCGGCTAGCAGGCCGAGTGCTTCGTCGAACGTAAGCTCTTCCGGCGAGGTGGCCTTGGGGAGCGAGGCGTTCGTTTCGCCATCGGTAACGTAAGGGCCGTAACGCCCGTCGAGCAGTTGCACTTTCTGTTTGGTGACGGGCGACTCGTCGAAGACCTTGAGCGGTTCGCGTTTGGCGGCCGCAGCGCCGCGGCCACGTTGCTTCGGTTGGGCGAGCAGTTCAACCGCCTGGGCGAGCGAGACATCGAGAGGCGAAAGCTCGGCCGGCAGCGAGCGTGTTTCCTCGCCGCACTTGACATAAGGCCCGAAGCGGCCATTGAAGGCCATCACCGGAGTACCTTGCTGCGGGTGATCGCCCAGGTTTCGTGGCAAGGTAAGCAGTTTGAGCGCGGTAGGCAGGTCTACGTCGGCGGGGGTCATGCTCTTCAAGAGCGAAGCGTTTTGCGGTTTTTCTTCGTCCTCGGGTGTGCCGCGTTGCACGTAGGGGCCGAAGCGGCCGGTTTTCAGATACACCGGTTTGCCCGTTTCGGGGCAGGTTCCCAAGGGTTCGTCGCCCTGGGCTGCCTGTTCGAGCAAGTTGAGTGCGGCATCGAGCGTAACTTCGTCGGGCGGTGTTTCATCGGGCAGGGATGCCGTGCGATCGCCCTGCTCGACAAATGGCGAGTATCGGCCAACCCGCACGTACACGGGTTCGCCGCCGGGGGGTGTGCCGATGAGGATGCGGCTGACGTGGCGGGCGTCGATCTCCTCGCCCTTGTGTTCGAGCTGGGGCTTGAGGCCGGGGCGACCATTGCCGAAATAGAACGACTTGAGATACTCGACGTACTCGCGTTCGCCACGGCTGATGGCATCGAGGTCGTCTTCCATTTGGGCCGTGAACTGGTAATCGACGAGGCTCGCCAGGTGTTCCTCAAGGAGCGAGACGACGGAGAAGGCGACCCACGTGGGGACGAGCGCGCCCCCTTTCTTGAAGGCGTAGTTACGGTTCTGGATTGTATCGATGATCGAAGCGTAGGTGCTTGGGCGGCCAATGCCACGTTCTTCAAGAGCCTTGGTGAGGGCCGCTTCGCTGTATCGGCTCGGGGGCTGCGTGCTGTGTTCCTTGGCGGTCATCTCGAGGCACGCGAGCGATTCGCCAATTTCGAGATGGGGGAGGACGGTTTCTTGGTCGGCCAATTCGGCCTCGGGCGAATCGCTCCCTTCGACATAGGCCCGCAAATAGCCGGGAAAATCGATGGTCTTGCCGCTCACCTGGAACGCGCAGCCCTCGCCCTCGATCGTGATTGTGGTGCGACGACCGCGGGCATCGGCCATTTGGCTGGCAATGGTCCGCTTCCAGATCATATCGAAAATCTTGAACTCATCGGCATTCAGTTCGCTCCGCAGCGAACCGGGGAGTTCGAAGGGGTGGCCCGCCGGTCGAATGCCTTCGTGCGCCTCTTGGGCATTCTTGACTTTTGATTTGTAAATCCGCGGCTCGGCGGGTAGGAAGTCGTTGCCGTATTCTTGCGACACGAGCCGGCGGGCATCGTCGATGGCCACTTGCGCGAGGTTGGTCGAGTCGGTACGCATGTAGGTGATATGGCCATTTTCGTACAGGCTTTGGGCAACCTGCATCGTGCGGCGGGCCGTGAAGCCGAGCTTGCGGTTCGCCTCTTGTTGCAACGTGCTCGTGGTGAAAGGCGGGTACGGCCGCGAGGTGTAGGGCTTCTCCTCGACGTTGGTCACGCGGAAGCTGCCGCGGCGGATTCGCTCGGCCAGCGCGGCGGCGGCCGGGCCATCCAGCAGCATCATCTCGGGGTTCTTGAGCTTTCCCGTCGAGGAGTCGAAATCCTTGCCGGCCGGGATGCGGCGGCCATCGACGGAAAGCAACTGGGCTTCCAACTGCTGGTTGTTCGCCTTGGCGAACTTGCCCACGAGGTCCCACCACGTGGCCGACACAAACGCCATGCGTTCGCGTTCGCGTTCTACAATCATCCGCACGGCAACGCTTTGGACACGGCCCGCGGAAAGCTTGGGCCGCACCTTGCGCCATAACAGCGGCGAGACCTCGTAACCGTACAAGCGGTCGAGAATGCGGCGAGTTTCCTGGGCGCGGACCAAACCGTCGTCGACCTCACGGGGCGAGGCAAGGGCGGACTGAATCGCATCGCGGGTGATTTCGTGAAACACGAGGCGATGCACGGGCACCTTGGGGCGAAGAATTTCCAGCAGATGCCAACTGATGGCCTCGCCCTCGCGGTCTTCGTCGGTCGCCAGGTACAGGGCATCGGATTCCTTCAGGCGATCCTTCAGCAGCTTGATCTGCTTGCTTTTTCCCGGCGGAATAATGTAGAGGGGTGCGAAATTCTCGTTGACATTCACGCCCAGGTTGGCCCACGGTTCGCCTTTGTATTGAGCCGGTATTTGGGCAGCCCCTTGGGGCAGATCGCGCACGTGGCCGATACTGGCTTCCACCGTATACCCGGGGCCCAAGTACTTGCCGATCGTCTTCGCCTTGGCCGGCGATTCGACTATCACCAAGGCCTTGCCCGGCTTGCCCGAACCAGATTTGGAGTTGCTTTTTTTGGCCATCGGGACGAATGAACGGAATCTTGCTTCAATCAGGGCCTTCCGTAGCAGGGCAAAACCTAAGGCCGTGAAACAGGTTGAAGCCGTCAATAATTAGGACTTCAAAGCTGAAAGTTGCGAGTGAAATCGAGACTAGGCTTTGTGAAAATAAGGTATTTGGGTTGAGTTGGCAATGTATTGGGTTTCTATCTGCTACCCAACGGTGTGTTCATCAAGAAGTAGTGGATTGCCGTCAGAATCGGATTTTTCGGGGCCGGCGGCCCCCCTGTTTCAGGCAATAATCAATCTCTTCAAGCAACTATTCAACCAATTTCCGTGGAAAAGGACCAGGGAAAAGGAATGGAAACATGAACACGGGCGCAACACGTAGGGCTGTTTCACACGGAAATCAGCCGAAAGTTGGAAAGGGGTCCGTGTGTTCCTTGCCCGGTGAAATCTGTTGCTGGTAGCTTATGGGGGTCCTTTGTTGTCGTTGTATTTGCAAAAGTCGTGGGAGTGGCAGGGAAACTTCCGCAGCACTTGGCCGCCATGGGGTCACCCCGCAGACCAACTTGCGACCAACTTGCCAAGCCGGGACATTGTTTTCATTTAGGGTTGTTCAGGCAACCCTTAAGTTGGAAACTCAAGGGATTCGCGGGAGTTTTCACGGTGCGAAAACCGTGGTTGGGATTGCATTTGCGTTCAATCCCCTTAGAATCACGCGATTCGGCCCTTCGGGGCCGAGCCGTTCATAGTTACTTGTGATTGCGGGCGGGTGTCAAGACGGTCGGGGTCAAAAAAGGGCTACCACGGCGAGAGGTGCCTGAAAAACCCGGTTGCCAGTTGCCCGTTTCTCTCGGCCCGATCGGAAAGAGAGAGGCGTGGGGAAGATGTCGTTTCAAGAGTTTCGTCGAGCTGCGTGCCGGGCGGCCGATTGAAACCAAGGCGTGTTAGAAACTTGCCCGCACCGGTATTGCGGGCGATGAACCATTGAATTGGAAAGTCAGGATATGGCCAGCCCATTTCGTGTATTTCGTAAGTACTCCAAGCCGTTGATGGCGTTCTTCGTCGTGGTGTTGATGGTATCGTTCTTGCTGGCCGATGCCGCGTTCAACTTCTTTGGCTCGGGAAGAACATCGGGCGGGCGCGACCAGAGAGGAGGCGAAGTGGCTGTGCGCTGGGAGGGCGGAGAGCTGACGAACAATCAGTTGGCCGAACTCGTGTTCCGCCGGCAGATGCTCAATGCATTCTTGACAAACATTTTGGGGATGGGCGAGCAATCGGCCTACGAAGCGGGGGTGGAGCCACGGCCCGTACGACTGGCGGACTTGCGTGGTGTGGATTCGGCCAAGAACGGAGTCGAGCAGAGTGTGGTGATGACTCGAATAATTGCCGATGCGGCCCGGGCAGCGGGCATGAGTGTGGGTGATGAAAGCCTGGGGGTTTACCTCGACGAACTTGGTCGGGGCAATGTCACGCGGGAGCAGATGCGGAAAATCGTTTCCGGTTTGCAAGAGCGGGGTATGCAAATATCCATCGACTTTGTACTGGCGGGCCTGCGCGAGGAGATGCTGGCGCACAATTACTTGGTCAGCAACCAATACGCGTTCAGAACTGTCACGCCGGAGCAACTTTGGCGCGATTGGTTGCGGGTGAACGACCGGGTCGTCGTCGAGGCGGCGGCCATACCGGTCGAGCGATTCGTGGCGGACGTGAAGGATCCGAGCGATGCCGAGCTTGAAAAGTTATACGAAGAGAACAAGGAATTCGAGCCGGGGCCGCGGCCGATTATGAATGTGGAGTTGCCCGTTGCCCGTCCAGGTTTTCGGCAGATGCGAAAGATCGATATCCAGTTTGTCGAAGCCAATTACGACGACTACTTGACGAAGGCCGAGGAGAAAGTCACCGAAGAGGAAATCGCAAAGTATTACGATGAACACAAGGAGATGTTCGTCAAGGCCGACACGGGGCTGATGGAAGAAAAGTCGGCGGTCGGGCCTGGGGCGAAGGGGGCCACCGCGCCTGCCGAAACCAATGCCGAGGGCAAGTCGGCCGACGAGGCTGCGCCATCCAATGAGGCAAGTGAACCTGGCAAGGCGGATGAAAACAAGGCGGAGCCACAAGCCGCTCCCAAGCAAGGGCCTGAGCCGAATCCGGACGGAAAGACCGACCTGGAAGGGAAGCCGAATGCGGAAGGGAAGCAGTCGGGCGTGAATAACAATCGGAGCGCGAGCGTGTTTCAACTTGCTTCGTTCCAAGAAGCCGCCGGGGCCAAGGAAGAAAAGAAAGAGGAAGGAAAAACGGCTCCGAGCGGAACCGATCAACCGCGGGGCGAAGCGCCGACTGCCGATTCGAAGGCGGCGGAAGGGGCGGCCGCACCACCTTCGGACCCAGGTACCACGGCGGGCGAGACCAAGCCCGGCGATACGAAGAGCCCTGCCGGCGATGCGGCCGCGGCAAAGAAGCCGGTCGAGTATCAGCCGCTTGATGAGGTGAAGGACCAGATCCGGCGGGAGTTGGCTTCAAAGAAAGTGGCCGAGGAATTGGACAAGCTGATCGGAGAGATCGAAAGCGAGCTTAGCGGGGAATACAACAAGTACATCAATGCTCGGCTCACGGCCCAGGCAGATGGCAAAGAGCTTCTGCCGGTGCCGGCCGTGCTACTCGATTTGGCACCACTGGCAGCGAAGCACGGATTGAAGCACGGGAAGTCGGGACCGATGACGCATCTCGAGATGCGCGAGTTGCCGGTAGGCAAGTCGGGGATTCCGGGAAGTGGGCTGCCGCTTCTCCGTCAACTTTTTGTGGAGGAGGGCCTCGATCTTCAACAGCCGGCGGCGACGGTGGATATCGATGGCAACCGGTATGTTGTGGTGAAGACGAGCGACGAGGCGGGGCGGGTGCCGCCGCTGGCCGATATTCGCCCCGAGGTGCTCAAGGCGTGGAAGCAGCAAGAGGCGGCCAAGCTGGCCGAGAAGTACGCCCAAGGCCGAGCGGCGAAGGCCGAGGAATCGAAGTCGCGGCTTGCCGAGTTCTTCGCGGAGGATGCCGGCGTGAAAGTTGTCACGACCGACCCTTTTGCCGAACTGACGGGCGGCGAGATTTCGTTCGTGGGTGGTCAGTTTCAGCCGACACCTTTCCGGTTAAGCCAA
Source organism: Pirellulales bacterium (assembly GCA_020849945.1). GTDB lineage: Bacteria > Planctomycetota > Planctomycetia > Pirellulales > Lacipirellulaceae > JABDGM01. The sequence goes on along the minus strand of JADZFK010000177.1, from coordinate 45,348 downwards.
CCCAAAGTGATCGAGGCCGCCGGCCCCGACTTCATGAAAGCGGTGTTCGAGCTAAAGGAAGGCGGCGTGGCGGCCGTGCTGAACAACGACCACTCGATTGCCTATGTGGTGCGGCTGGTCGAGCATCAGCCGCCGCACTCGGAACTGCGTTCGGCTTACCTGGCCGAAGCGAACACCTGGCCTGGGTTGACCATGATGACGCAAGGCCATGCGGAAGTGAATCAACAATTACTGATCGGTTCGGTACTGAAAGCCGCCAAACTAGATTGGGTCCGCACGCCCGATCGGATAGAGAATCGCGAAGAAGGGGAAGGGGATTAGCGCCGCGCTCCGCTACGCCTTTCTAATTGGTTGCACGATGCGGGGTCCAAGCTTTGTGGAATGCGGCACTTGATATTTTTCCGGCGGTTTGCTATCACGGAGGCTACTATGCTTGGCGGTATCCGCTTCTAACCCGGCGAGGGGGCTTTATGTCCGCGACATTTGAAGAAGGTGGCTTGGGGAATCTCGCACAGTCAGCTCGTACGAATCAACTGAAATCGGCGAGAGGTATTCTATTGGGTGTCGGAATACTTACGGTCCTTGTCAATCTTGGTTTGGTGATTTTTGCAGACCGCATCGTCGATGCAGAGATCGAAAAAGAATTGAAGCCGGTCAGAGCAGCAGGAAATGTCATTGACCAGGAAGCACTCAAAGAGCTTCGAGAAGGTGCGATTCGCAGTTTACGTTTCGTCGATGGAATCGCGGTTCTGTTAGGGGTTGTGTTCATTGTTTGTGGCATTTTGGTCTATACGTACCCTGTGCCTGTGACAATCGTTAGCCTGGTACTGTATTTGGGGAGTGCGGCTGTCTTTGGTGTCATCGATCCTTCAACGCTTGCCAAAGGTTGGATAGTCAAGATCGTGATCGTGATAGCTTTGTTCAAGGCGGTTCAAGCGGCACTGGCCTTCGAAAGCGAGCGCAAGCGTGCAACGACGGTAGCCCCCCTCTTCCCAACCTGAGAACGCGCAGCAGTTCACCTTTTCGCCCAGGGCTCGATTCACGTTGCCATGCAGGAAGATTTATTTCCTCCGGCCGAGAATATCGCTGAAGAAGCGCGGGAACATCCTTGTTGGCGTTGCGGCAGTTTGGTGGCGAAGGGTATTTTGCACTGTCCCGAGTGCGATGCGCGGCTTCTTCAGGAAGAGGCCGATCTTCATGCCGACAAACGTCACGCTACTTCGAGTGCTTCGCTCAAGTTGCTATTCATATCTTACGGCTTGTTGCTCGCGACGGGTGTGATTCATGCGGCGGTGCTCGGTGCTCGGCTCGAATTCGAGCCAGGGTTTAACCGCAATCTACGCAATCAACTGTTCGCGCAGGTCGGCATAGTCGAAGTGATTGATACGATCTTTGTGGCGATTGCTTTGTGGCTGGGGCACCGTGGCTTGGCAACCACGGTGCCGCTCGGTAGGAGCTTGCGACCTTGGTTGTGGGCGATTCCGGCGTTGCTCATCTGCCTGGTGATCAACTTCGGCTATCATGCCTTGCTACGAAGTTGGCTGCATGTGCCACTCATTGCCGATGAACTGACGAGTCGCCTCGATCTCGCGGCGTTGCTCCTTATTTGTGTTCAGCCCGCGCTTGTCGAAGAGGCCTTCTGTAGGCTATTCGCCCTGGATTGCCTGCGTGGCGTACTGGGCGTTCACGGGGCCGTGTGGATCTCGGCCACGATGTTTGGCTTCATGCACGTGGCCGTACTTCCCAGTGTGCCGTACCTCATTTCTTTGGGGGCGGTGTTGGCGTATTTTCGCGTGGCAAGTGGGTCGATCCTGCTCCCCATCGCGCTCCATTTTTTGCACAATCTGGCAGTGTTTGCTTTTTAATTATTGGTTTGCCATCGGAGTCGGAGTGATGGAATGATAAGCCGAACGATAGATGCTCGTTCGCCGTTCCCGGTTGGGGCCGGCATCCTGCTCGCAATCGCCGCGGCGTTGGCGGCGTGGGGGGCGGTCATTGCACAACCTCATGTGATCATCTTCGCTGCATTGCCATTTATCGTTGGACTTTGCTGGTGGTGGGGAATGCCCCGGCCGCAAGTACTGATTGTCGAGCACGATGGATTGCAGCTCTTTGGGACGATGAAGAAGGTTCTATTCTCCGAGGTTGCCGATGTGTATGTGAAGGGGCATCCTTTGGAACGAGGCAAGAGCATTGGGAATTCCGGTCGTGGTCCCGTCGAAGTCATTCATCCTGCTGGCTGTCTAGTTGTGCCGATTTCGGATCCGACTGCCCGGGACGAGTTTTGCCAGTTTCTAGTTGCGAAAGTCGCTCCCCGAAAGGCTCGTCCAATACCGGCTTCTTTGGCCGATTATGCCGAACAACAAGTGAAGAAGTTCGGTAACGAGAAAGTACATGTTACTTGTACGCGGGAAATGATTGGCGAGCATTGGCGAAAACGGCAAAAGTTTTGGATCTGCTTGGGGATTCTTTTTACCGGTGTTGCGTGGTTTGCAGCGGGGATTATTGCTTCGGAACTGACGCCCCTGAATGATTCTTATGTTGTGTGGCTCGGGTTAGGCTTAGCCGCTCTCATTTTAGGTGGCTTAGCCTTCTTGGCGAAGTCCTCGGGTTCGATTAGTCGGGCAGCCACGAACTTGAAACGCAACCCCAACTCCTGCATCATCATTACGCCGCAGGGGCTGGCGATGGTGCAAGGTAAACTTCAAGGCAGCATGTCGTGGCGCGAGATCACGGGTGTGACGACCAAGATGTCGCAGTTCTTGCGGACCTCGCGTATCGAAGGAGTTCAGATCCGCATCCGTGGCGGTGAAATCATCGCCTTTGATATTTACGAACGCTCGCCCACGGAGCTGGAGTCGCTCATCCGAGCGCATCTCGAACCGGCGATCGTACCGGTTTGATCGTGCTATGAGGTATTTGTTGGGGCAGCGAAATACGTATACACGCGCCGCGATTACGGCTGATATTACCTGCGTGGTTTGAGGATCACCATTGCCAGGGGTGGCAGGGTGACTTCGAGGCAGGCGGGGCGGCCGTGGCATTCTTCGGGCTTGGCTTGGATGCCGCCGCCGTTGCCGAGGTCGCTTCCGCCGTAGAAGGTGGAATCGCTGTTGCTGATTTCTTCAAACCAGCAGGCCTCGGGAGAGCCGATTTTGTATCCTACTCGTGGTACGGGCGTGAAGTTGCAGCAGCAGATTACGTAATCGTTCGGGTCTTTTGCCTTTCGGATGAACGAGAGGACGCTATCCTGCCAGTTGTGGCAATCGATCCACTCGAAGCCGAACCAATCGAAGTCAACCTGGTGAAGGGCGGGTTCTCGTTGGTAAAGGGCGTTGAGGTCGGCCAGGTAGCTTTGCACGCCTTGGTGAGAGTGCCATTTTAGGAGATGCCATTGGAGCGATTCGTTGCAGTTCCACTCGTTCCATTGGCCGAACTCGCCGCCCATGAAGAGGAGTTTCTTGCCGGGGTGGGCCCACATGTAGCCGTAGAGCAAGCGGAGGTTTGCGAACTTTTGCCACAGGTCGCCCGGCATTTGGTCGAGCAGCGAGCCTTTGCCGTGGACGACTTCATCGTGCGAAAGGGGCAGGCAGAAGTTTTCGGTAAAGGCATAGATGAGCGAGAACGTTAGTTCGTCGTGATGATACTTTCGGTGGATCGGTTCCTTGTGCATGTAGCGGCGGGTATCGTTCATCCAGCCCATGTTCCACTTGAGCGAGAAGCCAAGGCCGCCGACATAGGTGGGGCGCGAGACGCCGGTCCAAGCGGTCGATTCCTCGGCGATTGTAAGCACGCCCGGGTATTGCAGGTGAACTTCCTCGTTGAATTTCTTCAGGAAGTCGATGGCTTCAAGGTTCTCGCGGCCGCCGAAGCAGTTGGGCACCCACTCGCCATCGTTTCGGCTGTAATCGAGGTAGAGCATCGAGGCCACGGCGTCGACGCGAAGGCCATCGACGTGGTATTTATCCAGCCAGAACAGAGCGTTGGAAAGGAGGAAGTTGCGAACTTCGTTTCGGCCATAGTTGAAGATCATCGTGCCCCAGTCGGGGTGTTCGCCCTTGCGGGGGTCTTCGTGTTCGTAGAGAGCGGAGCCGTCGAAGCGGCGTAGGCCGTGGTCATCCTTGGGGAAGTGGGCGGGGACCCAATCGATGATCACGCCGATGCCGGCCTGATGGAGCAGGTCGACGAAATGCATCAGATCTTGCGGCGTGCCGTAGCGGCTGGTCGAGGCGTAGTAGCCCGTGGTTTGGTACCCCCAACTGCCGGTGAAGGGGTGCTCGCTGACGGGCATGAGCTGCACGTGGGTGAAGTTCATCTTACGGCAATACTCGACCAACTGCGGAGCGATTTCGCCATAGCTGAGCCAGCGTTCGGGGTCGTTCGGGTCGCGCTGCCAACTGCCGATGTGCATTTCGTAGATGGCAATGGGGCCATCCAAGGCGTTGTGTTGTGGGCGCGAGCGGATCCACTCGGCGTCGTTCCATTGGTAGGCATCGAGGTCGTTCACGATGTTCGCCGTGCGTGGCGGCACTTCGGCATAGAAGCCATACGGATCGCACTTCTCGACCACATGGCCGCCACGATGCTTGACGGCAAACTTGTACAGCGCTCCGACCGGGACGTTGGGGATGAACAGCTCCCACACGCCGCTGGGGATGTGTTTGCGCATCGCGTGGCTGCGGCGATCCCAGTTGTTGAACTCGCCAATGACCGCGATGCCTTCGGCATTCGGTGCCCAAACGGCGAAGTTCACGCCGCCAACGCCATCCACAATCCGCAGGTGAGCGCCCAACCGCTCGTAGCTGCGCCAGTGGGTACCCTCGGCCAGCAGGTGCAGGTCGTAGTCGGTGAGCATCGGCGGGAAGGCGTAGGGGTCGTGCATGGTGTGAGTTTCGCCAGATTTGTAGGTAACGCGAAGCTGGTAGGAAGTAGCCGGGGGGGGCGATAGGGTTGTGGGCGGCGAAGTTGGAGAAGGGACCAACGACGTGTGAGTATCGAGGAGGGAAGCGGTCTTGTCCACCGTGGCGGGTCGGTGGCTGCTTCCGTGTTCCTGATGATCCACCAGCGCTTCGTACAACCCGGCGGGGTGAACGCGACGCATCGGCCTCATGCTGCCGTGGGCCTCATCGACGACCCAGACCCGATCGGCCTCGGGCAAATAGGCCCGCACAGCCAAAGCGCGGCGACCCTGGTACTCGACCTCGTGCGGGCCAAGAACTTCAAAGGGGTTTTCGTGGTAGCCATGAATCACCGGGCCAAGCGAACCAAGGGGCAGCGTCGTATGCATGGGAATCGTCGGGTGTGGGATCAAGGGTTGGATGTTGAACTCGCGGAACGGAAGGTGCTTGCGAGCGTCTTTTTCAAGCAGCTTTTGTCGCGGCGGTATGGCGTCGGAGAGCGGCCCAGGGTGACAACACACCGCGACCCAACTGGGCCAACGTGTGGGTGAACGACCAGCCTGTCGTATTCAACAGGCTGCGCGAGCAACGCGCCTCGACGGCTTCTTCGGCTTGCCACACACAGCATTCGACGGAATGAAACTCCAAGGCCCGATCGACGCGGCGCCACAAGTCATAGTCGCGGATCGGTGCCATGCTGCCGAAACGTTCCCATTGCCAGTGATGTTCGCGCCACTGTGGCAGTTGGCGACGAATGCCACGGCTCACATAGTTGCTTCGCGTGAGAAGCGTTACGCGAGCCGGTTGACCGATGGCCTCCAGCCCGCGAACGACGGCCAGCAGCTCGAGCCGGCTGCGGCGAGTTGTGGATTCCGCATCGGAGGCGCTGAATCGCTCACTGCCATCGAGCGATTGCAGAGAGAACTTCCAGCGCGGAACCTTGTGGCCATCGCGGTACGATTCTGCATGAAGCAGATAGTGGGGCAGCGTGGAACTCATGCGATTGGGAGGGGGGCTGTCTGCTGCCGTGGCGGCAGGCAGGGGCTACTTCGGCCCAACTCCAATTCGGGCACTTGCAATTCAGTTCGCATCCAGTGCGACTGGGCGGCAAATCGCCGTTCCTCTTGTGCTATCGGCACAAAGCCCCCAGGGCATCAAGTTTCGCGCGAACGGTTCAGGTTGTTCGGGCAACACCGCTTGGCCGGCTTGAAGGCCAATCATCCGAAAGGCACTTTTTACCGAGGTGGAGTGCGGACCGACCTGGATCGGCTTAGGAACCCGCGCGATTGAACTCGTGCCGACCTACAAGCTGTATAACCGGAACAACCCGCGCTGAAACGTGCCCTGAAGGGCAGCCAGTTGCGTTGTGCGACGTAGAGTTTTTCAGCAAAACGTACGAGCGACAACAGGCAAGCAAGGGTCAAGGTTATCGAAGAATTGCGCTGCGACCGACGTCGCCGGGGGTGCCATGCATTTTGGATTGTACCTGTATCGAAAGGGTCTGATCTCGGCCGAGCAATTCGTTGCCTCGGCAGAGGCTCAGATGACGACGCTCACGCGGATCGGCCAGTTGGCGCTGGAGGAAGGCGTACTGACGGGCCGCGACGTATTTGACGTGTTGCGAGCCCAGCGCGAAACACCCAGCATGCGGTTCGGCGAAATCGCCGTCGAAATGGGGCTGATGCGGCAAGAGGACTTGCGACGGCTCATCATGCTGCAATCGGATCGCCGTCAACCGTTCGAGCGGATTCTCGTCGACCACGGCGTGCTGACCGCCGAGCAAATGGCTTCGGCAAAGGCCGACTATCTCAGCACCCTCGGGCATCGCCGGATGGGTTGCGCGGTTCGTTCCAAGATAGCACCGTGGCGAAGCCGCAAACGAGCCTTCCGCACGGAATACACGTCCGCCGTGTGACGTGTTGGCGATACGATGGCGTGAAGGACCGGCGGACCGGCGATACCATCGCCGGCATTGTGAATGCACCGGCAAAGCCGGCGATGGTATCGCCGGTCCGTCATAAAGCCGGCGATGGTATCGCCGGTCCGTCACGCGAACGGATCGCCGGGGTTATGACGCGATCGAATTCTTCAGCCGGTTTGTAAGATTCGGCAAGCTCCGCGCCGCATCAGCCAGCCGAGGGTGTATGAACACGCGAACCCGCTTCACGTACTTATCGAACTGCTCTTGCGCCAGCGTGCGCACGACGGGCGACAAATCGCCAAGGGCGTGATAAGTGCCCTTCTTGGCGGCGTACACGTCGATATCGAAGGCCACTTCAAGCTTCGTGGGTGGTGCATCGACCAGCACTTCATGCTCGGCAACGGGCTGCCCCAACGCTTCGCCAAGCATGCTGGCGATTTGCCTGGCATCGTTCACAAGCTCACCGTACGGGCGACGCGCAAACAGTTCGTACACCGTAGGCTCCTCGACAAAACTGTACTGGGCGAGACGTTTGTAGAGCGAACGCACCGGGCCAAAGATCCCCGCCAGCAACGCCCCCACGGGCGCGCCCCGGGCGACCGACAGCAGTTCGGCCACGAAGGGTTCATCGGTTCGCGTGACCAGCTCGGCGAAATCGAGTCGCGGGTGGAGTTCGTGAACCGCTCGCTGAAGCATGGCGGTGGCCGCCCGCACCGTGTGGTGCCAATACACTTCACTAAACATGACGTAGCGGGCAAAGACCATCATCTCGGCGGCGGTCTTGCCTTTCTCGGTAATGGCGAGTGCGTCACCGGCTTCGTTGAGGCACAAGCTGCCGATCAGCCTGAGGCGATCGAAGTGCTGGCCGTAGGGCACGCCGGCGTGTAGGCTATCGCGTTGCAAATAGTCGATCTTATCGACATCGATCGGGCCGGAAAGGATGCTGCGCAGAATTCGTTGGGCGGGCGTGGCCACGTTGCCGCAAACCAAGTTGGCAACTTGGCACGGTTCGAGCCGCCAATCGTTGCGAAGCACCTCGGCGATGCGGCCCGATGTGATCTCCCTCGCGCCGAGCGATTCGTGGTGCGGCAGGTCGGCCAGGCCGAGGTCTTCGATCGGGTGGCCGAAAGGCCAATGGCCAACGTCGTGCAGCAGGGCGGCTGCCAAGAGAAGTTCGGCGTCGCACGGCGAAACGGCGGCTTCAAAACGAGGGTCAGCCGCAAGGTGGTCGAGGTACTCGATCGCCGCCAGGAACACGCCCAGCGAGTGCTCCTGCCGCGAGTGCGTTGCCCCCGGGTATACATGCCGCACCAGCCCAAGCTGGCTGATGTGCGCCAGCCGACGAAACCCCGAGGCATCGATCAGCTTCCGCACGCGCTCGGTGAGCGGTACATCAACGCCGGGTGGAATTCGAATGCACCCGGTCCCACGGCGACTGACCTCGGGAATCGACTGAATGGTGCCCACGGCAAAGGCTTTCGTTGTGTGTGCGTTCGTACGCGTTGGCTCGCGTTGGCGCGGGGAGTTGCGAGTGAACGCCGTGTAGGTGAACGTACCAGAATGTACGCCCCGATACCACAAGAATTTGAGCGACAAGGGCGAAACGGACGTAGCTGCACTGGGGTAGCGGCTCGGTTACAATGGAAACAAGTGGGTTGGGAATCCATGGACTGTGTGTATTTGGTTGATCAGGGTGCGGCATGTCGAGTGAGTTGCTGGATCGATTTCGAGACTTGCAGGCCTATGTGGGGTGGAGCGACGAGGATGCCGCGCGAATCGAGTCTGCCGCGCCGGTGATTCAGGCTCACTTGGCCGAGCTCGTGGACGATTTCCACGAGGAGATTCAACAGCACACGGGCACGTTAAGGGTGGTCGCGGGGGGGCTGGCGCAGATCGAGCGGATGAAAGCGAGCCTGGGGGCGTGGCTGGGCGATTCGTTGCGGGGCCAGGCGGATGCCCTGTACGTGGAACGTCGCTGGCAGATCGGGCTTCGACATGCGGAGCTTGGTTTGAATTCGGCATTCATGAACGCCGCGATGGCGAGGCTCCGCAACGGGGTCGCCGGGCTGCTTGCCCGCCACGGCCATTACGGGCTCGAACCGTATCAGGGAATGATTCAATCGTTCAATAAGTTGCTCGACCTGGATTTGGCGATCATGCACGATGCCTACGAGCACGAGTACTTGCGCCGCGAGAAGATGGCGGAACACGAGCGCGGCGAAACGAAATTCCGGAAACTGGTGGAAGCGGCGGCCTGCCTGGTGGTCATTGTCGATTCCGAGGGGGCGATTGTTTATTATAGCCCGTACAGCGAACGATTGACGGGCTACAAGGCTCGCGAGGTGCTGGGCAAGCGATTTGTCGATTTGTTCGTGGCCGAGGCAGCCAGGGGCGAGGTCGATCAGGCCATGACGACGACGTTAGCGGGCAAGCCGGCCGATTCTTACGAGGTACCGATCCTCCACCGCGATGGGCGGCGACTGTGGTTTGTGTGGAATGCGCAGCGACTGGATGATTTTGAAGGCCGGCTGGCCGTGCTGGGGGTCGGCCAGGATGTAACCCAGCAGCGCGAGGCGCTCGAACGTTCGCTACGGAGCGAGCGTTTGGCGGGCATCGGGCAAATGATCACGGGCATCGCGCACGAGAGTCGCAATGCGTTGCAGCGGATTCAGTCGTGTACTGAGATGCTAGAGCTGGAGATGGAAGGCAACACCGAAGCCCGGCGGTTACTGAGGCGGTTGCAGGCAGCGCAAGACAATTTGCTTCGACTGTTTGACGAAGTACGAGGATTTGCCGCCCCGATTCAGTTGGAGACGGCACTGTGCCACATCAATTTTGCGTGGCGCGAGGCGTGGAATTTGTTGGAGAATGTCCGCCGCGATCGGCAGGCATCGCTTCACGAAGATGTTGGCAACACGAATCTGCAGATTCCGATCGACCGATTTCAAATGACGCAAGTATTTCGTAATTTGTTGGAGAACTCGCTGGCGGCGTGCCAAGACCCGGTGGTCGTCGAGGTGGTGTGCCAGGACGCACACTTGCACGCGGGTCCGGCCTTGGAGATACGGATACGAGACAATGGCCCGGGGTTGTCGCCAGCGGTACGTCAAAGCGTTTTCGAGCCGTTTTTTACGACGAAAACAAAAGGGACGGGCCTTGGTATGCCGATTGCGAGACGAATCGTGGAGGCCCACGGGGGGCAAATCGCGGTCGGCAACGGAACATTGGCGGCGGGTGCCGAGTTTATCATCACACTACCGAGAAAGCCGGCATGAGCACATCCCGAGCATTGCGAATTGCCGTTGCCGATGACGAGCCGGACATGCGCGATTATTTTCGCGTGATGCTGCCGCGTCTTGGTCATTTGGTGGTGGCGGTGGCTTCCAACGGGCGAGAGTTGGTCGAGGCCAGCGAGAAGCACGAGCTCGACCTGATCATAGCCGACGTGCGGATGCCCGAGCTGGATGGGGATGCGGCGGTGAAGGCGATCTGCTCGGCCCGCCCGATCCCCTTCATACTAGTTTCGGCCTACAGTAAGCCGAACTCGCTCGATGTGTGCGAGGATGTCGAGCATGCTTACCTGACGAAGCCGGTGAAGCGTGAAGATTTGGAAGAGGCGATTTCCCTATTGTACCCTGTATCCACCTGAGCATCGTTCCTTGTACGCGGCTGGGCAATGACAACAACCCTTTCAAGACCCGTTCTGGAAATCCTGTTAGTCGATGACGACGCCGAGCTTCGGGCCGATATGGCCAGCTACTTTGCACACCAAGGCCACCGCGTCGATCAGTGTTCGAGTGGTGAAGAGGCTCTCGAGTTGATCGATCGGCGAGAGGTGGATGTGGTCGTGCTCGACCTGATCATGCCTGGCATGAATGGGATTGGCGTGTTGAAGGAGTTGCAGCAACGTGGGGCCGAGTGTGAGGTGGTTGTGCTCACGGGCGAAGCCACGGTGGAAACAGCGGTGGAAGCAATGAAGCTTGGCGCGCGCGAGTTTCTGACGAAGCCGATCAGCCTGAAGGAGTTGGATCGGTTGGTGTGCAAATCGCACGAGCGCGGGCAGTTGCGGAAGGAGAACCTGCGGCTTAAGGCCGTGCTGAAGCATCAGCGGCAACCGACGACGATTGTAGGCGAGTCGCCCCCGATGAAGGAAATGTTTCGGCTGATCGAGCGAGTGGGCCCGACCGACAAGCCGATCCTGATTCAAGGAGAAAGCGGGACGGGCAAAGAGTTGGTTGCCCGCGCGCTTCACGAGGCGAGCCTTGTTGCCGACAAGCCGCTCGTTGTGATCAATTGCGCGGCGCTTCCCGAGACGCTCTTGGAGAGCGAGCTTTTTGGATATGAGAAAGGGGCCTTTACCGGGGCGACGGGCACGAAGCCGGGGCTGTTCGAGGTGGCCGACGGCGGGACGATGTTTATCGACGAAATCGGCGAGTTGGCCCCGGGGCTACAGGCCAAGCTGCTGCGTGTGTTGGAGGACGGGACGTTGCGCCGCGTGGGTTCGGTGAAGGAGCGTCGGGTACGTGTGCGGCTCATTGCGGCCACGAATCGCGACTTGTTGCAGGAAGTACGAGACAAGCGTTTTCGCGAAGACCTTTTCTACCGCATCAATGTGCTAACGATTCATCTGCCGCCACTGCGGCAACGGGCGGGCGACCTGAAACTGTTGATCGAACACTTAACGGGCACCGAGTGGCGGCTGGATCCGGAAGTGTTGCCCATCTTGGAGCGGTACAGTTGGCCCGGCAATGTTCGCCAGTTGCAAAACGCGTTGGATCGCGCGAAGATTTTGGCGGATGATGATCGCATCCGGGCCGAGAACCTTCCGCCCGAGATCGTCAGTTTGGCCTATTCTCGACCGGCCATGCCGACGGCCGATGTCGACCTGGATACCCTTACCCGCGATCATGTGATGGAAACCTACCGACGCCACGCGAGCAACAAGGCCCGAACGGCCCGCGCGCTGGGGATCGGCCGCCGCACACTCTATCGGCTGCTCGAGAAATATAGCATCTCCGACTCGAATTCGGAGCGGCAACTCTCGTGATCGCGTACGCACACCAACAAATTGCGGGGACGTTCGCGTTTCTCGTTCGGCATCGCTACGGCATTTTGGCAACGTTCACAACGGTGGCGATTGCAGTCCACCTGTTGCTCAAGTTCGTGGCGAAGACACCTGTGGAACGTTGCGATTGGCCGCTGTGGGCGGCGCTGTTGCTGGGCGGGTTGCCGCTGACCCTTGAACTGCTGTTGAAGCTCTATCGAGGGCAGTTCGGTTCCGACCTGCTCGCCGCGTTTTCGATCGTTACTTCCATCTTGTTGGGCGAGTACCTGGCCGGCGCGATCGTCGTGCTCATGCTTTCTGGGGGGGAAGCGCTCGAGGCCTTTGCGGTTCGCAATGCGTCCAAAGCGCTCGAAGCGCTCGCTCGGCGGATGCCTTCCATTGCTCACCGCCGTAGCGACGGGCGGGTCGTGGATATTCCCATCAACGAGGTGCGAGTCGGCGATGAACTTGTCGTGTTTCCTCACGAGGCATGTCCCGTCGATGGCAGCGTGATTGCCGGCCACAGCGCGATGGACGAATCGTATCTCACGGGCGAACCGTACATTCTCTCGAAGACTCCTGGGTCGAGCGTGCTTTCGGGCGCTGTGAATGGCGAGGGGGCACTCACGATCCGAGCCGATAAACTACCCACCGATTCGCGCTACGCGAAGATTGTGGAAGTCATGCGCGAGTCGGAACAGCGGCGGCCTCGGCTCCGGCGGCTTGGAGACCAACTTGGCATTTACTACACGCCGGTGGCGATTCTAATCGCCTTGCTGGCTTGGGGCGTGTCGGGCGATCCGGTGCGGTTTCTGGCGGTTATCGTCGTGGCCACGCCCTGCCCGCTGCTCATCGCAATCCCCGTGGCGATCCTTGGCGCGATTTCGCTGGCCGCCCGGCGCGGCATTATCATCCGCAACCCTGTGGCTCTCGAACAAATTGGCCAGTGCAGCGTGGCGATCTTCGACAAGACCGGCACACTCACCTACGGCGAACCGCAGCTCGTGGAGATCATCGGGGGCTCTGGGGCCGATACGGCCCAAGTGCTCGGATTGGCGGCGAGCCTCGAGCGATACTCGAAACATCCACTATCCGAGGCGATTCGGCGGGCCGCACTCGAACGCGACCTGTACGTTCAGGAAGCCGACTCGATCAACGAAGAGCCGGGCCGCGGGCTGCGAGGCATCGTGGGTGGGCACGAAGTGCTGATTACGGGCCGTCGCGGCTACGACGAACAGACGGCAACCGGTGGCGAGGAACTGCCCGCCTCGGAAGGTGGATTGGAGTGCGTCGTCGTGATCGACGGGCGACTCCGCGCGCTCTTGCGTTTCCGCGATGAGCCGCGTGGCGAAGGTGTGTCGCTGATCGCGCACTTGCGCCCGAGGCACGCTTTCCGCCGGCTGCTGATCGTTTCCGGTGATCGCGACAGCGAAGTGCGTTACCTGGCCGATCGTGTAGGGATTCGTGAAGTGTTCTCATCACAAAGTCCCGAGGAGAAGCTGGAACTGGTTCGGCGCGAGACGAAAACCGCAAAGACGTTGTTTCTTGGTGACGGTATCAACGACGCGCCCGCGCTGACGGCAGCCACCGTGGGAATCGCATTCGGTCAGAATAGCGACGTATCCTCCGAAGCGGCCGATGCCGTGATCCTGGAAAGCAGCTTGCAGAAGTTCGACGAGTTTCTTCACATCGGCGAACGCATGCGTCGGCTCGCTCTTCAGAGCGCGATTGGCGGCATGGCGCTCAGCCTGGGCGGAATGATCGTTGCGGCGTACGGGTATCTGCCGCCCGTCTGGGGAGCCCTGTTGCAAGAGGCGATCGACGTGTTGGCTGTTCTCAATGCCCTTCGGATCATTCTGCCCTCTGCAAAGCTTTCCGACTACGAACTTCCGGCACCCGACCACACCCCTTGACACGGGGCGCGGGACGAAACGGTTCAATGTGCCCGATCACGAACTTGAGCCACGTGGTGACGAACCTCGTTTGCGAGTAGCTCGACGGCGTCGCCCCGCGAGATGTGTTCGAGATTGATGACCAAGTCGTAGAGATGCGGGTCGGCCACGTCCTTATGAAAATAACGATGGATGAACCTGGCGCGATGGTCGTCGGATTCGGCCACGAGGCGTTTGGCTTCGCGTTCGGCGCAGTTCTGCCGCCGCATCATGGCTTCCACGCGTTGCTTGAGCGGGGCGATGATCCGAACGGCCAAGCCGCGATCGCGAGGAAGCATGAACTGCACACCGCGGCCGACGAATACGACGCTTTCGTGTTGGGCGGCCAGCAGCACCAACCGGCCCAAGCGGCTCACATACTCGGCCTGCGAGACAAGGTGCGATTCCAGCCACTTGCCGAAAACCTCGTGAAACCAGGAAGCGGCCCGTTCATCGACAATTTCAAGTGCCATCCGCGACATATGCTCGTGCTCGGCCAGGTAATCGAGCAGCTCGCGCCCGAGTACTGCCCAGCCACACTCTTTGGCAACCGAGGCGGCCAAGTCTGCCGCATCCACCCCCGCTTCACGCGAGATCGCAACATAGGGGTGAATCAGTTGCGAGACGGTCTGGTGAGCGTATTCCTCGTCCAACCGCTGCCGAGTTTCCAACTCCAAGGCCCAATTCCGCATTTGCCGTTCGGCTGCCACGGCCAACGAGTGGCCTTCGTGATGTAACGTGGGGTTTTGCATGGTACGGTCCTTCCGATTCTTGCACCTTTGTATTTCTTCCGACCCCCGCTGGAACTGTATTCTTGTGCAACTGTGATACCAAACCCCGCTCGGGCACTCGTTTGTTGGCAGTACCTGGAAATGGGAACATAAGAATGCCGACAGCCACGAAATCCGCCGATGGAAATCGGCGGTTGTGCGACCGCAAAATCATGAGCCGTTGCCGGTGAATGCCGTTCCTAGGGCGAGTAATAACCAAACGCAGATGGGCGGTTGATCGAGCGGCCTGGGTTGGAATCGTTGGGCTAGGGTGTCCCAAATCGCACACCCCGCACGTTTGGCGGTGTGAAACTGGCCGAATCAAGGTGTGCGGTCAGAGGAGGGAGATCGAAAATCTCGGGAAAATCGCGGGGGGGGGTGGGCAACTGTGCGATTCCGTCTCCATCGGTACGGCAGTTGCGGAACTAACCCGTAAAGCGTCGTAGTGCGTTTGGTCAACCTTGCTACCTTTCACCCCCAGAAGGGAGTTGAGCCATGTACGCAACACTTCATGATCCGCAGATCACTTACAGATGGTTGTTTCATTGGTGCGGTCGGCTGGGCGGCGTTATCGTGATGGCCAGTTGGCTTGCGCTCGTGGTTGTCGAGTGGGTCCAATCGGGGCTCCCCGAGTCGAATACTTGGCCGCAAGCGGCGGCATTGTTCGTCATCTTTGCGGGGTACCTGTACGGCTGGAAGAATGAGTTGTCAGGAGGGGCACTCGCCGTGGCGGGCACGGTTTTGTTGTTTGCCGTTCATGCGATTTCCTTCGGGTATTTGCCACTTGCGCCGCTGGCCATGTTGGCGGTGCCCGGTATCTGCTTCTTGCTGGCGTGGTGTTTTCGAGAAGCGTTTTCTAGAGTTGAGAAGTAACCCCAGACTGGATGAGGTAACCCCATGAAAGCCAAATCGATTTTGTTTCCGACCGATTTCTCGGAGTACAACGAATACGCGTTGGAGTTTGCCTCTCAATTGGCGGCTGAATCGGGCGCGACGCTTCACATTGTGTACGTGCATGATACGCGAGATCTGAGCACGGCGATGGGAGAAGCAAGCTACCTGTATGCCGCTGATTGGGAGGAAGCCCGCGGCCGCGCCGAAGCGAGGCTCAAACAAGTCGTGCCTCCCGATGCGAACGTAGCTTGCGAACATCACTTCCTGCTGGGCCTGCCCGATGCCGAAATTGTGGGGTTCGCCACGGATCATGGGATAGATCTCATCGTGATGGCCTCTCATGGCCGGAGCGGGTTGTCGCGGCTGGTGATGGGGAGCGTGGCCGAGGCGGTTCTGCGTAAAGCGCCTTGCCCCGTGCTTGTGGTCAAACAACCGCATCCCGAGGTCGCTAAGAAGGAGCTTGATCCATCGGTGGCCTGATAAGGAAAACGAGGCCGGCGAACCAGGGCGACGCGTAGCATCGTAGCCGACCTGAAGGGTTGCGGTACGTAAAGGGTGCCCTACTCGATCGCAATAAGGAGTGTTGAAATGACCAAGACCCACGCAACTAATACGGCAGTCGCCTCGGAGTACATGCAACGCGATGTGGTGACCGTGTCGCCCGATGATTCGTTGCGCGATGCGCTCGCCCTGATGACCGAGAACCATGTGACAGGCTTGCCCGTGATGGACGGCGGCAACCGTTGCGTGGGCCTGATCACATCGAGCGATATACTCAATTACGAAGCGGATCGCGTGGAGGGAGCCGCCGCTGGAGAAACGGCGGAATTTTTCGACCCGGAAAGCCAACAATGGGTCAGCGTGCCCATTTCGGCCCTCGGGCTCGAGGAGATTGGCGATGTTGCGGTCCGCGAAGTGATGGCAACCAATTTGGTATGGGTCGAACGCTCGACGCCGGTCGGGCAAGTGGCTCGCAAGATGATCGACGAGGGTATCCACCGCGTGTTGGTGATGGATGACCGGGCCCGCCTGTACGGCATCCTGTCGGCGTTCGATTTCGTCCGCCTGGCCTCCGAGAAATAGCCATGTTTTCCTTTCGATGGTCCGGAAGGGGCGGCCCGTTGACGCACTCAACGGCTGCCAGCGCTCGATCGTATATTTTCACGCATGAGGAGAAACACAAGATGATGAGGTACTTCGGATGGATCGTTGCCACGCTGCTGCTTGCCATGTGCATGGCCGGTTGCGGCAGGCCGAAAGACTCCTTCACCTTGCCACCCGGCGATGCAGATCGCGGTGTGGCCGATTTCGTGCGATTCCGATGTCACGATTGCCATCGTGTGAAAGGGGTCGAGCTACCGGTGGGTGAAGAACCCAATCAAGCGGTTGTCGAACTTGGCGAGGTCGAGCAGCCACGTCAATACAGCGAGTTGGTCACGGCCATTATCAATCCCTCTCACCGCCTGGCGAAAGGCTACACGCCCGAGTTGGTTGCACGCGAGGGAAGTTCCAAGATGCCCGTGTACAACGATGTGATGACCGTCACGCAGTTAACCGACATCGTAACGTTCTTGCAAGCTCATACGACGGTGAAGCCGCACGAGAAGACGGTGTACCCAGACTATTACGGGCCATGAATTGGCGAATGACGATTGACCATCGGTGATTGGCAATCGACGATTGGCCCTTGCCCAACCATCGGGTGTGCCGTGCATCAATCGTCGTTGCAGGCGGGCGGTTCGAAGGCATGAGGTGCCACGCCGCTCTCTTTCCAGGTGTGGCGAAACGTGGCGTTGCCGCGAATATCGCCTTGGAAGCCCTCGGCCAGGCGCGGATCTGTGAACCCCCACGTGGATTTGAGGTCGAGGAGTTCTTGGGTTTTCTGGCGGGAAAGGTAGTGGATGGGGCCGAGTTGCCGGGCCAGGATCAGGATCCGGCAGTAGGCATCGAGGACTTCCGTCCACCAGTAAGCCCGTTCGACTGATTCGCCGTAGCTCACGGTGCCATGATTGGCGAGGATGATGACGTTGGATTGGTGGACGAAGGGCAAGATGGTCTCGGCAAACCTCTTTCCGCCCGGCGTTTCGTAAGGGGCAATAGGAACTTCGCCAAGGAAGACTTCGACCTCGGGGAGCACGGCTTGCGGCACAGGCTCGCGGGCCACGCCGAACGCGGTGGCGTGGGGCGGGTGGCAATGGACGACGCTCTGAACGTCTGGGCGGGCCTTCATGATTTCGAGATGAAGGAGCACTTCGCTCGAACGCTTCTTTTTGCCGGCGAGCTGGTTGCCTTCCATATCCACCAGGCAGATATCGCGCGGCTTGAGGAACCCCTTGCAATGCTTGGTGGGCGTACAGAGGACTTCGCATTCGTTGAGGCGGACGCTGATGTTGCCATCATTCGCGGCCGCAAAACCGCGTTTGTAGATTCGGTCGCCAATTTCGCAAATGGCTTCTTTAAGTTCTTTATGATCGGGCATGGTTTTCGGTATGTCGGAAGAAGTGAACCACGAGGCACGAAGGGCACGCAGGGAATTTCGACAGGATTGACAGGATCAACGGGATTTCACTGCAAATGCCTGGTGGTCTTGGCGATCCTATCCAACGTGTCGAAACCAATTCTCTCCTTCGTGTTCTTTGTGTCCTTGGTGGTGGAAGTTGTTTGCTAAAAAGATAACTGAAGGTGTCCGGGAATTGAGTTGTCAGCCCCCGGCTCTGCCGGGGGCGTGTGTGTGTGAATCGTATCCGTCGAGAAGAAGCGGGATTCACGGAACCCCCGGCAAAGCCGGGGGCTGAAAGGAATTGCAATTCCCGGACGGCCTCGGATAACTGCGAGTGGTTCTTCATTTTCGCAAAGAACTGGCCGGGCCGCCAGTTGGGGGCGTGGGCGGGTTTTTTTGGGGAGGGATGGGGGCGGGAGAACCGCTAAGCCGCAAGCGGCTGGGGGGAAGTGATGACAGGGAGTCAGTGCTTGGCGCGCGCGGGTTTTACGAAGATGACACGGCCCGCGTCGAGTTTGATCCGGCCGGCGGCCAGCATGTTGAGGACGTGGGGGTAGGCTTCCTTTTCGACCTCGAACACGCGCTTGGCGAGTGTGTCGGTGGTGTCGTCATCGAACACGGGCACGGGTTGCTGCCAAATGATTGGGCCGTGGTCGTATTGGTTATCGACAAAATGAACCGTGCATCCGCTAACACGAACGCCCGCGGCGATGGCGGCTTCGTGGACGTAGTGCCCGTACATACCGTGGCCGCTGAACGCGGGGATGAGCGCGGGGTGGATGTTAAGAACACGGCCCGCGAAATCGGGGGGCACCGGGGCGAGCTTCATGAAGCCGGCCATGGCGACGTAATCGACCCCCGCGGCACGGCACGGGGCGAAGATGGCCTCGCCGAACGCTTGATCGCCCGCGGGGCCAGCGGGAAAATTTTGGCGGCGAACGACTTGCGTGGGGATACCCGCCTCGGCCGCAAACTTGAGGCCGCTCGCTTTGGCCGTGCTAGAGATCACCAGTCGGATGTCGATCGGCAACTTGCCCTCGGCGGCAAGGTCGATGAAGTTCTTCAGTGTGCGGCCTGAACCGGAAATCAGCACGGCAAGACGGAGGGGCACGAGATCGGTGCTGCGTCGTGTCATGTTGCAATCCGCACGTAGACCGCCACTTCGTGGCCGGCGATATCGGCCTGGGTCGGCTCGATACTCGCCAAGGGCTGGTTGCCAATGCCGATCGACAGCGTTTCTTGTTGGATGAAATCGGCATGTTGTTCGATGGCGGACGCCAGTTCGGCCGACGTCGTGACCAACCCCACCTCGATGCGATCGGTGTACTCGCAGCCAATTTCCTTACGGCGTTCTTGGATGAGGCGAACAACGTCGCGGGCGAGGCCTTCGGCCACGAGTTCGGGGGTCAGTTCAGTGGAGAGGACGACGACCACGCCTTGGCCATTGGCGGCGGTCCAACCCGGGCGCGGGCGAATGCGGACCTCGACCTCCTCGGGCAGCAAGGCGATCTCCTGGCCTTCGAGCGTGAGATCGATCTTGCCGTTATCGCGGATGTTGGCGAGGAGCTCGGCACCGGTTTGTTTGGCCAGCCATTGCTTCACCTTCGGCAACAGTTTGCCCAACTTGGGGCCGAGCAGCTTGAAGTTGGGCACCACTTCGTGCTCGACGTACTGCGCGGGGTCGTCGCAGAACTCGAGCTGCTTGACGTTGAGTTCCTTTTCGATAACCGAGGCGTGCTCTTCGAGCCAGGCTTGGTGACGTGTGTCGGCAAGAATGACTTCCACCTTGGCAAGCGGCTGCCGCACTTTGAGCGAAGCGGCATTCCGCGCGTTCAGGCCCAGCGAGGCGATGAGCCGCACGACGTTCATGCGATCGGAAAGCTCCTCATCTACCACCGCCATGTTGGGAGTGGGGTAATCGCACAGGTGGACACTTTCACGGGGGCTCAAGAGGCTGGCGGTTGAGGCCTGGCAGCCTTGGCGGGCCAAGTTTTGCCACATGGTTTCGGCCACGAAAGGCACGAAGGGCGCGACCATCTTGCTGGTCGTCACGAGTGTTTCGTACAGCGTCCAGTAGGCGTCGAGCTTGTCGATCGAGTGCTTTTCGGCGGCCCAAAACCGATCGCGCGAGCGGCGGACGTACCAGTTCGAAAGGGCGTCCACAAACGCCGTGATGTGCTGGCACGCGCCGAAGTTGTCGTAGGCGTCCATTCGCTCGATGACGGCCGCCACCGTTCGGTTGAGTTCGCTCAAGACCCAGCGGTCGAGTTCGTCGCGCTCGGCGATCGGCCGATACGACGTTGCCGCGGCGAGGAACGGGGAATCAAGACCGGCGACGTGATGACCGGCGATACCATCGCCGGCTTTGTGGGAGGTGCCGGTGCGCATAAAGCCGGCGATGGTATCGCCGGAAATGGTATCGCCGGTCTTTTGTGACAACTCGATGGCCGGGGCGAAGCCGTCGATGTTCGCGTAGATTGCAAAGAACGAGTACACATTCCACAAACGCAACAGAAACTCAGGGATACTATCTTTGATCGCCTGCTCACTGTACCGGATGCTCGTCCACGGAGGCTGGTTCGCAAAAAAGTACCAACGGAGGGCGTCGGCACCGTACTTGTCGAAGATTTCCTCGGGCGGCAAGTAGTTCCGCTTACTCTTGCTCATCTTCTGCCCGTCCTCGCCCAGCATCAGGCCGAGAACGATGCAGTTGCGAAACGGGTGAGGGTAGGGGTGAGTTGCGAGTTGTGAGTTGCGAGATGCGAGAATCTCTCGCTCCTCGCTCCTCGCTCCTCGCTCCCCAAACAACAACGTGCTGATCGCCAGTTGGCTGTAGAACCACCCGCGCGTTTGGTCGATCGCTTCACTGATGAAATCGGCCGGGAATTGGGAGCGGAATCGGCTTGCGTTTTCCGCCAGCTCTGGCGATGACGAATGTTCGGAGGTTCGTTCGTCATTCGTCATTCGGGCTTCGTCATTTCCCTGGTATCCCCATTGTGCAAACGGCATCGCGCCCGAGTCGTACCAGCAGTCGATGACTTCCGGAACGCGGCGCATTATCCCGGTTTTGCAATCTGCGCAAGAGTAACAAACAGCATCAATGTAAGGTTTGTGAACCTTGATATCTTCTGGCAATTCTGGGTTAGCGAGTTTCGCATCGGTCCAAACCTCAGTGCCTCGACACCCAGGTTTCGCCAGCAACTCATCGTAGTTTGCGATAGCCTCTTTAGACTTGCATCCAGGATTAGTACATCTCCAAATCGGCAGCGGCGTACCCCAGTAGCGCTCACGCGAAAGTGCCCAATCGACGTTCGATTCCAGGAACTTGCCGAATCGGCCATCCTTGATATGCTCGGGCAGCCAATTGATTTTGGCGTTGTTGGCAAGCATTTCGTCTTTGAATGCGGTCGTGCGGATGAACCAACTTTGCCGCGGATACTGAATGAGCGGATCCTCCTCGGCCCGCCAGCAGAACGGGTATTCGTGCAGGTATTGCTCCTGATGAAAGAGCAGGCCGCGCTGCTTCAGGTCGCGGATGATGTCCTTGTCGCAATCCTTCACCCACCGGCCACGACAGTATTCGGGAGCTTCGTCGGTGAATTTGCCATTGGGGCCGACTGAACAAAGGAGCGCTGGTTGTTCTAGGAGGGCAATACCAAACGAATTAGGTGGGGAGTTTACCGGTTCAAAGGACATGAAGCGATCACGTTCGGATCGCAATACCTCAAAGTCAGCCTCCCCAAATGCCGGTGCAATGTGGACTATTCCGCTTCCACTTTCGATCGTCACATAATCAGCGGCGACAATTTTCCAGTACAATTCCTCTTGCTGGTTATCCGAGGGGCACATCAGGATGCCGCCATCTTTGAGCTTTCCTTTGGCATCTTTGAATCTCTCGTAGTAGTCTTCAAATGGAGGCAAATAGCGAAAACCTACAATGTCGCGCCCACGCTTCGGCTTGTCGACTTCGGGCAATTCCTCCTTCGACTTTGAGCGTAGGGTTTCCACCAACGCGGTGGCAACAATCAACTTCGCAGGTTTGCCTTCGTACTGAGTACCGAGTACCGAATACTCAAGGTCCGGGTGTACGGCCGCAAATTGGTTGCTCGGCAATGTCCAGGGCGTCGTCGTCCACACGAGCAGCGAAGTATCCGTAACATTGCCCGCGTCATCGAGCAGCGGAAACTTCACATAAACGCTCGGGTCGGCCACTTGGCGGTATCCTTGGCCGACTTCGCCAGCCGAGAGAGCCGTGCCCCCCTGGGCCCACCACCACACGACTTTGTGGCCCTGGTACAGCAGGCCGCGGTCGAACAGGTTTTTCAGGCTCCACCACACGCTTTCCACATAGCTGCGGTGGTACGTGGCGTAGGCATTCTTGAGATCGACCCAAAAGCCGATACGCTCGGTCAGCCGTTCCCACTCGCGCATGTAGCGCCACACGCTTTGCTGGCATTTCTGGATGAACGGCTCGATGCCGTAAGCTTCGATCTCTTCCTTCGAGTGGATGCCAAGTTCTTTGCAGACCTCGACTTCGACGGGCAGGCCGTGCGTATCCCAGCCGGCTTTGCGTTCGCAGCGGTAGCCTCGCATGGTTTTGTAGCGCGGGAAGAGGTCTTTGATCGCGCGGGTGAGGCAGTGGCCTGGGTGGGGCATGCCATTGGCCGTGGGCGGGCCTTCGTAGAACACGAACGACTGCGCCCCGGCGCGCTGTTCGAGCGACTTCTCGTAGATGCGATGTTCCTTCCAGAACCGACCGACGCTCGACTCGAGCAGGGGAAAGTTCGGATTACGGTCGACCGGTTGGAACATGGAGCTGCGACGTGTGATTTGTAAGGTTGTTTAGCCGCGACGCGGAGGCTTTGCGGAGCGGAGCGCGGTCGTGTGGAAGTGTGGAAGTGTGGTTGCTGGGGACGCGCTCCGCTTCGCGTCGCGGCTAAACGAATTGGTTCAAAGTCCGTGACGAGGCGATTATTCGTCGTCGAATTCGGCGTCGTCGGGTTCCGCTTCGTCGTCGGCCAGTTCTTCTTCATCGGGTTCAAACTGGTCAGCATCGCCGGGTAGCTCTTCGTCCCACTCTTCTTCGAAGTCGTCGTCGAAATCGTCGTCAAAATCGTCGTCGTCAAAATCCTCGAATGGGTCGCCCGAGCAGACAGGGCCGTTCGGCGTTGGCTCGAACCATTCGGTCGATTGCGGATATTGGATTTCCCGCCCCAGCGGGTGAACTGATTGCGGGTGATCGAATAGCGGAGACGGATTCCCCGCGGGCCACAGGCTGGCAAGCGTGGCGGAGGTCGGTTCGATCTCGCGGGGCAAGCCGACGCCGGCCCAGGTCGTTGGAAGAATGGTTTCGCAGAGCATGGCAATGTGCCCGAGGAACGGTGGAAAACGGTCGAATCCTCTATTTTACGTCACCCGGGCAAAAGGTTACAGGGGGGCTTACGCCGCCAAGCGAGATGGGCAAGACTGGGGGCATTGGAGGCCCTATGAACGAAAAGAATCTCGAACCGCTAGACGTGATTGCCGTCGGTGCCCACCCGGACGATGTGGAAATCGCCTGCGGCGGGACGCTCGCGGCACTCGCGGAGGCCGGGTACCGAGTTGGGATCATCGACCTGACGGACGGCGAACCGACACCGCTTTCGCCGGGGCCAGAGGTGCGGCTGGCCGAGGCCCAGGCCGCCGCCGCCACGCTCGGCGCGTGCCTCCGCACTTCGCTGGACCTTCCGAACCGGCGGCTGTTCGATTCGTTCGAGGCCCGCGTTAGGCTCGCGATCGAGTTTCGGAAGCATCGCCCGCGAATCGTGATTGGGTTGGGCGACAAAACGCCGATGGCCTCGCCCGACCATTGGCAGGCAGTGCAGATTACCGATGCGGCCGTGTTTTACTCGCGGCTAACGAAGTGGGACGACCAATTCGAAGGCCTCGCGCCGCACGTGATCTCCAGGCAATTGTACTGCCTGCTCGGCGCGCCGCTTGCCACGGGGCAGCACGCGGGCTCCCCGATCATCGTGGATACCAGCCACACGGTGGGGAAGAAGGTGGCGGCCATTCGTTGCTACCAAACCCAGTTCCCGCCCGAAAAGCACCATCTGTTCGATCGGATCGACGCAGCCGACCGCTACTTGGGCCGCTCGGCCGGGGTGGCGGCCGCCGAGATGCTCCTCAGCCCGCGACCCGTGTTAACAACAGACCTGATGCGAACGCTGTTAGAGTAAGGCGTGGTACGGAATTCAGTCCGTATCTGCCGCAGACCGAAGTCCGCACGACGTGTTGCGGCCACGAGCCGCGATCGTGAATCTCGGGCATTTCAAGCAATTATTGCCCAAATATCTGATCTTCGGCCAATCCGATCGATTCGCTAGAATCTGCGATTTCCCCAAATTGGCAGGTTGCCTATTGGGCATTGTGTCGCCAGCGGGTGCCGGTGCAGTTCGGTCGCCGGGGTTCGTGCTCGCGATGTTCCCCGCCAGTATGATCTTGTGTGATTCTTGATGCATCGCCTCTGTTACCACTCCATCGTGCTCGCCTTGCTTGCCGTGGCGAGCTTGGCGCAGACAAGTTGCCGCGGGTTGCCGAAGCCGGTCTCGTTGCCCGAGACGCATCGATTGGAGGTGGGGCAACTCGTATTCCACAGCGATTTTGAGCTGCCACGCGAACATCGGCTCGTTCGAGAACTCGCGCTGGAACGCGAGGACCTTTGCAACCCGCTGGGCCTTGCGGCCACCGATGAGCCGATCGAGGTCTACTTGTTCCGCGATGCCGATCGATACCGAGAGTACCTTGCGCGTAACTTCCCCGGTGTGCCGTCGCGTCGGGCGTTCTTTCTCGAATCGGATACGCGGCTAGCCGTCTATGCCCACTGGAGCGATCGCGTTGCCGAGGACCTTCGCCACGAAGTGGCTCACGGGTACTTGCATGCGGTGCTGCCGAACCTGCCGCTGTGGATCGACGAAGGGTTGGCCGAATACTTTGAAGTGCCGCGTGGCCTCGCGGGCCTCAATCAACCGCACATAGAACTGCTGGCCGACTCGATCGAACACGACGATTGGAAGCCGAACCTACGGCGTTTGGAAGCCTTCTCGGAATCCTCGCAGATGGGCCAGCGCGAGTACGCCGAATCGTGGGCTTGGGTGTACTTCATGCTGAACTCGCCGCCCGAGCGGCGCGCCCTTCTCGTCGACTATCTGGCCGAACTTCGCGCGAAAGGGTCCTCAAAAGCCCTCTCCGCGCGCCTTGCCGCCCTTGATGCGGCCCCTGAAGGCCCCCTCACCCAATACGTTTGCACGCTTCAACGAAATGCCGTGAAGAAATAGGTGCGAGGGCTATAGCCCGTTGCCGCCACGGGCTGAGAACGAATTCAAAAAAATATTGGCTTCGAAAGACTGCTTACAAAACATAGCCAGGCCATCTTGGCCGGGAATGGTGGCAAAGCTTCGGGATGAAAATCTAATCCGCATTTCTCACAATCAATAACCCGGAGCCACGGAGCCACCGAGAAAACCAGTAGCAAGCATCCCTACCACAAGGAACGGCCAAAACACCCTGTCTCGTAGCGACGGGCGGTTGACCTTGCTTCAAACGATCTCTTGGCTTGTTCTTCGTGACCTCTGTGTGCTCCGTGGTGAGAAATCCGGGCTAAGCATCCTTCCGATACACAATTCCCTCATCAACCTGTTTGAAGCCGAGCTTGTGGTAGAGCGCGACGGCCGACGTGTTGTGTTGCATGGTTTGTGCTTCCACGAGCAGCACGCCGCGGGCGCGCAGGCGATCGAAGGCTTCACCGAGCAAGAAGGTGGCCAGGCCCTTGCGGCGATAGTCGCTGGAAACTTGAAGATCGAACATGCCGGCCGTCGGCGCGTTCCAAGTCGTGGAAAGAGGCTCGACATCCCAGAACCAGACGTCGGCGAGTAGGGTGGCTTCGCCGGTGCGTGTTACATAGAAGTGAACCCGCTCGAAAGCACCCGTCGTACAGGCCTCCCACCACGACTTGATTTCAGGCGACTGCGTTTCCTGGCAAACCATCTCGCGGCGAAGTTGCCGCAAGGAGCGGGCAATCGGCTGGCGGAAGAGCGAAAGCTCGAGCTGCAATACGACGACTCGATCGATCTCCCGATAGCCGGCCTGACGGCACGCTTCGTGGAATACCTCGTCGCCGGCCAGAATGCCGGGCAGTTCACTGCCACCATATAAGCCAAGGTAGAACGCGTTCAGCGGCCGGATGCCACCGGCATAGATCAGCTTCGCGCCACGCTTGCGAAGGTACGCTTCGCTCCGAGATAGCAGTTCGCCCGCCAACGCTTCGTGACGATGCTCGGGACGAACCATCAACTGATAGGTAGTGCCTAACTCAGTCGAGAGAGCCGTTAGATCATCATTCGGGCCAAACCCCGCATGAGCGAACCCTATGATCCGGTCGTCTTGCTGAGCGACGATCACCCCCTCGGGGTCGAAGTACTGCTTCGAGAACACCAACTGATCGAGCAGGCCGGTGGTTACCGGTTGTGCCACGCCGCGTTGCGGTGGCTGTTCGCGCCAGATTTCCGCCAACTGCGGTGGATCGGAGTTGCAGAACGATCGAAACTGATGCACGGTGAGATACGCTTCCTGGCTCATCCCTGTCGTTAGCAAACCCGCTATCCTAGGCACGCAAGACGCACGAAGGCAAGGAGTCTCGTGGCAGAGCCCGAGGCTCCCTAAAGTGAAAAACCGATTGGCCCTGCAATTTCGCAGCCGATGATCGCCCCGAGCTGAGTTTGATTAAGGCGTTAGCGGGTAACTTGCCCGACACGGGGCAAGTAAAAAATAGTTTACATCGATTATTGCATATTGTATGCTATGTGCTGAATGGAGCGGCGGCTTGTTCCAGGGCCGATCCGTTATTCCTGTTCGGAACCGCGAGGATTCACGAACCCTTAGCGTCAGCGAGGGAATGTGTGCTTTTTCACTCGCTGACGCTTCGGGCTGGTTTCAATACTCTCGCCCAATTTGAATAAATGATCGGCCCTGCAGATTGTTCACGTATCATCGCCAGCAGGTATCCTGCGTTTCTTTCCATTCCATCTATGTTTTCCCACCTTCCTACCGCCTTAGGCTACCTAGATCATGCCGAAAACGCACCTCACCACCCAGACGAATTGGGCAAAGCCAATCGTTAGCCCGTTTCAGGTTCTCTTGATTGCAGCGATCGGAATTGCCGCTAGTGGCCTGCTGCCGTTTGGCGGCGTTGTGTTTGCCGAGTCGGCTACCGGCACCACGCCCAATTCGTGGCGGCTTGAAACGGGCGGCCGTGAACTGGAACTCCAGCAAAACTCTGCCGGCATTTTCATTTCCAAACTCGGTATGAAGGATTCTGCCACGGCCAATGGTATCCCCATGCCCTTGGTGGGGATTACGGTGGCGGGAAACGCGATTGCACCGGCCGATTTGGCTGTCGAAAGCGTGGTCTCTTCAACACCCAAAGCGGGCGTCTCGGCAGTTACTGCGAAGCTAAGAAGTGCCGGAGCGCCCTTGGAGCTGGCTGTCACCTACGCGGCATGGGCGGAAACAGGCGAATTCACTTGCGATGTTGTGCTCAGCAATACGGGCCACGAGCCGATCGAAGTGAATCGCTGTTCGTCACTCTACCTAACCCTTCCGGGTGAACGAGCGGAGCTTCGCTACTTGGATGGCAGCCATGGCATCGAGCGGCAGCTCGAGTCGGTTTCGCTTGGCGGGGAGGAATATCATCTCAATAACAACCAGAGGGGACGATCGACTCCTGATAAGTCGTTGTGGTGGTCGATCTTTCAGCCGAACACTAATCTTTCCTACACGGCGCAAATGGCTTACTCGGGAAATTGGGATGCCATCTTCGCGCCGACCGAAGGTGGTGGGAGAACCGTTGCGTTAGAGATG
This sequence comes from Pirellulales bacterium, assembly GCA_020849945.1. Taxonomy (GTDB): domain Bacteria; phylum Planctomycetota; class Planctomycetia; order Pirellulales; family Lacipirellulaceae; genus JABDGM01. The sequence continues at coordinate 17,493 of JADZFK010000177.1, read as the reverse complement.
GTGTACGACAACGGCGGTCCGCTTCGGGTGGCGGCGGGTAAGAGTTTCGCGCTGCCGCGGGCTTTGTTGACCGTATCGCGGGGCCCCGACCTGCGGGAACCGATCGCTTCGCTGCACCGATATCTTCGGCAGTATGTTATTCCGAAGCAGCCGCAGAACGACCCGCTGCTCGTCGAGTACAACTCGTGGTACGCCTACAGCGACAAGGTTGACGCCGAGAAGGTTGCGAGCGCGATCCCCTTGGCGGCAAAGATCGGCTGCGAGGCCTTCGTTATCGATGCGAATTGGCACTACTGCCCAGGTGAAGAGACCGAACGTTGGCAGAATACGTTGGGCGATTGGGAGATTAATCCTCGGACATTCCCAGAGGGGTTGAGTCCACTGATCCGGCTGGCACATGATCACGGCATGAAATTTGGCGTGTGGTTTGAACCGGAAGTCGCCAGTTTGAACTCGCAAGTGTTGCGCGAGCACCCTGATTGGTTCCTGACCAAAGAGGGCAAGCCGATCGTGCGTCGAACGCGCGTTCATTTGGATTATGCCAAGCCCGAGGTCCGCCAGCGGATGCACGATGTCGTTGCTCGCGTGATGAAGCAGGGCCGAATCGATTGGGTCAAGTTCGATTACAACATCGATATCGGGAACGATTTCGACCCGGCGGGCGAGCTAGCAACGAACACGCGGTTGCACGATCACCTGCAGGGATACTTTCAATGGCTCGACGAACTGGCGGCAAAGTATCCGGACCTGATTATCGAAAACTGTGCCAGTGGTGGTCGGCGGGCTGAACCGGCGATCTTTGCGCACACGCACACAGGGTGGATTTCCGACACGACCAACCCACGATTCTCGGTGCAGTGCGCTTGGGGCGCGCTCGTGGAGATGCCGCCGGAGATTTGCAATCACTGGATGGTTGGCGATTTGAAGCCCAAAGTTCGAGGTGGGTACAACACCCAGATCACTTCGACGGATCCCCGTTGGTGGGATTTCATGTTCCGCATTGCGATGAACGGTCAATTCGGTATCTCCAGCCGGCTGGATTTATGGCCGCCAGATGCAACGAAACGGGCGGCCGAAAACATTACCTTGTACAAACGCATTCGGAGGGTCCTTCACGGCAGCGATGTTTATCATTTGACCGACGCTCCGGAGGCCAGCTTCAACCCGCAAGGCTGGATGGCCATCCAGTATGTGCGCCCCGATCAGCGAAGAAGCGTCATTCTTACCTTCCGCCTCGGAGAAAGTGAAGCTACACGCTCGTTCCCGCTTCACGGTCTCGAACCCGACGCAACTTATTCCGTGCTTCGAGACGGGGAACCCGCGGGTGAGCAGTCCGGCAAATCGCTCATGAAGGATGGGCTAACCGTCGAGCTAGAGAAGGAGTGGTATAGCCAGGTGATCGAACTGAGCGCGATGGCCCGATAGCCCAACGATTGCACATTTCCGAACCACGAAATAAACGAACGACACGAAAACCCGTACCGCAAGTTGGGTCTCCGCAATCCCCGATTGACGCCCTGGTCAGCGAAACTCACAGGGCCGATTAGTTGTTGAAACTTGGGTGATTTGTGGGAGGGGGCTCTGATCCCGACGAATCGTCCCACATCGAATCTCGTTCGAATTTCGTGTGAAATCGGCGTCGGAGACGCCTACCGCACATCGCTACCCTAATGAAAAAGTGATCGGCTCCGAGATGGGTGTTCGGCTCGGTGGGCAGCGGGCTTTATTGCCGCTAGAATGGCATGGCCGTTCTGGATTGCTCTTGTCTTTCGCGCCGGCCTCCGCGCACGGTTCCGGCCGATCGAACGATCGATCGAAGGAGGCTTGCTCGAGCTGGCCGCGAGGGCTTCGGTTCGAAGCCCGCGTCACATCGGGGGTCTTGCGACGGGGTTTTTCGCTCGTCAAACGGCAGGATGATCCCCTAATCGATGGAATTGGCATGACCCAAGAAACGCCTACCATAAGCTTCTCCGACTTTCAGGCCCTGATCCGCCGCATGTATTTCGAGAAGGATCGTGCTCGGGGCATCGACGGCACGTTCATGTGGCTCATGGAGGAAGTGGGCGAATTGGCGGCCGCGCTTCGCGAAGGTTCGCCCGCCGAGCAGGCGGCCGAATTTGCCGATGTGTTGGCTTGGCTCACCACCATTGCCAATGTTGCCGGCGTCGATTTAACGGCCGCCCTCCAAGAAAAATATGGCAGCGGTTGCCCCGGTTGCGGTCAGCTTGTCTGCTCCTGCGATGACGCCGGCAAACCCTAACCCCGCTCCGCTCTCCATGCACACCCAGACCACATCGTTGCCGAAACTTGCATGTCGGTTGCTGGCGGTTGGGTGGTTGGCTCATTTCGTCCTCTCGGCATTCTCGTTGGCAACGGCGGGCGAGGCGCAATCGCCGGGTTCCAATCTTGCAGGCATTCAGTCGGTGGAAATCGGACTCGACAATCACTACAAGTTGGGCTGTTGGACGCAGTTCAAAGTCACACTGTCGCCGGAGGTGTTGTCCGCCCCATCGGCCCGTGGGGAATGGAGTCCGGGGGAATCCCTCGCGAACCGATCTCCCGATACACCTTTAGGAGGCGAAGCAATCTCCGGCGGCCTGCGGGTCGGAGTCACGGTGCTCGACAGCGATGGCGTCGAGACCACGACAGTCGCGCCGGTGGTGCCCGGCGCGAAGGCTTCGCCGAACAACACCGCCACAAGTGCTCCGACGGCGGTCGTGTTTGCCCAAGTGGGACGGGTGAACAGCCCAATTCGCATCGCGCTAACTCGTGGTGATCAACGGCTCGACGAGTTCGTGTTCACGACAAACGGCGGGCCCTCGCGCCGCGGCGGAAACCCGCCGCCAAACTGCTTGTTGGCCACCAGTGAATACATCGTATCGCTTGGTTCCTCGAAGTGTGGGCTGGACGAGGCCTTTCCCGATCGCGATTCTTCGGATGGCCAGTACGCGCGGAAAGTACTGAACATCACCGATCCTGGCTTGCTGCCCACGTCGTGGATCGGTTACGACGGCGTGGACGCACTGGTGCTTTCGGCGACAGACGAGCCATTTTGCCGAGCGTTGGCCGCCGATGCGTTGCGGTTTGCCGCGCTGGAGCGTTGGTTGGAGCAGGGGGGGCGTTTGGTGTTGTTCTGCGGCGCGAAGGAGTCGCGGTCGATGCTTGGCCCGGGCGGTCCGCTGGCCTCGCTTGCGCCGGGGAAGGTGGTGGATATCGTGCGACTGCCGGAAACGATGCCCATCGAGCACTTTGCGGCATCCCCAAGAATCACGGGGTCGCCCATTCAGGTGCCGCGGTTGGAGGGAGTGCGAGGCGTCATCGACATGTACTGGGGCGGTAAGCCCACCGAGCTTCCGCTGATCGTTCGCACGGCGCGGGTGTTCGGTGAGATTACTTTCGTTGGGCTCGACCTGAACCAGCCGCCGCTGGCCGCCTGGCCGGGCAGAATTCCGCTCCTTCGCGGCATCCTTCGCCCTTACTTTCCTGAGGACATGCCCGTCGGCTCCAATCCGAAGTTCGGAACAAGGGGCCACACCGACCTCGCGGGAGCGTTTCGCCAGCTCTTGGGGCAAGGGTTCTCGGGAGTAAGGTCCGTCCGGTTTTCGATGGTGGTTGGCTTGGCGATCGCCTACCTGTGTGTGCTTGGCCCCCTCGATTACCTCATCATCCACCGGTGGTTGCGGCGTCCTCGCGCGGCCTGGGTCACCTTCCCGCTGATCCTAGTGGCTTTCTCGGTCTTGGCGTTGGCCGCCGCGAATTGGGCACAAGGTCGCCGCGTTGTTCGTGTCAATCAATTCGAGGTGGTTGACTTCGACAGCACGACCCAAAAGGTTCGCGGCGCCTACTGGGGAATTGTGTACAGCCCCGACGCCGTTCGAATGGATGTTGCGCTGCAACTCCCCACTCTCCGATCGCTTGAATTTCTCCGCTCTTCCTCAGCTTCAGCGTCGGCATTCTCGGAAGCACGAGCAGAGGAATGCCGCCTGACCTGGTGGGGCCTTCCTGGTTCGGGCATCGGCGGCATGCACACGACCATTAGCGATCTCGGCATGTACCGGTCTGGCTATGACCTTGAAGCTCCCAAGCAGTTTGTGTCCGCCCTGCGCGGTCTGCCAATTCTATCTCGCTCGACCAAATCGCTTGCCGCTCGCTGGGAGGCTTCGTGCAGGGCGCCGGTTTCCGCCGACCTACGCGATGAAAACGGGATCGTTGCCGGTACCCTGAGCAACGACACCGCGATACCGCTCTCGAATGTTCGGCTGCTCTACGGAACCTGGGCTTACCGGCTCGGCACGCTGAGGGCCGGACAGCGGATTGAAATCTCGGACAAGCTCAATCCGCGAAATGTGAAAACGGTAATCACGCGCGACGTGCTTGGTTCCGGCGGTTCGCCCGGCAGCTCGGCCGGCGATCCGCTGGCTGGCCAGGTTTTCGCGGTCGATCGTGCCACGAGCCGAGAAGTTTTCCAACTGATGATGTTCTACCAAGCCGCCGGCGGATACGGGTTTGCGCACGTGCCCTTCCGCGCGCTTTTGTGGTGCGATTGGAGCCGCCAGCTCGAACTGGGCCGGGCCATTCTCGTTGCCGATGTCGGCGATGCCGAGGCCGGCGGTCCGGCCGCGAAGCTCGTCGAGCCAGAATCCAACCAACCGTTGGCTGCAGGCGACGATTGTTCGGCCTCGGTCGTCTACCGCGTTCTGCTGCCCGTCGGCCGCGTTGGGGCCGATGGAACCCCGCCCTTCGAGGATCGGAAATCAAGCGAGGAACGGAATCTGTGAAGCTCGGCGATAGGTTGGCTCGCCGGTATCTTGTAGGATGGAAGAACACACTCGTCGAAGCCTTGCCCAGGGCAACTCGGCACGCCTTGCCTGGATGAACATACCATCCCGTTTCCCAACGGTTGCGTAGCAGTACTCTCAAGTTATTACGGCCATGATCGAAACCCGCGACCTAACGAAAAAATACGGCGAACTTTATGCGATCAAGTCGATCGACTTGAACTTGAGTCGCGGTGATTTGTTCGGTTTCATCGGTCCGAACGGCGCCGGCAAAACCACGACGATGCGAATCTTGGCGACGCTACTGCATCCGACCTGGGGAGAAGCTTACGTTGGCGGCCACTCGATCTATACGCAACCGAAGGAAATCCGCCGACTGATTGGCTACATGCCCGACCAGTTCGGCGTGTACGACGATATGAAGGTGATCGAGTACCTCGAGTTCTTCGCCGCGGCGTACCGCATTCGCGGCCCCCAGCGCCGGCAAGTGTGCGACGAAGTGCTCGACCTCGTCGAATTAGGCTACAAGCGCGAAGCCCTGGTGACCAGTCTTTCGCGTGGCATGACCCAGCGACTGGGCCTCGCGCGTGTGCTGCTTCACGACCCGCAAGTGCTGCTGCTCGATGAACCGGCCAGCGGCCTCGACCCCCGAGCGCGGATCGAAATTCGCACGTTGCTCAAACGATTGGGAGCGATGGGAAAAACCATCATGGTCTCCAGCCACATCTTGCCCGAGCTGGCCGATATCTGCAATAAAGTGGGAATTATTGAACGGGGCGAACTCGTCTTCAACGACACCGTGGCGGAACTGCTGAAGCGTGTGCGGCCCCAAACGGTGCTCAACGTCGGGGTCGCCAGCGATGCCCCGGCGGCCAGCGAAGTGCTGCGGCGCCTGCCGGCCGTCGCCCGGGTAGACCTGTCCGATCACCATCTCCGAGTCACACTTGCAGACGGGCAGGCGGATTACAGCGAACTCCCCACCGCGCTGATCCAGGCAGGCCATCGCCTCACGCTCTTCCGCGAGGAAGAACTCAACCTGGAAACGGCCTTCATGGCGCTTACCAAGGGAATCACCTCCTGAAAGTTTGAATGTACTCATCTCGCTCCGCGAGATGATCTTCCTCTCTTAAAGACACGGTGATTTTTTTGGATAGGGGCAACCGGTGTCGGCACAAGCGGTTCAAATAACCGGTTGGGACAGCGGTCTGGCGGCCGCCACTAACTCGAATGAATGTTTCTTCACAAGCTCGGAGCGGGAGGAGTAGTTTGTTTTCTTTTCTTCGAAACTGCCCCACTGCCAAACGTCCGTAGGACCTTGCCAGGGACAGGGAAATTGCCCATACTCACGGCTTGCAATGTGCCGTGCCAACCCGGCCCGTCGAGTCGGCCCACCCAGGGCACGGCAGCATGACTTTCCACAAGGCCCCCATCGTCTAGAGGCCCAGGACACCGCCCTCTCACGGCGGCGACAGGGGTTCGAATCCCCTTGGGGGTACTTGTTTTCGCTACGACGCCAAGCCCCAAGCTCCCACGGCGGGGGGCTTTCTGCGCCGTGCCTATTTGGGGCTGCCGCCCGACACGCGCTGCAGCACTTGCCCGATCGAAAAGAACAGGACCGAGGCAACTAGAAAGCCCAGCATCTTCCCCGCGGAAATATTTTCGTTCAACTGGGCGACCACGGCCAACAGGGGGATCGTGAGGCCCAGCAATTGCAGAAAACGTGCGATGGTGTACATGGTTTACCGCACTATAGGCACTGAGTTTTTCGATGACAACACGATGAGTTAGATAACCGAGTTGACTGGATCGGATTCAAGCGAGAGGCAGGAGGTTGGATCGCGGATGACGGCTTGGTATGAATCAGTTCCTCCAGGAACCGTTTGATCCCCTTCATCCTGACGATCCTGTTTTCCTGCCCCTTCTTCTTCCGTTCGCCGTGGCACAACCACGGGTTGACCTTCCGGGGGCGCTTCGGCAGGCGGGGGTTCGTTCAGGCACTCAAGCAGTTTGTTCTTGAGTTGGGCGATTTCGATTCCACTCGTGCCATCGTACCTCCCGCGAATCTTGCCGGTTCTATCAAAAACGATCGCGTAATCTTGGTGCCCCTTGAGGCTGAGCTTCAAGTTCATGCCCTTGGCGACACGTTGGATGTAGTTTAGTTCGGCCCGGCAGAATCGCCAGCGTTGGGGGTCGGCCTCCCAACGGTCGGCATACGAACGCAGGGCCTCCACCGTATCGGTCTGCGGATCGCACGTGATGCTGACCCAAGTGACATCTTCGAGTTCGGGCGTCTTGCTGAGCACCTGAATGTTGGCGTTCAGCCGCAAGCACTGGCCCGGGCAAGTTGTAAAGAAGTAGCTAGCGACCCAAATGCGGCCGCGCATCGCGGTCGAGCGGAAGGGCTGCCCGCTGCGTTCCGTCAACTCGAACTCGGTAAGTGCCGGCCCGATGGCAAGGGGCGGAACGGCATTGCTTCTCTCACGTTCGAATCGCCAGCGTTGCAGCAGCATCCATCCGCCGCACAGCAGGGCGATGAGAACGAGTACGCAAAGGGCATAGGGTACCCCCGCGCCCGAACTGGATGGCGGATCGCCCTGAGAAGCGCGCGAGTCGGTGGCCGGTGTATTGGTAGAAGTCATAGCAAATCGGCGGTCGAACGCGAGCCGGCAATCCACCAGGCGAGCGAAAAGGTCACCGCGGCAAACGCGAGCGAAACACCCCAGCACAGTGCCAAGGAGGGAAGTTGAGCGGCCTCCCCACCCCCATTCTGCAGGCAATGGCGTAACCCGACCACCCCATACGTCAGCGGGTTGAGCCGGACGATCCAGCCGAGCCATCCGCCAACATTCATAGGGAAAAAAGCGGCCGAAAGAAGCCACATCGGCAGCAGTACCACACTCATGATTGCGTGAAATCCCTGTGTCGAATCCATCCGCCAGGCGATCAAGAAGCCCAGGGCGGTCAGGGCGATCGAGAGAATTGCCATGAGCAAGATGGCGCACAGAAGGCCTGACGGCGTCGCAGTAATGACTTGAGCCCAACCGAGAGCTCCCGTCAGCCAACCGAGCAACAAGAACACAAGACCTTGAAGCATGGCGATGGCCGAGCCACCGAGAATTTTGCCAAGCACCATTGCCCAACGAGGCACCGGCGCGACCAACACTCCTTGCAAAAAACCTTCGCGGCGATCTTCAATGATGGAGATGGTCGCAAAGATGGCCGTGAAGAGCAGGATCATGACGATCGTGCCCGGGAAGAAGTGGGCGTAGTCGAGCCTTCCGCTTTCGCCCACCTGGGCCGAGCCAAGGCCGGCACCGAAAAGGAGCCAAAAAATAATTGGCTGCCCCAACGCACCAAGCACCCGGTTCGTCTGCCGAAAGAACCGTACCAACTCGCGCTCGCAAAGCGTACCCACGACGGGAAGCGCCGGAACGGTATGGGCAACGGTTCGGGAAGTGGAATTGGTCTTGGCGCTCATGTCGTTTTCCTATTCTTGGCGGTCAATTCAATGGTGCCATGCCGCGCTGCGAGATGATGTTCCTCTCGAGGAGAGGCTATGATGTTATTGGAAAGTGGGCAACCGGTATCGCCACAAGTGGTTGAAATTACCGGTTAATACAGCGGCCTGGCGGCCGCCGCTAACTCGAATGAACATTTCATCTCAAGCCCGGAGCGGTCAGCCTGGTGAAACTTGGCGATGTAGTACTAGCTCGTTGCGTCTTCATTCCAGAACTGGTGGCCGGTGAAGTGGATGAACACGTCTTCGAGCGTGGGCTTTCCGAGCGTGATCGAGTCCATTTGATTTGGGAAGGCTTCCACGAGGCGCACGATCCACTGGTGTCCCTCGGGCTGTTCGAGTCGCACCGAACCATCGATGACCTTGGCGGGTGCCTGGAATCTGTTTTGAATCTCCTGTGCGAGGCCGGCGGGGTCTTTGGTGCGAATGGTGATCGCATCGCCGCCGACGGCGGCTTGCAGCGCTTCCGGCGTATCGAGTGCGGCGAGCGTTCCGCGATGCATGATCGCAATGCGATCGGCCCGTTGGGCTTCTTCCAGCAGGTGAGTTGTAACGACGACCGTCACGCCATCTTGTGCCCGCACTTGTTCGAGGTATTGCCACAAATCGCTGCGAGCACCAGGATCAAGTCCGGTCGAAGGTTCATCGAGCAGCAGCAGCCGCGGTCGGTGAAGCATCCCCGTGGCAAGTTCGACGCGGCGGCGAAGCCCGCCCGATAGTTTTTCAACCAGATCGCGGCGACGCTGTGCAAGGCCAAGCCGCGCGAGCATTTCGTCGGCCCGGCCGCGCAGCTCGTGGCCGTTCAAGCCGTACAAACGCCCGTGGTGAATCAGGTTTTCCAGGACGGTCAGCTTCTTATCGATGCTGGGTGCCTGGAAGACAACGCCGAGCCGAGCACGAATGGCGGCGGCATCGCGCCGCAAGCTGTATCCAAAGATGCTGACATCGCCTTGCTGGATGGGGATGAGCGTCGAGAGGACACGAAAGAGCGTGGTCTTGCCGCTGCCGTTCGGACCAAGAATGGCAAAAATCTCTCGTTCGGCGATTCCAAGCGAAAGGTCGCAGATCGCTTCGTGTTCGCCGTACCGGTGGGCCAGGCGCGAGATTTCAACGGCTGGCAGGAGGCTCATGGTGCTTTTCAGGGAGTGTCGCTAAGTACCGGGAAGTTGGCGCTACCCAGGGTGATTGCCCAAGGTTGAGATGAATTGGGTCGGCGGCACAAGCCGGGCGGGTGAACCAGCGATCCTGTGATCGATCAGTATACCGTTTGTCGTCGTGTGTGCCGATATCGGCACCCAGAACCAAGAGACGAAACATCGATACGAACGGGCTAGAACCAGTGCAGCAGCGGAATCAGGCACATCCCCATCAGGCCGACGAAGTGCCAATACAGGCTGACATTCTCGACAAGATTCGCCCGACTTCGATCAAGAACCACGAACAGCATCAGGGCGAGCACGATCAGCCCCACCGCGACGTGCAGGGCGTGCAACCCCATAAGCAAGGCGTAGGCGCTTGCCCACATTCGGCCGCCGGGAATCACGACGGGCAACCGCAGCCAAGGGTATTGTTCATTGAAGCCCTCGGTCTCGTCGGCATGGCCAGCGCCGGCCCGAGCCTCGGTCGGCTGTTGGCCCGCCCCATCATCGTGCAACGGGTAGATTGCGAAAGCAAGTTCCATGAGTCGGCTGAAGCCTTCTTGAGAATCGGGTTCATTGCGAATTGCCAACTCGACGGCATCGACCTTGCCAAGCACGTGGTCGATCACCTGAATGCGTGACTGGTCGTTTTCTGAGAGATCATCGCCCCGCTGCATAACTGCTGACTTCAACTCGTTAAGTTGCTTCCGCACCGCGGCCGCGTACTGAAGGTCTGCTTTTTCGAACACCAATCCGTGGAACTGTGCTGGAGGAATCCCGTAGGAAAGCAGGGTCAAGTACTCGTGAAGCCTCACCCCCAAGAACATGCACCCGAGGAGTAAGGTCAGCCAAACGTAAGCCTTGGCCTTTGAAACGAGACCGGCCCTCGCTGCCCCAAGCCCCAACGCGATTGAGAGACTCGTGGAAATCAGCACGAAAACACTCAACGCCCCGACCGGTTTACTCAGATGAACATCGTGCGGCGAGGGCCACGCTGCCGGGCCCAATCGCAGAACCAGGGTACTGCCGATGAGTGTGGCAAAGAACGAGAACACGGAACCAAGGAACAACCACATGCCGGCCCCGCCGATAGGGATGGATAAGCCAGCACGGCCGTCGGAAGGTAGCGGTATCTGTTCGTCGGGCGGCGGCATGGTTTGGGGGTAGTAATCCAGACTTGCCTCGGACAAGCCGCACTCGTAAGGCCCGCGATAAACGATTGGCTGGAAATCACTATGGCCGTCGTGGTCCGGCGGGCGTGGTGCTGCCCATTCGTGCGTGGTGGCTTGCCAAGGATTCCCATCGGCTGGCTCGCCAAAAGCTATGCTGTAGAAAAAGTTGATGGCAAAGATGCACTGCGCGGCAACCACGAGGATCGCGCACCAAGCCATGAATGGGCGGGGCGGCATCAGATAGCCAAACGGCTCGTACCGATTCAGTTCGCCCAAAGAGCTTATAACGTCTTGTTGGCTCAACAGATGCATCGGAAAGAACGTGCCGATTAAGAAGACGAACGTCAGCAGGAAATGCACCTTGCCCCAACCTTCGTGCATCTTGCGGCCGAACATCTTGGGGAACCAGAAATAGATGGCGGCAAACGCTCCCATCGCCGTAGTGGCCAGAAACACATAGGGGAAGCTGGCAAACAGGCAGCAGGAATCGAGGATCATGGCCTCCATGGGCGTGGTGGCCATGAATACCCCAGAAAGGCCCCCCAGAATGAACATCGAAGCAAACGAAATCGCGAACAACATCGGGGTTGTGAACTGAATGTTGGAGCCCCATACCGTGCCTATCCAGTTGAAAAACGTGAGGACGCACAGCAGGGCGAGGAGAGTGGTGGCGACTGCGAAGGTCATGCTCTGAAAGGGACCCATGACGGAAACAAACGCGTGGTGCCCCAACACCACGAAACCCAACCCGGCGATTCCCGCAATCGACGAGACCATTCGCTTGTAATCAAACAACGGCTTGCGTGCAAAGCAGGCGAGAATATCGCACACCATGCCCAACATCGGCAGAAGGACGAGGTACGCGGCAGGGTGGCTGATGAACCAGAGCAGGTGATGCCACAACAGAAGTTGCCCGCCGCCAATAGCCGCGAACAGGCCGCTGGCGCCCGAACCTTTCGAAATAACGAAACTCGCACCGAACTTGAGGGCCATCAGTTGCATCAATCCAACGGCCGCAAGAACGGGAAGGACGAAAGCTTGCAAGATCGCCGTAATGAACATGCCCCACATCGTCATGGGTAGGCGGAACATCGTCATCCCGGGGGCGCGCAACTGAAGGATCGTCGTAAAATGATTCATGGCTCCCAGCATGGATGAGAGGCCCACAAACGTGAGCCCAACCAGCCACAGCACCTGGCCACCCGGCACGACCACGAGGTGGAGAGAGGAGTTCCAACCCGGGGCGGGCCACGCCACCACGAAGAAACTGGCACCGATCGCGATGAACGCGGGCCACATGAACCAGTAACTCAACATGCTGAGCATGGGGAAGGCCATGCCTTCCGCCCCGATCATGCGCGGTATCAACATGCTCCCGAACCCACCTGTGACAAGCGGGATGGCGACGAGGAAGATCATCACCGTGGCAAGCATGGTGAAAAGGAGGGAGTACGATTCGGAGACAATCTGTCCGCTTTCCGCAAAAATGGGGAGATGCTCCAACATGCGTGCCTTCGACCAAGGCAACGCCAACGGCCAGCATATCCGCAAAGCGAACAGCCCGCCGATCAGGAACCACACCAGCGCGCTAAACAGAAATTGGATGCCGATGACCGTGTGATCGCGCGAAAACACGTAGGTCGATAGAAATCGACCCAAGTGCAAACCCTCTCGGCGCGACGGGGAGTCGATGGCACGGGTACTCATAACAGTGGAGCCCAGTGGTTGCGAATATCGTGGCGCGGACTAAAGTCCGTGCCACATGTGCGGTTGCAGGCCGCCCAAGTTTCGTTATTCGGCATGTGGTGGTTCGGGTACGCGGTGTGCGTTCTGCTCGGCCGCCTTCCGCGTTAGCCAGTTCTTGAAATCCTCGTCGGGTTCAAAGGTTGCGAGGCCCTTCCTATTGCTAGCTCCCCAAAGCCAAGGTTCGCCGAACATCATATCAACAGCCGCTCTCGGTTCGCGGCACATGAACCACACGTATTGCTCGGTGCCAGGCGCCACGTCTTGCAATATCCGCAGGTTCGGCATAGAGAAGCGATGGAGCACGTCGCCACTCTTGATGACCAGCAACACTTTCTGTTGTGAAGGGAGGTGGATATCGCCATCGACACAAACCATGTCATCGGGCGTATGAAGCAAGCCATCGGCACCTGGGTAGCGAACATCCCAACGGAATTGCCGGCCAGTAACTTCGGCGGTGATCGGCACGTCGGGCCGGCGTGCCTGGGCATCGGCCAACGTCTTCACTTGGTAAACGGCGATGAGTAGAAACACGAACGTCGGTAATATCGTCCACGCTGCTTTCAGCAGGCGGCTGCCGTGCCGACTCTTCCTCGGCTCGCGGCTCGAACGGCCGCTATAATGCCACAAGCTATAACACAACGCACATTCCATGAACACAAAGCTGATGCCCGCCACATACAGCAGGAATATGAACCATCGGTCGATGGCCCAACCGTTCTCGGAAACATCCGGCGGAAGACCGTCGTTGAAGTTTGGCGCAAGAACGACCGTGAGCAGGCCTAGAATCGGCACCAACAGGAATAGAAATGCCCAATAATGTTTCACGGGGGCTCCGTTCGCTCTTCTCGGAAAACGATCGTGCAAGCGCAAATCGCGGTCCTCTTTCGTAGGATCGGTTAGCTACTTGAAGGTGTCACGGGAATTGGAACCGCGCTCAGCCCCCCGGCTTTGCCGGGGGTTCAGCCATTCATGTATCGTGACTCTGCGGCGAATCCCCGGCAGAGAGCCGGGGGCTGACTATTGATGGCGGTTGCGTCTCCGCATACGCCACTGCTTTGAACCCCCGGCAGAGAGGTTGTGATTTTATTATTAGTCAAAACAACATGTTGCGATAGCAAACACAAGCTAGCTTCAACCGTTGGTAGAAAAAGGGTTTTGACTGATAAAAAAATCACAGCCTAAGAGCCGGGGGCTGACTATCCATTGCCCCGTCACACTCAACTTGTTCGACGAGCAGAGGAAGAAGCTAGCCGGCCGGTTCTTCTTTTTTCGGTTCTTCTTTGATGGGTTCTTCTTTGATGGGTTCTTCTTTGATGGGTTCTTCTTTGTCTCCGCCCTGTTTTTGGGTGTCTTCTTCAGCCTGTTTCAGGATGTCGCGTAGTTTGTCGGCTCCCTGCTGGTTGGGGTCGAGTTCGAGCGTTCGTCGTAAATGAAACACCACGAGCTTCGGTCTGAAGTACTCGGGGAGGGCATAAACCGAGGCCAGGTTCCTGTGTGCGATGGCGTAGTCTGGATTGACCTGCACCGCCTTGAGATAGCACGCCAAGGCCTTGGGGTACTCCTTCTTCTCAAGATGGTGGCTTCCCAGGTTGGCCAGTGCAATGGCGTTGGGACGCCAAGGGCTTGCCTTGACGGCCGCATGAAACTGTTCGATCGCCTCGTCTTCCTTCCCCTGGCGACGGTAAAGTTGAGCGAGATTGACGTGCGATTCGTCCTGGTGCGGCTCGTATTCAATGGCAAGTTTGTAGTGTTTTTCGGCCAGGTCGAGCTGGTTCTTTCGTCGGTAGATCAACCCCAGGTTGTTGTGGAGCGTGCCGAACTTGGGGGCCACTTTCAAAGCTTTTTTGGCTACTTTCAGGGCTTCGTCCTGATCACCTTGCAGGCTTAGGAGCGAAGCCAGCGTGGCCAGTGCTCGCTTTTGATTCGGATCGAACCGCAACGCCAGTTGCAGTTCTTGCATGGCCTCTTCACTTTTCCCTTCATGGATCAAGATATTCGCCAGGCCATCGTGGGCGGCCCCGTTGAGGCTGTCTAGTCGAATGACATCGTTGAAGGCCTGTCGAGCTTCCTCGAACCGGCCGTAGACCAAATGCACGATCCCCATGGCGTTGTAAGCCCCCGGGCCCACGGTGCCGGGGTCCATGTCGGCCGCCTGCTTGTAAAGGCGCATGGCCTCGGCTTCCTGACCCCGATTGATGGCAATCTGCCCACGCATAAGATACGCCTGCGCCGACTCGGGTTCGATTTCCAACGCCTTTTCCAGCGCCGCCTCGGCCTCTTTGAACTTTCGCTCCGTCAGGTGAATGCCGGCAACACTCAACCACAGTCCTTCGTTGTTGGAATCGTGTTCGATCGCCAATTGCAGGTTCGACATGGCTCGCTTGCTGTCTCCCACCTGTTCGTAAGCATTGGCCAAGATCGAACGGGAATAAACATCCGCCGGGCTCTCGGCCAAAACGCTCTCCAGCATCGTGATGGCCGTGAGCGGATCGCCTTCCGCCTTCTTGTGGATGGCCTGCTGCACCGTTTCCCATTTCTTAACCTGGTCCTTGGGGTCGAGCCGCTGTGTTACTTCTTGATCGTCGTCGGAAGTCGTCTTGACGTATCCGAGGGCCGCCAACTTGCGCATCGCTTCCGCGTCGATTTCCATGTTTTCCAGGTCGATGCCCCCCTTGCCCGCAAGGTACGGGTCATCACCCAGCCAGTTGACGAGTTGCGTGCGAAGCTCCTTGACCACTTCCGGTTTCTCGTCGTGGAGGTTCTTCAATTCATGCGGGTCTTCCGCAAGGTTGTACAACTCGGGAGTAGGAGCCAGGATGTACTTGTAATCGTCTCGACGCACGCCAATCAGCGGCGCCCAACCGTGCATGGTCATGGTGGCAATCGTTTCGATCTGAACCGCGCGCTGGCTCGTGGCGGGCTGCTCGCACAGGTTTGTGCCATCCAGTTCCTTGGGGATTTCCTTACCCAAGAGATGGAACACCGTCGGCACGACATCGGTCAGGCACGTTTGACGTTCGAGGAGTTTGCCCAGTGGAATGCCCGCCGGGGCGTGCCAAATCATCGGGATATGCAGCGTGCCATCATAAACCAACAGCGAGTGCGTTTGCTCGCCGTGCTCTCCGAGGCCTTCACCATGATCGGCCGTGTACACGACCAGTGTCCGGTCGCGAACGCCCAGTTCCTTCAATTGCGAAAGCAAGGCCCCGATTTGCGAATCGACGTAGGCAATTTCGCCATTGTAAGGGTTGCGTTTGTACTCGCTACGAAACGGCTCGGGCGCCATGTACACCGCGTGGGGATCGAAGTAATGGACCCACATGAAAAACGGTTTCTTCCCACCGGCGTTTTCTCGAAGCCACTTCGTCGCCGGTTCGTTCGTGAGCTCGGCCGCTCGTTCGCGGAACATGTTGTCTGAATACTGCATCCCCTTGGTCAGGTCATCGTGATACAGGTCGAACCCTTGACCGAGGCCGAAGCGAGAATCTAGAACGAATGCCGAGATAAACGCGGCCGTTTGGTACCCCTCCGACTTCAGACTCTCGGCAAGCGTTGTGACCTTCTCTTGCAAGCGGAAGGTACCGTTGGCCCGAACGCCGTGGTGGGCAGGATACAAGCCCGTTAACAAGGAACTATGGGCCGGTAAGGTCGAAGGGGAAGGAGTCGTGGCGTGGGCACAAAGCACGCCCTCGCGGGCAAGCTGGTCCAGCACGGGCGTCTTCACGCCACGATTGCCGTAGCAGCCGATGTGATCGGCCCGCGTGGTGTCGGTGGTGATGATCAGCACGTTGTAGTCGCGCAGAGCACCCCGAGGCGCATCGATGTGTTCGACCTTTTCCGAACTGATCGCGATCTCACCCGTGATGGCCTCGCGCGCAATCATCTGCTCGTAACGCCGTGCCAAGAAGGCACCGAGCGATGCGAACAGCAAGCACAGGGCCAGAAATATCCAGAGCCGTTCCGGCCATCTAGATCGCTTGACAGGCTTCTCGTGAGAGGGCGTCGCTTCAGTCATCGAATGGGATACTCGGAGTCCGTAAGGGATCGGGCCAGCCGCCGCGATGAGACCATGCTCACGGTTTCATTGTAACACATCCGGCCGCCACGTCTTTCCTAACCCGGATTTCTCACTACAGAGCACACAGCGGTCGCGGAGAGGAATTGGTCATTGCAAATCTGCCATTTGTCATTGACCATTTCAGAAATGACCAAATTTCAAATGACCAATTTGCAATGACCAATTCTTCTCCGTGGCTCCGTGCCTTGTAATCGGGATAGGGGGGAGCCTCTCGGCTCCGCCCCTCCCACACCACCGGGCATACGGGGCCGTACACGGCGGTTCGGCTGGTTAAACGTTGGTTTCAGGTTTCAGGAGCAGCGGTAGTCCCAGTCCCGCCCAGTGCGCTCGCGTGAGCGACACGTTGAGTGCCGGCTGCGGCTGAGATGCCAGTAGCGTTTACTGCTTCCGGCCGTCTGGGCGGCAAGGTCTTTGCCAATCCCCAGCCGCCGCAATTCCGCGAACCGGCGTTTGCCGGTCTTCCACTGCTTCCACGCATAACACCTCAAGCAGCGGTGAATCCAGCTATCGAAGTCTCGCAGCACCGAAGGGGTCTGGCAGAAGCCGAAGTAGCCGCGCCAGCCCACGAGGTAACTGCGAAGTTCGCTGACGACGCGTTCCAAGGACGAGCCTCGGTTACGCTTGGCCAGTTCCCGGATTCGTTTCTTGAACTTCGCTCTGGACGTCGGGGCAATGCTCCGTTTGCGCCCGGTCGTGAACGTAAACCCCAGGAACTTTCGCTTCCAGGGCCGGTCCACGGCACTTTTCGCCTGGTTGACCTTCAGCCGGAGCTGCTTGGCCAACCAGCTCGTCACGCTCGCGAGAACGCGCCACAACAAGCTGTTTTCTAACCTTTGTTTGCTTCACACGGCTAAACGCTGCCCCTTTCGTGCCTTTTGTGTATTTCGTGGTTGTGATTGGTGGATTCGGAAGTTTTCGGGCTTTGCCCGACCTACAAAAAAAATGAAGGGCCCTCTGGTTTGCGGAGAACGGGAACTTACGGTCCGCCCCACGACAGGTACGGTGCATTGGTATCGCACATCTCCGCGACCACCCGCTTTGCCGCAATCTGGTGGGATTCCCC
>JADZFK010000176.1 GCA_020849945.1 Pirellulales bacterium | reverse complement strand
TGAGCGCATGAACAACGAAAAAGCTCGCGGCAGCCGTCCCTCGCGGCTTTGCCACATGCCACGCGTTGGTAGGTCTTCTGACTCTCGAGCGCTCGCACGGGCGCCTTCTCGCCGAATCGTCGCCCCGATGCTCCTGGTCGCTGAAGCGACCGCGCTGCGGCGTGATGCGGCAATGGCTTTTTAGAATGCCGTGTGATTAAGCTCGATTACAGCGGCGGGGCCGTCCCGGATTCGCACCAGGTTCCCTGTTTGTTGGCCGCCCGAACATGGCAGCCAACCACCAACGCACATCGAACGAACGCAATGTAGCGTTGTTGAAACGCCTTGTAAAGCAGCGATGGAAATTTCGTAGTAAGTTTCCCACAAGATATCCTGTGGCCATCCCGGAATCCGCCGAGAAACGAAAGGCGGCCGCCGACGAACCAGTGGAGCGACGCCGGGCCTGCCATGTAGGGGCCGCGAGCCAAGCGGCCCTGCAGAATGACGAATGACCGAATTTCGTCATTCGTCATTCGGGAATTCGTCATTTCTTGTCCGCCTCGGCTCGGCGGACCTACTGCGCAGCAAGGCAGGGCGTCACTCGAGTTCCGCCAAGAAGCGGAGGAATCGGACATCCAACATTTTGGGGTCGCCGCCGAAGCTGGCTCGGAAGTCGGCTATCCGTTCGATTGTGGGGTAATCGCTGAACAGGGGCCGCCCGGCAACTCGAGCCAGGTAGTTGGCGAATTCCCGAGGTTCCGTTTCGCTCAGGTAGAACGCGAGCGCCCAGGCTTCGGCATACGCGCCTTCTTGATCGCTGCGAAAGACGTTGTCGCTGGCGATGAGTCGCACGAGCGAGCCAGGCTGGCGCCGTGTTGCCGCATACGCGCGGAAGTCTTTGAGTCGGCCGCGGTTGAGTCGGTCGCCGCGCGTGTGGTCGTACCGCGCGTTCCACACGCCAGGCGCTTCGAACATCATCGCCAGGCCTTCGACCAGCCAGCGGGGTTGCGTGGCGAAACGCCGGTGAATGCCCGCGTTGTAAGCCGACTGGTGGGTCGCTTCGTGGATGATCGTCTCGGCATTCTCGGTCCACTCGACTCCGCTACTGTGTGCCGTGGCATCGAACAGGAACACGCGGTTTGAAAGCGGGTCGTAATGCCCGAGCGTGCTCGGGTGCATCGGCGTGCCGCTCGCCGCCGCGTGGCGCTGATACTCGGTTCGATCGTGAAACACCACCGCGACCAAAGGGTACGGCGGCTCTTGAACGGAAAACCCGCGAACGCGGAAGTAGTGCCCAAAACGATTGAACAACTCCTCGAAGCGATCGGCCCACTGGTCGCGTTCGCCACGCGGGTGAACAACCAGGTAATGCTTCGTGGCCGATACGTCGAACGCTTGCCCGAACTCCTCGGCCAAGACGGGCTTCAACTCGGCCGCGCTGTAGCCGACAAACGTGGGGCTGGTGCGCACGGCATTCTTCGCATCGCTCGGGTGGAACTGATGGAACCGACCATCGCGGCCCAACAGCACCATGTTGTCCGCATCCCAATCGAGCGGCTTGCCTTCGAGCACTTCGCCCCGCACGCTGGCGCGAAACATGAACTCTGCCGCCCCTGCGGACAGCATGCCAAAATTGGCCAGCAGGCAAAGCCAAACGGCACACTTTCCAGAAACACAATGGGACATCATCAAGGTGTTATCTGTGTTTTCGGGGGGCGTACGAACCAACGGGCGGTTCCCTGCCTCAAGCATAGGTCGGGCGAACCTGGGGGATGGCAGACACGCCCGGCAGAAGGCGGTAAAATAGGTGCAACACGAAAGGGCCTTGGAATGAACGCACGCTTTCTGACGGTTGTGTTGCTCGGTTTGATGATCGTGCCGATTACCCGTGCCGAAGAGCGTCCGGGCAAAAACAATCAGGCGGAATCGCTCGAATTGCGGGTCGAGGAATTCGTCAAACAATTACGCGGTGGAAGCGACGCCGAGCGCGCTGCCGCCGAAGACGAACTCATCGAACTGGCGGATTCCTCGGGCGTACAAGCGGCCCGCGTGGTGGCCCTGCTGCCGCCCGATAGCGATTCGCTGCCGCCGGAACTGCGCGCCCAGTTGACGCTCATCCGCAAGCAAATTGAAACGCGAGTTGCCAACAAGGCAACTGCCGGATCCACGATCCGCCTTTCGGCCAAAGCGATGCCGTTCGCGGCGGTGCTCCAATCGATCGAACGGCAAACCGGTAACAAGTTCCTCGACAACCGCCAGAACGCCGACGAACAAGGGCCAACGATTACCATCGAACTGAAGAACGAGCCGTTTTGGCCGGCGATCGATCGCATTCTCGACAACGCGAGCCTGGGTATTTATGGCTACGGCGGCGAGGAGGCGCTGTCCATCATCGACCGTGGCGAAAGCGAATCGCCGCGAGTGGGCCGCGCCGCCTATCAAGGGCCGTTCCGAATCGAAACTCTCGGCGTTCAGGCCATTCGCAACTTTCGACAAACGGAAAGTAATGCACTGCAAGTTCAGTTGGAAGTCGCGTGGGAGCCGCGGTTGCGGCCAATCGTGCTGGCCCCCTCGGCCGACGACTCCAGCGCCACGCTAGACTCCGGCGAGATGATGTTCGTGCCTTCGCCCGAGGCCGTCCCCGTGATCGAAGTGACCAGCGGAACGCAGACCGCCGAAATCGTGTTGCCGTTCGAACTTCCTGATCGAAAGGCAAAGTCGATCGAATCGCTGCATGGCAAACTGCGGGCGCTCGTGCCGGGGCGTCGGGCCAAGTTCCGCTTCGATGCGTTGCCCAAGCCCACGGGCAAACCACAGGAGGAGGGTGGCGTACAAGTAACTCTCAACGACGTGCGAAAAAACGGCGCAGTGTGGGAGCTGCATGTGCGGATCGCCATGCCCGATGCCACGGGCCTCGCCGAATCGCACCGCGATTGGGTGTTCCAGAACCTTTCCTATCTGGAAAATGCGAAGGGCGAACGAATCGAGAACGCTGGCTTGGAGACGTCGCATCAAGCCGAAGGCGAAATCGGCATCGTGTACCTGTTCGATACCTCCGCCGACCTCAGCGGCCTAACCTGGGTCTATGAATCACCCGTCTCGCTCATCGAGGTCCTCATCGAATACGAACTCAAGAACATCGACCTGCCATAAGCGAGCCCTACGTGTTAACGGCGGCCGCCAGGCCGCTGTTTTAACCGGCGATCTTCGCCACTTGAACCGCAACAGGTTGCAAGTATCCCCAGACATGAATCAACCCCTGGCAAAGCCGTGGGCTTCCCAACTCAACAACGGATCGGCCCAGCCCGTTGCTGCTGCCCGCTGGTCGACGCATTCGTAAGGCGATATGCTGGTAGCGAGCGTGCTCCCCTTGGTTTCTCGATGCCTTGCAGGTTCGTATGAGCGATTCCCTTCCCACCACGCCGGCCTTTGCTGGGCCTGAGGACCTCGTCACGGCCGTGGCCCAAGACGCCAACACGGGCCAGGTGCTGATGGTCGCTCACATGAATCGGGCCGCTTGGGAAGAAACGCTCGCCACCGGCAAGGCCGTGTATTACAGCCGCTCACGCCAGCGACTCTGGCGCAAGGGCGAGGAGAGCGGAAACGCCCAACAGGTGCGGGCCATCTTCCTCGATTGCGATGCCGACGCCGTGCTCCTTCAGGTCGATCAACAAGGCGGCGCCGCTTGCCACGAAGGCTACCCCTCATGCTTCTTTCGCCAAGTTACGCCGGCCGGTATCCGTGTCGTGGCCGAGCGAGTTTTTGATCCGGCACACGTCTATGGAAAAGGTGCTTTGTGAGTCACGAATCGCGTTTGAAAGAACTGAACCTCGTCCTTCCCGACCGACCTCGGCCGCTCGGCGTTTACCACCCCGTGCTCGTTGTCGATGGTTTGGCCTACGTTTCTGGCCATGGGCCGATCAATGCCGAAGGCGTGGCCACCTGTGGACGCTTGGGCGATTCGCTCGATAAGCAGGCCGGCTACGAGGCCGCTCGCCTCACCGGCCTCAACATGCTCACCTCGCTTCGTCAACACTTCGGCAGCCTCGATGCCATCGCCCGACTCGTGAAAACTACCGGCTTCGTCTGCGCCTCGCCCGACTTCAAAGATCACCCCGCCGTCATCAACGGCTTCAGCGAACTGATGCGCGACGTGTTCGGCCAGGAACTGGGCCTCGGTGCCCGCAGCGCCGTCGGCGTCCCCTCGTTGCCAGCCGGTTGGGCGGTCGAAATCGAGGCCGTCTTCAAGATCGCCTGACACACTGCATCGCCCGACACACTGCGAACGATGTCACGACGACATGTCGAAATGGACGGACGCGATAACAGAAGGGGTGTGAGAGGCAGCAGCTAGAGGTAACGCCTCACCCGCCACGATCACCCCCGCGGGCTTCCGTGCGCCGCTTCATCGTCCGACAACTCGGGCCCATGCGGCGCGGCCTTCTGTGCGAAACCCAGGTAATGCCCCAGGGCATACCCCAAGCCCAGGTTGACCAGTGCGATGATTGCAACGTACCACATCATGGCTAGAAATCACTAGGCAAGGGGAAACAGCGTCCTCGAAGGCTACCCGCCAAGTGTAGCACGCAAATGGCACCACATGGGCTACGCTGCCGGATGTTCCGATTGTCCGGGTGAACCCTTAAAAGCCTGTGGATCCGATCGATGCCGCGCATCTGCCTAACGGCACATGTTTCGTGGAGGAGAGTCATCGACTGCCGCCAACTTCCGCAGGCGGCTAACGAGTTGAACTACGTTCATCGTGGTACTGCCACCGGCGCGCTCTGCTGTCGCGCTTCGAGCGCTTGCACGAACTCGGGCGTCGCATGATCGAGCGTGAAAACCTCGCTCTCTCCGCCGGGGGCCTTGGGTCGCACGATGACCACCACTTCCGAGGTGGCCGCCCGACTCATGATCTCGCCGAAGGCGGCTTGTTCTTGCGGGCTGAGCTTCGGCGCCGAGGCAGGCAGCGCGGCGGCCGCGGTGATGACACCGCCCTCGGCCACTCGAACAGAAGTGCCCGCGCCGCTGGTCAAGAGCGCCCCCGGCATCGGGGCGATCACGTCTTGCGGTTCTTGCCCGCGAACGACGGTATCTGCAGTCGCAGCGGCAGGTGCCGACCTCGCGTACACATCGGTCAGCTTCAATCGGTCTAACTCGTTCTGGATCGATTCC
The DNA here is from genome assembly GCA_020849945.1 of Pirellulales bacterium. GTDB lineage: Bacteria > Planctomycetota > Planctomycetia > Pirellulales > Lacipirellulaceae > JABDGM01. The sequence continues at coordinate 4,185 of JADZFK010000176.1, read as the reverse complement.
AGCGCCGCGTACAAGCCTTCCTTGCCGTCGTAATCGGCGGCATAGCACACGCCGATGAGCTGTCCTTGCAGATTGAATAAACCACCGCCGCTGCGACCTTCCTCGGGCGCGCCGCTCACTTCAATATTCGGCGGGCCTTGGTAGCGGTCGAGACAATTCACTCGCTGCGGCAAGAGCGTCGGGTCTTGCCCGTTGCTGCATCCGATCGTTGCCACGCGGTCGCCTCGATCGATCTTCGTGCGGCGCGGCGCCACCTGGGCCACACCCACGCGGTGCGTCGGCCGGAAACCGATGAACGCGATGTCGCGCTCCAAATCGTAGCTGATCAACTGACCCTGGTGCTGGCTTAACGGCCGCGGCATCGTGCCGCTCACGTCGAACGTTTCAATCGTCATCGGGCCTTTGCCCTTCGACTCACGGAACAAGTGGCCGCACGTTACGATGAGCGCCTCGCCGCTGCGCGCGTCGATGATCGTGCCCGTGCCAAACGAGCGGCCTTGCGAATCTTCGACTCGAATTCGTACCGTGGATGCGAGCAAGTTCGACGGAAAGTCAGCCGAAGCACTCGGGCCAGCAGCCGTCGCCGCGGGAAGCATCGGGCTCGTCGGCGACATGCCAATCGCGGGCGAATTCACGGCGAGATCTGCCGGGGCATTTGCGATGCCCCGAGGCTCATTCGTGTTCGCCACGGGAATCGCGGCCGGTGTCGCAGCCATCGAAGGCAGCACGGCGGGCGCCGAAAGCGAAGCGGGGGCCGGTGCCGCGGCGAACCCATTGGTTAGGTTTGGTGGCGGGGCAAGGCCGCGAACGGGGGCCGCCGGGTCGAGCGATTGCAACCGTGCCCGCCGCTTCCGCACCAGCGCGTCCTTCGCCTTCTCGAACATCTGCTGAAGGTCGGCGCTCGCAATCGGACCAACGTGGCGATCGACTTCCTGGCCATCGACGAGCATGATGAAGCACGGCCAACGATCGACGCCAAACTGGCGCGGCGTTTGGGTGTCGCGCGAGGTATCGATTTCACGAATCGGGTATTCCTTCTGGATGAAGGTCTGAATCAACGGCTTCATCTGCATGCAAGGCCCGCAACTCGGCGACCAAAAGTCGAGTAGCACGATTTCATCGCTGGCAGCGTGGGCCACGATGGCATACGACGATACCCAGAGCGCGAGTGCCGCAGCCGCGAAACGGACCATCCGTTCCCTCCTTGGAATTGGTGGTCGGCACGCCGCCGCGGCAACGCGGGCTGTCGCGAAGGCGTCGCGCCTGAACCGGCCATTCCCATGCCTGCCTGCCGTGTGTCGATCGGCATCCTGCCAATCGCGCGGGGACGGCCTGAAAGCGTTGTAGGGGAACGGGATCGGGCGCTGGGCGAACCTAAGGTTGGATTGAGGCGTCGATATCGTTACGGGCGCACCGACGCCAGGGGGCCACAATGTCCTCAACTTTTGCATTTCGCACAAGACCAGATTACACACCCCCACACCCCCGCAACCCCGCAACCCCGCAACCCCACAATGCCACAATGCCGCAATGCCACGGTGCCTTGCTGTTGCCCCGATGCACCGTGCCATGAACCTCCATCTGCCGCGATGGCACGCATGGCTGGCCTCGATGGGTGGCCCACGCCGACGAACTTCGAGAAAAAACGGGTTCGCACTCCCGAAGATTTCGGCCGTGCCTTACAATGGCCCGGCATCAACGGGCGGTTGCCTTCCGGCCCGTTTGGTTTGCCGCACGACGGCCGTGCTAGCAGTCGATTCGGCTGGCGGCCGACGCCGGTGCGGCCAACTTTGATTTTCCACTCGTTCATCAACCATGATTTGTGATCTGTCGAACGGCTCGACGATCGATCCTTCCATCGTGCGACGCATCCTTGTTACTTCTGCGCTACCCTACGCCAATGGCGAGATCCACATCGGCCATTTGGTCGAGTACCTCCAGACGGATATTTGGGTGCGATTTCAACAGCTCATCGGCAACCGCTGCCTGTACTTGTGCGCCGACGACACACACGGCACGGCCGTGATGATTAGCGCCCGCAAGGCCGGGGTTAGCGAGGCCGAGTTCATCGCTCGGATGCAAGAATCGCACCAGCGCGATTTCGCCGCCTTCGACATCCGCTTCGATCACTACGGCAGCACGAACAGCGCGGCAAACCGGGCGATTTGCGAGCGCATTTGGCACTCGATTCGGCAGGCGGAGCTCGTCGTCGAGCGCGATGTGGAACAACTATACGATCCGCGGGTCGGCACGTTCTTGCCCGATCGCTTCGTGCGGGGCCAATGCCCGAAGTGTGGCTCGCCCGACGAACCTGGCGATAACTGTAGCCGCTGCGGCCATCACTACAGCCCCTCGGAACTCATCGAGCCGCGGAGCACACTCAGCGGGGCGACGCCCGAACTCCGCAAGGCGCCCCATTTGTTCATTGAACTGGAAAAGCTGCGCGGCTTTCTTGAGAGCTGGACACAAACGGGCGACCACCTTCAGGCCGAGATAGCCAACTACCTGAAGGGCCACTTCCTGGGCGAACCGCTGCGAGACTGGGACATCTCGCGCCCGGCCCCGTACTTCGGGTTCGAGATTCCCGATAGCCCGGGCAATTACTGGTACGTGTGGTTCGATGCGCCGATCGGCTACATCGCTTCGACCCACGAGTGGTGCGAGCGGCACGGCGAACGGCTCGACGACTGGTGGCGATCGCCCGAGTGCGAAGTCCACCACTTCATCGGCAAGGATATCACGTACTTCCATACCTTGTTTTGGCCCGGCATGCTGAAAACAGCCGGCTTCAGCCTGCCGACCAAGGTTCACATCCACGGATTTCTTACCGTCGATGGCGAAAAAATGTCAAAGAGCAAGGGCACGTTCGTGGCTGCCCGAACTTACTTACGGCATCTCGACCCGAGCTACTTGCGGTATTTCTATGCGTCGAAGCTTTCCTCGCGAGTGGAAGACCTGGATTTGGCGGTCGATGAATTCATCGCCAAAGTGAACACCGACCTCGTGAATAAAATTGTGAACCTGGCGAGCCGCACGGCCAAGTTCGTCGAATCGACAGGGCTTTCACCCACGTACCCCGATGACGGCGGTTTGTTTGTGGCGGCGGCCGCCGCGGGTGCTGAAATTCGAGAGGCGTTTGAAGCGACCGATTTTAGCCGCGCCGTGCGGTTAATCGTGGCCCTGGCGGATCGTGCGAACCCGTTCGTCGAAGAGCGCCGGCCGTGGGACTTGCGAAAAGACCCCGCGAAAGCTGGCGAATTGCAGGATGTTTGCACCGTCGCGCTCAATTTGTTCCGCCAGATCGTTGTGTACCTTTCGCCCGTGCTGCCCCGGCTTGCCGAGCAAGCGGGAGCCTTGTTGGGCGACCCGATTACGCGTTGGGAGCAATCGCAAACGCCGCTTGTGGGCAAACCCGTCAACAAGTTCACTCATATGCTTCGCCGAGTCGAAGAGAAGGATGTTCTCGCTATGATCGAAGAAAGCAAACCCGCGGGCGAGGTCGATACAGCGACCGCAAGCCCAGCCCCTGGCGTAGTCGGTTCAACAACCTGGAACGACTCGGGCGTTCCACTTGCCGCCGAGCCGCTGGCGCCCGAGTGTACGATCGATGATTTTCAAAAGATCGATCTCCGTGTGGCCCGCGTGATTGCGGCCGAGGATGTGCCCGAGGCCAAGAAACTACTTAAGCTTACGCTCAGCCTGGGCGGCGACACGACGAAGAACGTATTCGCCGGCATCAAGGAAGCGTACAAGCCCGAGCAGCTCGTTGGTAAATTGGTCGTGTGCGTGGCCAACCTTGCCCCGCGCAAAATGAAATTCGGCACGAGCGAAGGCATGGTCACCGCCGCGAGCACCGATGGCGCACCACCTACCGAAGTGTTCGTAATAACGGCCGACACCGGTGCCGTACCGGGCCAGCGCGTGCATTGACCGAACGCGGTGTTTTCAATCGATCGCGACGCCGCAACTGATTCCGGCTCGTTGAACGCCGCAATTCGCAATTCGTTGTTTTCAGTTTTCAGTTTTCAGTTTTCAGTATTCAACTCGCAACTCGCAACTCGCAACTAAAAAAAGGGAGAGGCCTCTCCGGTGCTGTGGGCCGCCTTTTCGCACGTACGGGATCCTGGGGTTTGACGTAGCAGGGCGCACGTGCGGAGTACGGTCCTAGACGCTCGTCGTGCAGCC
>JADZFK010000175.1 GCA_020849945.1 Pirellulales bacterium | reverse complement strand
ATGCAACGTAATGATGCTGGTCGTATTGTATCCTATTTTGTGCCGATTCGCGCTGATTGGAAAGGGTGTTGTTGTGTAACATGAGGGGGCGTTAGCTGTTAGTCGTTAGCTGCTGGGTTTGTTATAAGTTGCTATTGTGGAGATTGTGGGGAGCGGCTTATTCGGGGTGCGTTGCATCGGGCCCCCCCTGCCCCCTGCCCCCTGCCCCATTCGTCATTCGTCATTCGCCCCGCATCCTCCCTCCCGCATCCTCCCATGATCGACGTAATTATTCTTGAGATCATTGGGCTGGTTGGCATGGGGTTGCACCTGTTGGGTTTGTTAACTTCGGTACATGCTGTGATGACGAGCCGCACTTCGCAGGGGGCCATTGCATGGGCGTTGTTTCTCATCTTATTCCCGTATGCAGGGTTGCCCGCCTACCTGATGTTTGGCCGAGGCAAGTTCCAGGGATATGTGAAGGCTCGTCGGGCGGGTGATTCGCAGATCGATCACCTGGCGCGAGCGCTCGAGAAGAAGATGCGGTTGTTCCGTGTTCGAGAAGGCGAAGAGCACCCGCGAGCGAATCCGAAGTACTTTGCGCTGGAGGAGCTGGCGGAGATGCCCTTTACGAGCCACAACGATGCCACGCTGCTGGTAGACGGTGCCCGTGCGTTTCCGGCGATCTTTGCCGGCCTGGAGCAGGCGCAGAAGTACATCATCGTGCAATTCTATATTATCCGCGACGACGCCCTGGGCCAGCAGATGCGGGAGATTCTCACGCGGAAAGCACACGAAGGCGTGCGTGTGTACGTGTTGTACGATGAGATTGGTTGTTACTATTTGCCGTTGGCGTATCGGCAATCGCTTACCGAGGCGGGTGTGGCGATCGTGCCGTTTCGTACTTCGCGGGGATTGCGGAATCGGTTTCAGATCAACTTTCGCAACCATCGGAAAATCGTGGTGATCGACGGGAAGGCGGCGTATGTTGGCGGGTTGAATGTAGGCGATGAGTACATGGGGCGCGATCCGCGGTTTGGCCCGTGGCGTGACACGCATGTCGAAGTGCGTGGGCCGGTTGTGTCGGCCATCCAGTTCGCGTTTTTGGAAGATTGGTATTGGGCCACGGGCGACGTGCCCGATTTGGAATGGACGCCATCGCCCGCCCCGGGCGAAAACGAAACGGCCCTCTGCCTTGCCTCCGACCCTTCCGACACGCTGGAAAGTTGCGGGCTTCTCTTCATGCACGCGATCAACTCGGCCCAGCATCGGCTGTGGATCGCCAGCCCGTACTTCGTGCCCGATGAAGCGCTTATCAGCGCTCTGCAACTGGCTGCGATTCGGGGCGTGGATGTCCGCATTATGCTGCCGCAAAAACCCGACCACAAACTGGTTTACTTAGCGGCCTTTTCGTACATTGCGGAAACCGAGCCCGCGGGGGTGAAGTTCTATCGCTACCAGCCGGGCTTCATGCACCACAAAGTGATCGTGGTGGATGATGATCTGGCCACCATCGGCACCGCCAACTTTGATAATCGCTCGATCCGCCTCAACTTCGAGATCACGCTGCTGTTTGCCGATCGTTCGTTTGCCCGCGAAGTACGAGAAATGCTCGAAGAGGATTTCGCAAACTGTCGGCAAACGACCTCGGCCGACCTGACTAGCCGCTCGTTCCTATTCCGGCTGGCGGTGAGCCTGGCCCGGCTGTTGGCCCCGATCTTGTAGCCGACCCACCATGTCGTTCCTTTCGGGCCGGAACAAAGTGTGCGGCTGATGCGAACACTTTCACCGTTAGTGGCATGAAACCACAGAGCACGAAGAACACCCAGCAAGCCAGGAGATTGGGTATTCGGGGCTTGGCGCGATTATCGACTGCGCGATTTTCGGAAGGGGGAGAAACGCCTCCAAGCGAGTACGATGGCTCCCACAACCACTGCGAGTGCGATGAGTTGTGCCCATGCGGTGGTTAGGAGGATTTTGTGGATGAGATTGCCGTGGTCCTCGGCAGACTTGGGGAGCTGCCCGGTCGCCTCGGCAACGTGGTGGAGAAAGCTCACGGCCAACGACTTATCGGGAATCTCGCGGTGGCAAGCGGCGCACGTGCCATCTCGCCGGATATGGTTGATCTCGGTGGCGTTGAACGCTCGGGAAAGTTTGAAGTGATGGCCGACGGTCGCAAGCTGTTTTCCGTCTTCATCAACGATCTGCGACCAATCGTGGTCCAGGCCTTCGATGGGTTCCATTTGAGGGCGTGTGCGATTCGGAAGTATCTTTCCGGTAACTGTTTCCAGATCGACGAAATGGCGCTCATTCCAAGGCCGAGTGGAACCGACCCCCAACCCCACAGCCTTGGCGGAAGCATGACACGATTCGCAGGAGCGGGCGTTCTTGGTCATCGTATGAGGCTGAGTTGGGCTCATGTCGATGGATAGCTGCCCCTCGGCCCCTGCCCCTTCACTATTTGCCTGAGTTCGATAGATTTTGTTTGCGATGACGGGTTTGCCATCGGCCCCGATGACGGTTACCGATGTTTGACAACCTGGCACGAGGGGCGACACCCGCCCCTCGCCGTTGATGCCCAGGATGGGATCCTCCCAGCGCGTATACGAGCGTTCCTCGCGGACCGTGCCTGGGATCACGGTGTCGTAGCCCTTCTCGCCACGGTCGTTGCGATGGGCAGTTTCCTCGTGTTTTCGGCCGGCCGCAACCCAATCGAACGCTTGCAGAGAGAGTTTGCCCTCGGGGGCAACCCCTTTTTGCGTGAAGTCGATCTTCACATGGCAACCGTAACATTGCGGCGCCCAACTGGTGTGGCAGGTATAGCATTCCAATCGGTTGATGTGGCGAGAGACGCCGCGCATCGCCACCGATCCTTGCAAGGAGACTCGCTTCTCCTCGAAGAGTTTCTTGAGTGGCTGAAGCCGCAGATCCTTTCCCGCCGCGGTGTGAACGATGACTTCCTCGCCATCGCGGACCACGTTTTCAAATGGGTTTCCGCGGGCCGTTAGCAGGAAGCCATCGCGAATTGGCGGGGTTGAACCGTACGCGGCGGAAGGGAGGGCCTCGAAAGCAACCCCGCGCCCCGCGCCTTGAGCGACGTTCATCGAAAACTCATCCATGAAACCGAGCGGCAACTCCCACGGATACTTGTCGGGGGTGCCGTGGCAATCGCTACATTCGATTTCGACCGCGGCCAGGTTTGCGGCCGCCAGAAAACCGTCGCCATGCACATCGAGCGAGGTGTGGCAATCTTGGCATAACATTCCCTTCTGGTAGTGGATATCTTGGTGCATCGCCACGTAGTGCTTCGTGTGCAGCGGCGGCTGATCACCTCCGTCGGCCGTGAAAGGGGATGGGTAGGGAGATTCCATCAGCCCTTGATACGAGACGCCGATCCGCTTGCCGCGATCGTGGCAGGTGGTACACGTTTCGACGGGAATGCCGGTGTAGGAGGTGCCATGAACTTTGACCTTGGCCTCGCGGGTGCCCTGGATCGAATGGACCAGCATGTGCCCCGGCTCATCGCGCGAGATCGTCGGGTCTCCACCTTCGTAGAACCCTTCGTTGCTGTAAGGTGTGTGGCACGAAGCGCAGCCGATGCCGCGGTAGTCGCCGCGAGCTTGCCTGCCCTTGACGGCATGGTGACACCGTTGGCATTCTTGCCGGATGTACGTGAACGCGGCCTGGCTGGGGTCGTCGTGCAAACGATGTAGTTCATCCGCCTTCAGTGCCTCGGGCAACGGGTCGTGTTTATCCACGAAGACGTTTGGCTCACTTTTTTTGAGCAAGGCCATGTAGTCGCGGTAGGCGGTTGTTCCACGTCGGAGCGAAGGGTCCTCGGGATTCTTGGCGGCGTAATTGGCCCAGCGATGTTCGTAGCCCTCCAAGGGGCCGAAGGCCCAGCAGGTGCCTTGGATCTTTCCAGCCTCGGTCATCATGAGGCTGTTCCACTGAACGCGGACCTGCTCCTCGTGGCACTTTCCGCACGTATGCTCGTTTACCCAAGGGCTGGCCGGGGCGGGATAGAAGGTGCCCCCATGCGCGGCGGCCTTATCGGTGGTCACCTTGGCATCTCCACCGTGGCACACCACACAGCCTGCCGGATCGCCCAAGGCCTTGCCCCGCTCCATGATTTGGCGAAGCATTTCCGACCCTGGCTCGCGGATCAATTCGATTCCCGAATGGCACTTCAAGCACCCTGAACTTGCCGCTTCAGGAAAGTGTTCGGTAATCGGATCGGCGTTGGTCGAAATTGGCAGGAGGGCAGGCGGCGTAAAAAAAAACAAAACAATCAACCCACCCTGGCCGAAAAAACGCATGACAAACCCCTTGGGCATTTTCGCCCTCGGCTCCGACCATAGATTGGTTGGCAAGCGGCGGAACGATCGAGCGGCCCCAGCAGGTGCCGCGAGCCTGAATCTCGCATGATTGATGGTAATGAACCACTCATTGGCATGCAAGTTGGCCTAATAATTGGCCAGGACCGATCAGTTTTTCATGTTCGGTTCAGTAAGAACTCACCAACCCGAAGCGCCTGCGAGGGAAAAGCATACTTTCCCTCGCAGGCGCTTCGGGTTGGTTTTCAATGCACTCGCCCAAATTGAACCATGGATCGGCCCTAAATAATTGGCATGGATTGACGCTTGCTCGATGAACTTGGAATTGATACACTCAGGGGCTATCCAGAAATCCCTCCGAGGCGTGATAAAGGTTCCATCGCCATGAAAGACGGCATTCATCCCGAGTATTACGAAACACAGGTTTCTTGCGGTTGCGGCAATAAGTTTGTCACGCGGAGCACGCGCAAGGAGCTGAAGGTCGATATCTGCAGTGTTTGCCATCCCTTCTATACGGGCAAGTTGAAGTTCGTCGATACGGCTGGTCGGATCGAGAAGTTCAAGACGAAGTTTGCCGCGGCCGGTTATGCCAGCCTGAAGCGGGGCGGCAAGAAGTAGGTGGGTACGCCTGGATGAGAGGGTTGGGGATCGTCGGCATTCCTGGTCCTGTCTCTTTCGTCCGATTCGCGCCGGCCCCCCTTTGCCCCCGTGTGTTCATGCGCGATCTATTAGAGCAAAAGCTGGCCCGTTTCGAGCAGTTGGAAAAAGACCTCATCGACCCCGAGGTGCTTTCCATTCCGGCCCGCATTACCGCGGTGGCCCGTGAGCATGGGTCGCTGGGCAAATTGGCGAAAAAGTATCGCCGCTTCAAACAGATCAATGCCCAGATCGCTGAAGCCCAACAGATGATCGAAGGAGACGACGCCGAGTTGCGCGAGCTGGCCGAGGCCGAGTTGCCACAACTACGGACCGATCGCGAGTCGTTGTGGAGTGAACTGTTGGACCTTACGGTTGGGGGCGAAGACGCCAATCGTTCGCGGGTCATCATGGAAATTCGCGCGGGCACCGGCGGCGATGAAGCGGCCCTGTTCGCCCGCGACTTGTACGAAATGTATCGCCATCATGCGGAAGTGAAAGGCTGGAAGACCGAAATCCTCAGCCACAGCGCGACCGAGCTTGGCGGTTTCAAGGAAATTGTATTCACGCTCGAAGGCGAAGGCGTGTACCGCGAGTTGCAGTACGAAAGCGGCGGGCATCGTGTGCAGCGAGTTCCCGATACCGAAACGCAAGGCCGCATCCACACCTCGGCGGCCACGGTGGCCGTGCTCGCGGAGCCGGAAGAGGTGGAAGTCGATTTGAAGCCAGACGACTATCGGCTCGATACTTTTTGCGCGAGCGGCCCGGGCGGGCAGCACGTCAATAAGACGGCGTCGGCCGTGCGGCTTACCCACTTTGAAACCGGCATCGTCGTGCAATGCCAAGACGAGAAAAGCCAACTCAAGAACAAGAACAAAGCGCTCCGCGAACTGGCCGCCCGCATCTACGACTTCAAGTTGCAGAAGGAACAGGCCAAACGGGCCGCCGAACGCAAGAGTTTGGTGGGGTCGGGCGACCGAAGCGAACGCATCCGCACGTATAACTTCCCGCAGAACCGCGTGACCGATCACCGCATCGGGCTGACCGTGCATAACCTCGATCAGGTGATTGCCGGCAACTTGCAGCCCATCACCGACGCGCTGTTGGATTACGATCGTCAGCAACTCCGCGACCAGATGGGCGGTTTGGATTGAGGCAACACGAGCGGACGGAATTGGACAATCATTTTCTCGCATGAGATCGTGACGTGAGTTTTTCCGCCGATCGAGTAGCAGCAATTTCACTTTCATGGACACTCCCTCAGACCCCTGGACGATTGGCCGACTGTTGACCTGGACGGTCGAGTATCTGGGAAGCCACGGGGCGGAGAATCCGCAGTTGGATGCGCAGGTGTTGCTGGCCCACGCGCGGGGGTGTCAACGAATCGAGCTGTACGCGGCCTACACGGAATCGGCGTCTGATGAGCTTCGCACGAAATTTCGCGAACTAGTTAAGCGGCGGGCGGCCGGTACGCCAGTTGCGTATTTGGTTGGGCATCGGGAGTTCTATTCGCTCGACTTTGAAGTAACGCCCGACGTGCTCATCCCGCGCCCGGAAACCGAGTCGCTCGTCGTGGCACTGCTCGACCGCGCGAAGCTACGAAAGGCCTCAGCATCTGCCGGTGAACTGCCGATGGAGATTGTGGATGTCGGCACGGGGAGCGGCATCCTTGCCGTGTGTGCGGCCAAGTATTTGCCGGAAACCCGCGTTACGGCGATCGATATCAGCCCCGCCGCGTTGGCGGTTGCGCGGCGGAATGCCGCGCGGCATGGCGTCGAAGCGCGAATTCAATTTCTCGAAGCCGATCTGCTTTCGGCCGAGCCGGCGGAGCCGCGTTTCGATTACATTGTGAGTAACCCGCCGTATATTTCGTCGGCCGAGATGACGCAACTGGCGCCCGACGTGCGCGACCATGAACCCCACCTGGCCTTATGTGCGGGAGAGGCTGGCACGGAAGTCATCGCCCGGCTCGTCGAGCAGGCCGTGCCGCGGGTGAAGCCGGGCGGCTCGCTGCTGGTGGAAATCAGCCCGATGATCGCGGCGGCGGTTGAGGAATTGGTGCGGAAGCGCCCGGAGTTCGAGCTGGGGCCAACCGTAAAAGATTTGGCTGGGCACGCGCGCGTGGTGCAGGCCCTCCGTCGCTCCTCATGACGGGTTAAGACTTACGTTTGGATTCTTTTGTCAGCCCCCGGCCCTGCCGGGGGTACTGGCATAGGATCGTTTTCCTTGCGCCGAAGCGAGAATCGTTGAACTCCCGGCAGAGCCGGGGGCTGACGGAATGGTCGATTTCCAAACAGCAAAGCTCACACCTGGCCGCGGTAGAAGGCGTGGCCGAGTGGGTTGCGTTTGGTGGTCATGGGGCCGGTTGCGGGTTCATCGCGGAAGACGCCGACCATCATCTGCAGTTTGGCGTCGAGGTCGTCGGCATGATGAACAATCAGGGCCTCGGGGGTCATCGGCGGCTTGGGTGCGCCCCACTCGGGCAAGCGTTGGTGGGAAACGATCACGTGTTCGAGGCGGAGTAAGAGGTCGGGGTCGATCTCGCGCCCGGCGGCCGCCTCGCGGACGATATCGCGCCCTTGCAACACATGGCCAATGAGGTTGCCGGCCGGCGTGTACTCGGCACCGCTTGGCCCGGCTTCAAGCTCGCGGAGCTTGCCAATATCGTGCAGTGCCGCGCCGGCCACTGCCACGTCTTTGTTCAGCGGCGGGTTTAGTTCGTGGTAAAGCTCGGCGTATCTTTCGGCTAGGTGGCAGCAGGATCGAGTAACGTTGAGCACGTGCTCTAAGTACCCGCTGATGAAGGCATGATGGTTGCGTTTGGCGGCCGGCAGCAGGAGCAGCAATTCGCGGTTCTGCTCGTAGATATCGGCCACGAGCTTTCGCAACGGCACGTTTTCGATTCGCTCTTCAATCAGGTTCATCAACTCGGCGAACATCTCGACCGGGTCGAACCGCGAGGCGGGTTGGCACATTAGGGGGTCGAACCCTTCGTTGCGGTCGACCTCTTCAACGGGTCGAATCTTCTTGATTTCGAGTTGCGGCCCGTAGGACGTTTGCCGCAAGAGTGCCCGCATTTTGAAGAAGGTGCCAGGCATCCAATCGTCGCGGCAAGCAATCGCATGGGTCGAATCGGACCAAATTGGGAACGCTACTTCGCGGCGAGCATCGCGGAACGAAACACGATAATATGGCTTGCCATCGCGTGTTTTCAGTTCTTGCTTCTCGCTCAGGAGTGCGAAGAAATCGGCCTCTTGGCCTTCCTCTAATTCGCAGAGCGGTACGATCGGCGACGTTAACGGCAATGTTTTTTGTGGCATGGGGCGGATGATCGTAATCGAGCAGTTACGAGGAAAAGGTCATTGACCCAAGCCGCCGACTTGTCGGCGGCGGCCGACGGCAAGCCGTCGGCTTGGGGTGCAAGGCCTGGGGTTCAAGATGGAGAACTCATTCTAGCGAATCGTCGTGCTGAGTTACCAGGAGCCGATTGAGAAAAACGCTCGACGAGTTCGGGGACTTTCGACAAGGAGAGGTGCAACAGGCGTCAAGGTTTGTCTGTCTTTGTCAGTTTGATATGATGCAACCGCCTGTTTCCGCCGGCGGCACTTCGATGAATTGCATTTCCGTTGTATTGAATACGGCTCAGATCGGCGTTCGTTCGGATGCTAGCTGGTCGATCATCCCCTGAAGTTGGCGGCGGACTTCGATCATGATCGGATCGCCTGATTCGCCACGCATGCGTTGGGTACCGACGGGGATCGCCTCGCCAACTTCGATGATGGCGTGATACGGGCGGTGGACCGTGGCCGCATCGGTAAAATCTTCTTGCAATCGCTCGACTGTCTCCACGATTCGCTCGGGAAGGTTCTTCTCGCGCAGGATGTAATCGCGTGGGTAGTGGGAGATTTGCTGCATGTAGTAGGCCGCGGCCAAGTCGCGCCAGCGGCGGGCGCGTTCTTGTGGCGCAACGCGGTTGGCCGCCATGTCGGGCAGAATCGCCGTGCGGAGCCGTTTGACGCGGGCTGTTGCATTGCCCGACCTATCGACGATTTGCCATTCATTTTCCAGGCGGGTCAGAACCTGGTTGATGAGTTGGGTGGCCCGCTGAAAAACGTCCCCGATGGCGGTTTCGCCGAGATATTCGATTTCTTTGAGCGAAAGGAACGCGCGGCCGATTTTGCCGATACGTTCGACCAGCGAGAGATGATGCTGAGGTTGCCAAGAGAGTCGGGCTTCGAGTGCATCGAGATCGGGGCCAACGGCGGAAGGCACATCGCCGAGGAAGGCGTAGCGAGTGGCGACCGGATGAATGACGACGCCGCCCGGCTTGTGTTCCTTTTCCAACCGCTTGGCCACCTGCCGCGCGATGAACGAGGGGCCGTCCATCACTTCGTCGATGAGGTCGTTGTGGCGAGTGAGGGCACCTTCGGGAAACATGATGATTGGGCGACGGCGCGAGACAAGAATATCGATTGTGGTATCGACGGCTTGCCGATCAGGCCCTTCTCGATACACGCTGAAGGCACCCATGCGACGAGTCATGAATGTTTGGAAGCGACTTTGCTTGAACACATGCCAACTGGCCATCGCAAACAGGTGGCAGCCCGCTTCCATGCCCAAGACGCCCAACACCATGGGGTCGGCGGGGTGACTGTGGTTTGGGGCGAGAAGGATGCTGCTACCTGCCGCAAGCGATGCCTTGAGCCTTTCGACATGCCGGCACTCGACCGCTTGCACACCATAACATCGCCACAGGTAAGGGCGCAGGATGAAGCGCAGCAGCGTTGGCCACCACTCGGAATACACGGGCGGCACGAAGCGGTACGGTTCATCGATAACGACGCGTTGCATGATACCGTTTTCGTAACAGATAGCCCGGCCCTTTGGGCCGGTGAAGAACGGTTGAAGGAAACACTGAGTTTTGAAAATCACTTTGCCGACCCGAGACGGGGCGGCTATCTATTCCGAGGCCAGTCGTGGCACGGCACAAACTGCCTACACCGTACAATCGTGCGGTGCCGAACTAGGATAACCAACGCCAGGCGTTTCTGACCAGATGAACTGAGTAGGCACGGTACGGCGGGCCGATAAAATCGGCGCGGGGCCAAAGCACGATGGCACGCACGAGTTTGCCGAAACCAGTCGGAGAATCCTGCCGTGGCGGGAAATCGGAAGGAGATCAAGCCGCGCCGCATGGCGGCCGCCGAGGACGCGGCCCGATGGCGTGAATCGTTCGTGCGGTATCTGCGAAGCGAATGCCACCTGGCCGAGAACAGCGTGGTTGCTTACGAGCGCGACTTGCGACGGTTCTTCACGTGGCTTCGTGGGCGTCGGCTGGCGGGGCTGACGATTTCGGAATTGGCCGACTACCCCGCCTGGCTGATGTCGCAAGAGCTTGCGCCGGCTTCGGTTAGTCGGCATGTCGTTTCGCTCAAGGTGTTCTTTCGCTACCTGCAACTGGAAGGCGTGCTTACGGATAATCAAGCCGAGCTATTGGGCACGCAGAAATTGTGGCAGCGGGTGCCGACCGTGCTTTCCCAAGCGGAGATCGGTGCGTTGGTTGCGGCGCCAAGGCCGCCCCGGCCGTGGTGGCGGCGCGATCGGGCCCTGCTCGAACTGCTGTACGCAACGGGCTGCCGCGTTTCGGAGCTTTCGCTCTTGCGGCCGCGCGACCTTCACTTGGCCGAGCGGTACTGCCTGTGTCATGGCAAAGGAGATAAACAGCGTGTGGTGCCTTTGGGGGCGAAGGCGGTGGCTGCGGTCGAAGCGTACTTGGAGCACGAGCGGCCAAAACTGGCCGCCCGCTCGAGTTCGCCTTCGCAGTTTCTGCTGCTTTCCACTCGCGGGGGCCGGTTGCGACGAGAGCGAATTTGGGAGTTGATTAAGGTGTATGCGAAGCTGGCGGGGTGTTCGTCCGAGCTAAGCCCTCACTCGTTGCGTCACAGTTTCGCCACGCATTTGCTTGCCGGGGGCGCCGATTTGCGACAAGTGCAAGAGATGCTCGGCCACGCGAGCATCGCCACGACTCAAATCTACACGCATGTCGATCACACGCGGCTGAAGAAGGTGCATGAGGCGTTTCACCCAAGGGCGTAGGAGGGTCGAGGGACGAGAGCCAAAACACCTACTCCCCTACTTCACCTTTCTTTGGCGGGGTGAATTTGACGCGATCGATGAGTTTGTGTTTCTGGCCATTCTCGATGTAGCCCGTAATCGCGGTGATGGCCCGAATGACGTTGTCGTAATTGAGGTCGTAGTCGGCATCGATTTCCACTTCGAGATCGGCGGCCGTGCCGGGGCCGCCGGCATCGTTCACTTGCGAACGGATCTGCTGGTGGAGTCGGGCGAAGGCGTCGCGGGCGTTGCCGAACGAGCGGCCGGCGAGCCGCAGGTCGGCCAGTTCGCCGCTGGGGGTCGCCTTCATGACAACGGTCATGGGCAATGTTTCGCTCTGCTGCACTTGCCGGGCCGACGCGGTTGAGGGCATGCGAATATTGAAATCGCCTTCCGGCAATACGATTTTGAACGTGACCAAAAAGAAGATATTCAACTGGAACACGATATCGATCATCGGCGTCATCTGCAGATCGATCTTATCGAGCGCCGTGTAATTGTGTCGAATTCGCATGGCCGAGCTGCTTGGTTCGTCGGAGAATTTTACCACAGAGGACACGGAGAAGAACGAGAGAGAAAAAACACTGATAATCGTTAATCATTACTAATCAATTGAAATGCAGTTCAAGAATTCAATTCTCTTTATTAGTGATAATCAGCGTTGATAAGTGTTCCTGGTTCTGTCCGGTACGCTTTCTCTCCGTGTTCTCTGTGACCTCTGTGGTGAATGTCTCTGTGGTGAATTCTTTATTCATTCAGGGTTGAAACGTCGCTGGTTCGGCCGCGGAGGGCGAAGGTATCGAACTCGGCTTCTTGGCAGAGTTGGATGATTTCCTGCACCTTGCCGGTCTTGGCGTTCTTGTCGGCCCGAATAATCACGGTGACATCGGCGACTTTCTTCTTCGGACTGGATTTGATGAGTTGGGCTTCGCGCAACAGGGCCGACTTGAGTTGGGCCGCGGTCAGCTCGTCGCCGCTGAAATAGATTTTTTCGTCACTAGTCAATTGGATGGTGAGAGGTTCGTCGTAGGCCACCTCGGGCGGCTGCGCGAGCTCGCTGGCTGGCAGATTGATCCGCTGGTCCTGATCGACCTCGGAGAAATTCAGCACAAACATAAAGAACGCAATGAGTTGAAAGGTGACGTCGATCATCGGCGTCATATCCATTTCGGCCATCGCCATTTTGTGCTTTGTGTATCGCATGAATGTTGGCTCGACAAGGATCACGCGGAGGCGCGGAGACGCGGAGGGAATGAGCCGCGAATGAACGCGAATGAACACGAATGAGCGGAGGCCATCATGAATCGTTCGAGCAAACGTTGATCGAGCTTGGTAGAATTGAATGACAAAGAAATCGGCTGGCCTGAACGATGCGTCTTGAACACGACAGGCGTTTCCGCGCTCCGCTTCGCCGAGCCTGCGCGTCGCGGCTAAACGAAGTCTCACTTCGATTACTGTTTCTGCGGCCCAACGTTTTGGAATCGGCTCATCAGGTTTTCGCTGGCGATGCCCACTTCAAGCACGAGCCGAGCGACACGGTTGCGCAGGATATTGAAGGCCGCAATCGCGGGGATGGCCAACCATAGTCCCACGAGTGTTGTAACGAGCGCCGTCGAAATACCGCCTGCCAATTCGGAAGGTTTGGGAGACACTTGCGATTGAGCAATAACGTTAAACGCTTTTACCATGCCGTCGACCGTTCCCAGGAGACCGAACATTGGGCTGATCGTGCCGATGAGCGCCAGGTAGCTGAGCCGATGGTCGAGCCGCATGTTTTCCTCTTCGCCCACTTCCTGCATGGCTTCGATGGCCTGTGGGTAACCGCTCGAAATACGTGCGAGCCCGGCCGATAATACTTTGCCCAAGAACGACTCATCGCCCTTGGCCATTTCAAAGGCCCCCTGATAATTCTTGGCGTTGAGCTGGGCCTCGAAGCCCTCGATGAGTTGCGAGGGGAGGATGAATTCACGGCGAGCGGCCAGGGCGTTCATTACAAACACGGCCACGAGCGCGAAGGAAAGGCTCAGAAAGATGATGCTGTAGAGCGCTCCCAAAGAGTCGTAAAGCCACGCCAGGTAACTCTGGCGTGGCGCGGCCACCGGGGTTGAAGCCTTTTCCGGTGGAGCCGCCTCTTCGGGAGAGGATACTGCGGGAGGGGGCACCTCCGGGTCTGCCTGATCGCCAGCAGGGGCGACCTTGGCGGGGGGCTTTTTGTCGGGCAGGGTATCTTCGACCACATCCGACTTTTCTTGCAACGCCACTGCGGACGGCGCAAAGGCGCCAACCGTCGCGATCGTGGTTATAAATGCCAACGAGAACAAGAGGCCACGGGCACTACGAAAACTGTTCGCCGACACAAGCTGCCGCATAACCTTCTCCTGCTTTGCCTAAAGGCCGACCCTGGAAAGAGAAATCGAGAGACCGTGCCAAAAGTATTCCCGCCGCCGTTTCTTACAAACCTGCCCATAGTGTGAATCGTGGTGTGGGTTGCATCTCAGTCTAACGGGGCGGAGGCAGGCACGTAAAGCACGATTGACGTCGAATTGTACCAAGCAGCAAAGGCTACTTCAGTTCCTTCGCCCAACGGCTGGCCGCGTACTTTTGTGTGAGCAGTTCGCGGCATTCGCGCGAACGCTCCTCCTGGCCGACGGTCTTCCAGAGCGGCACGAGGTGGAAGAGCGCTTCGGCATGGGCGGCCGGCACGGTGTTGTAAAGTACGTCAACATGGAGGAACGCAAAGAGTGCGTCTTTGGATTTGTTCGCCTTCTCGTAGCACGATCCTAATACGTTGTACGCCTGCGCGTGCAGTTCCTTTTGTTGAGGATCGGCCTCGATGATGATTTTTTCAATCATACCGACCGCTTCATCGAGTTTTCCGGTTTCGGCGAGGCTGACGGCCTTGCCGAGCGTGGCGGCCAGCTTTTGCTGCTGGGATTCAGGCCCGTCGTCGGCGGTGGCGAGCGCGGCGTCGAACTGGCCGATCGCCTCGGTGTGCTTGCCTTGGGCCTGAAGCGAGCGGCCCATGCCGACGGTCGAGCGGATTTTGTATTCGGGCCAGGGCGTTTTGGCCAGCTCGCCGAACTGCCGCTCGGCATGCGTAAAATGCCCGCTCAACAGGAGTAGCTCGCCCATCAACTCGGTGGCTTCCAGGAAGTGATAGTTCTTGGGATTCGCCCGCACAAAGGCATTGAGCTTGCGGCCCGCATCGAGCACTTCGCCTTCGCCGCCGAGCGCTAGTTTGGCGGCGGCATAAGCTTCGAAATACTCAATTTCTTGCTTGATAAAGTCGCGACGAACTTGGTTCTTGTCGATCTTGGCCAACAGTTGCAGCGACTTGGAGTAAGCGCCGTTCGCCGCATTGAGCCGAGCCTGGGCCAACTCGGCCGGCTCGCCATCGAAGGTGATCGATCGAATGAGATTCACGGCGATCGTACGGCCCGCGCCGACAGACACTTCCGTCGGAGTCATGTCCGAAACTTCACCGCTTTCGCTGCCGTGCGCGAGGCGGACGCGATCTTTGAAATCGGCGGCCGACACCGAGGGTGCAACGGCCATGGCCAAAAAGCAGAGCAACAAAACGAGATATTGACGACTTGACGCTAAGACATGCATGGGAGCGAACTTGGCTGCTACAGGAGATTGTGCCGTGGAAGGGCTACGGCGATTGGGGACAACTCATTGAAGCAGCCGACGGCGGAAGCCGTCGGCTTGGGACGAATCATGAATCATAACGAATAAGAATAACTTGGATCGCGGGTTGGGCTTTATCCGGAGCCGTTGTCTTGATTGATTTGCTGGAGCAACCGCTCGAAGAACGATTTCCACTTGGTCCCGCCGAGTTCGGGATACTGCTGCGCGAGCGATTGGATGCTCTGCCGCGCCTTGGCCAAGCCTTGGGTGCGGGCATCGCCCGACTGCTGGATCGCTGCCCAGTAGCGGCACCGCGAAAGATTCAATCGAGATTCGTAGAAGGCGTCGTGTAATTGTTGGCTTTGCGAGGCGGCTCGGCCCGTTACTTGTGAAATCCGCAGCCAACCCCAGATTCGGTTCTGGCCCGTCGATTTCACTTTGTATCCGCCGTGAATGGCGAACTCGAACCATTGCGGGTCTTCGTGGAGGCCTCGTGCCTGGTAGGTCAAAGCCGCGGCACGTTGCACGGCCAACGACGACTCCTTCACTCGCAAGATGTCGGAAAAAGTATTGAGTGCCGCGGGGTAATCTCCCAACTCGCGGCAACACTCTCCCAACTGAAGTTTGGCGGCCAAAAATGCCGTTTCGCTGGGGGCGAACTTGGAGTCCTTCTCGGCCTCGTCCAACAATTTCT
This sequence comes from Pirellulales bacterium, assembly GCA_020849945.1. Taxonomy (GTDB): domain Bacteria; phylum Planctomycetota; class Planctomycetia; order Pirellulales; family Lacipirellulaceae; genus JABDGM01. The sequence goes on along the minus strand of JADZFK010000175.1, from coordinate 2,851 downwards.
GGTAGGTATCGCGGGCACGAACTAAGTACTCGCGTTCACCCTTGCTGACTGAAGCAGACTGAGAAAATGCCACCCGGCTCGATTCGGAACCCGCGGAGGGTATCGCGAGCGTGTAGTACATTTGCGCGAGCCACACCCGCACCGGCCATGCCGCTCGATTCTGATGTTCCCCAATTCGTTGCAGAAACGCGCCGAGCGCGACCGATACGCGATCGGCCTGCCGTGATTTGCCAGCGGCGTGTAGATCATCCATCTGCTTTCTGAGCGCCACGCCCATACCTAGGTAGATTCGCGTCAATTGGTCGGCCGCTTCGCGTGGGTTGCCGTTGGAAAGCACCACCTTATCGAGCGATTGCATCATGGCTACCGCCTTTTCTTCTTGCGGCGGAGAAATCGAAACATATGCCCGCAGTGCCACTTTATAGGTTTCGAGGGCATACGGATTCGTGGCCGCCGCCGAAGGTTCTCCGCGAGCCGCCAGCGCGAGAGGCCCGAATCGCTCGTTCTCTAGCAGCGCAATGGCATCGCCTTCGTTGCCTTGTGCCAAGTAGTGTTGCGCCAAATACAACGCGGCTGTGGCGGCAATGTCGTTCGGCGGCGAATCCTTGCGAACGGCCTCGAACCCGCTTTGCAAGAAGTTAGCTGCCGAGGCTTCGAGCTTGGCCAACTCCTCGGTGCTGACCGCGTTTTTCTGTTCGGGTTGCGAGAGTTCGAGATACCGCCCCCAGAGCGCCGTGCCTAATAACAACTCGAGTCGTGGGCGCGACGGGGCCGAGGCTTGGGCCAGCATCCGCTCTGCTTCTTCCACTTTGCCCGAGCGAATCGCATAACCCACCAACACACCAAACGCGGCGTCGGCATCTTCGGTGTTGGGCCATCGACGAACGATGAACTCGGCAATGGTGGCCATCTGCCTTGCTTCGAACTCGCCCGTGGCCTCGTTGCCGTGGCTGCCGGAGGCTACCACCGATTCGTTGTATAGCTTCTCAAAAGAAGCCATTGAAATTTTGGCGGCTGAACTGGCCACGGGGTGATCGGGGTATCGACGCGCCAGAAACTCGCCCAGCGCCGCCGCTCGATAGTAGTCCCCCGCTTCCCAATACAACCAGCACAAGTAGTAACGGGCTTCGTTCACTTGGCGTGGATCGCTCTCGTCGTCTAGCAGCAGCGTTGCCGCGCGAAAGTATTCCCGGGCCTGTTCCTTGCCCCGCTCCATTTGGGCCTGCAGCTCGGGTACCGCCGCGGGATTATTCTTCTCCGCGCTGGGCAACGCAAGCTTGGCCGAATTGTATGAAGCAAGCGATTCCTTACCCAACTCGAACGCCGCGCTGAAGCTGTGGGGTTCCTCGATCGCGATACTTGCCCCGGCAGGACTAACGGCACTCGACGAGGAGGCCACAGGCGAATTGGCCGCGGTACGGGCTGCCGCCTGGTATTCTCCCGGCATCCGTGCCACATCGCGGTAGGCATCGCGGGCTTCTGCCCGCAAACGTTTTTGCTCCGGTGAATTCGGGCGGGCTGATTGGGATTTTTGAGTCAGTGCTTCGGCCAGGCGAAATCGCACGGCTAGCCACTCGGGCTGTCGTTCTTCATCGTTCTTTGCATCGCGTAAAGCCGCATGGCAGGCCGCGATTGCCTCGTCCACTTTGCCTTGTGCGACGAGCACCTCGGCCTTGCGGTGGAGTGCCGAGGCAATCAGCTTCCGGAACGGCGGCAGGACATTTTCCTTGCCCACAAGTTCCTCGTAGCATCCCAAGGCCAACGGATAGTTCTCTAACGCCTGGTAACATCGTCCTTCGTACAGCCGGGCGTACAGCCCGACGAGCATCGTAGAGAACTCGTCGTACACGGCCGAAAGTTCTTGCGCTGCCGTTTCGTTCAACTGGCGAAACTCATCGGCACCGCGAGGGTACGTCTGTGCCGCTTCGAAGTGCATTTGAGCTTCCGAGAATCGCAGTTGCGCCACCCGGCCGCGCAGTTGCTGACGCCGACTACCTGTGTCGTCGCGGGCCGTTGCGCTCGTCGTCGGAGGAAGCTTTTCCAACTCGCTGCTTACGGTCGCCTCGGCCCGCTGGTAGGTTTCCCGCGCCTCGGCAAAGTGGATTCGCGCCTCCCTTCCCAGTTCATTTCGCTGATTGTCGTAGGCGCGATCGGCCGATAACTGCGATCTTTGCCGGGCCAATTCCTGACCTCGCGATGCCTGCACAGTCGCTAGTTGCAATTGTGCCTCGGCCGCTTCCACACTGTTCGGATTCGCTTCGCCATACCGCTCCAATTGTTGACGGGCACTGTCTAGAAGCGCGGCGCGGGCGGCGGCATCGGGCGCTTGCCGCGATTGCTCGATGTAGGCGATCCCACGCAGATACGGAATTTGTTTCCGCGTGGCCTCGTCAACCAACGGGCTGGTTTGCAACCGATCGAGATACTCGGACGCAAGGTCGTGCAGCCCGCGTTCTTGCAAGCCTCTGACAAACTCCTCAGCCTGCTCTTTGGCTCGCGTCGCTTGAGTTCCAATGCACAGACCTAGCAAGCAGACAGACGCCAAACGCAACGATGCCGTCGCCCTTCGCACCAACGTTGCTGGGGCCGCGTACCGCCAATACCGTGCGTTGCGAAGAGCCATGTGATGGCAACCCTGTTCCGAGGAGGTCGCACTGGCTGAAAAGCCAGTCCCTCTGCATTCTAACGGAACACGCTCGCAATGCCAGCGCTACGAGGGTATCTGCAGGGCCGATCAGTTTTCGCTTTGGCACGCAAAATCAAGGCCGTCACTTACCGATGGCACGTCGGAAACCTCGATATTCGCACTGCTATCGCGTTCACCCGAAAATGCAGGTTAATGGTCCAAGTT
>JADZFK010000174.1 GCA_020849945.1 Pirellulales bacterium | reverse complement strand
CTGATAGATTGCGACACCCCCGACGCCCGCCCCGCCGTGGTGATGGATGATGTGAGGTCGGCGGATATCACGGCGCTACGAGCAGGCAGCAAGGGCGGTGAGCGACTGGTGCTGCGAACGAGCGCACTCATTCTCGACCGCGACGCCGCTTTCGCCCAACCGCTTCCATCAAACAAGGAGTAACCCACACGAAACGAGCACGACAAGATCCGAAAACCACCGACGCTCAGGTGATGCCCATCGCAATAAACCTTCTTCGCTGGCAGACGAAGGCGGAGAGGGTGAGGGCAAGGAGGGCCATGGCCGTTGGTTCAGGAACCGCAGCGGAGGTGCCCATGCCGCTGCCAACGCCGGGCGGATTGCCGAAGTTGCCGCGCCACAGGTCGTAATGAGCCGTGCCCACTACACCGCCGATGCCGTTGTCGTTGGGCAGCGGGTTGGAGGTGCCTTCGTTCTTTCGCCAGATAACATAATCGGCCGAGTCGACGAAGCCATCATCGTTAAAGTCGCCGGGCAAGCCCACTGGGCCTGTGGAGACGAGGGCAATTTGATTGGCGCCGAGGTAGTTGTAATCGATCGCGTAACCGGTCGGCAGATCGAGGATGCCCGTGGGCGAGAACGTGCCGGTCAGCAAACCGGCGGCGTACGTGGCGAAGACGTGCGATGCACCCGTGAGGTTGCCGACACCCAGGTTATCGAAATCGACGATGGCATTGGTGATATCCAGAGCACCGCTGACAATCAGTTGATCGACCTTGGGTGCGAGCGAGTTATCGTACTCGATCCGAAGAATGGCGTCAGCCGAAAGGGTGGCGGCAGCGATCGTCAAGGTTCCGACATTGGCGCCAGGCGCGAGCGTACCGCCCGTGTTAACGAGTATCGAGGAGCCGATCGAGCCGGTGCCGCCAAGGGTGGCTTTTTCGGCAACGGTATAATCGCCGCCGCCGGTGTGGGTACCGTTGACTTGCAGCGTGATGCGATCGTTGGCCGCGGTGACGCCGCTTGCCAGGCCTCCGCCTCCGCCAATCGTAGTGGTACCGGCATAGTTGTTGTTGCCCGTGAGCACAACCGTACCAATACGGGAGGTTGTGCTGCTTGCGCTCAGGTGAACTGAAAGCCCGGCAGGACCAGACAGTGGTCCGGTGAGAGTTGCCTTCCAATTGGTATCGTTCGTTGAGTTGTACACGGCAACATCGAGGTTTCCGTTCATGGTGATGGGCGAAGAGAGGGACTTGTTGCCGCGATAGATGGCCAGGCCGCCACCGTTTGTGGTGTTGTCGATGACCATGGGCTTGTCGATGAGGCCCGTGCTGGCGTTGGGTTCTGCCCCGTCGTTCCCATAGAAGCCCAACACGGCATGATCTTTAAAGGTGAGAGTGCCGGTGTTCAGCCCCAGCGTGGTGGCACCCCCCAGGTACAGCGCGTTTCCGCCAGAGAGCGTGATATTGTTCAGATTGGTATCACCGACGAACCAGTTCATTTCGGTGTTGTCGGATTTCGGTATGCCATTCGCCGTGATGACTTCGACTTCGAGGTTGTAGCCGTTCCCATGGATTGCAGCGCCCGGGCCGTCGATCCACATGTAGCTGCGACCGGCAACAGAACCGCGGGCAGATATTTTCGCGTCGCCCGTCAGGGTCAGCTGATTGATATGGGTTTCTGAGTTGCCTTGGGTGCTTGTAAGAGCGCCAATATCGCCGACACCCGTGCCGACAATCGAAACGGCTTCCGAGCCATCGAAGACGGTCGTATTACCGTTATCGCCCACGTCGAGCGTAGCGCCGTTCATGACCGTCGTCCCACCGGAAGATGAGCCGAGAGTGCCAACGCCGCTCGTGCGCAAGGTTCCGCTTTCAACCACGAAGGCACCCGAGAAACTCGAACTATTCCCCGTAAGTGTGACCGTATTCGTATTTTGTTTGCGGAACGTGCCCGCGCCAGCGAGTTGATTCGTAAGCGACAAATCATCGGTGCGGTCAAAGGCCAAATTGCCGCTGTTAAGGTTCATCGTGGCGGGAAGCGTGTTGGTGCTGAATGAATTCGCGAAAGTAACAGTACCCGTACCGCCAAGCGTAAGCGTACTATTCACGGTAAGCGAACCGGTGCTGATTGTAACGTTACCCGCCCCGGAAGTGCTAAGGCTTCCATTCACCGTCGTATCGGAGTTCGAGAGTGTGACATTCCCCGCTCCGGAAAAGTTCATCGAGCCGGCAACTTGAATCGAACCCCCGGTGATGGCCTTGTCATTCCCGACGCCATTCGTGAAATCGACCTGTCCTGGGGCCACCACTCCCACAACATCAGCGGTGGAAGTACCGCTACTGGAAAAGGTCACTTTGTCGCCATCGTAGAAGTGGTTATCGGTGGGATGCCCCGTCCAATTTACCGTGCCGCCGACGTCCCACGCATCGGAATTGTTGCCGCCAACCCAAGTTAGGTTGGCAACCGTGCCCGTAACAACCAAATTGATCTGATTAGCAGTTGCCGTGCTAAGTTGAGCCGTCTGGCGCGAAGAGGCCGACGTGCCAGTGAGGTTCAGATTCGTTAGGTCGCCCGATAACGCGCCGGCATAAGTCATTAGCGTGTAGGTGCCCGAGCCGAGATTGCCGTTGATCGGAGCGATGTTAACATCGGTAACGCCCGAGAGATTCAGCCCTCCCGCGATCGCGAGTTTGTCGTTGGTTCCGAGCGGGTTGTTGGTCAGTTCGAATGGAAGTGTCGAACCGCCGGTAAGGTTCAAGTCGTTGCCAAAACTGAGTGTGCCGACACCGCCCGAGCCTGGAGCAATTACGTTGCTCGTTCCAGCAGTAAGGTTTCCATTGATCGTGCCGGTGCCTTTCAATAAGACATTGGTTGGGTTCAGCATGTAACCGCCAACGCCGGAGACATCCCAGACGCCGCTCGATAGAACTTCGATCGAGGGCGAGTTGGCCAAGGACCCGGAACCCGAGAGGGCCAGTGTGCCTTGTTGGATGGTGACGTTCCCGTCGTACGTGCTGCCAACACCCACGGCCGTGTTGGCGTGCGTGAGCGTCCAGGTGCCGGTGCCATTCTTGAGAATCGAGAGAGTCGGATTCGTCAAGTATTTCTGAATCGGAGCATCGATCTGGCCATTTCCCGCGCCCAAGAGTTGTAGAGTCGTGCTAACGGTTTCCGTATTGTAAATCGCGCCAAGATAAATACTCGTAGTACCGGCCGCGATCGTGAGCGTGCCGCTATCCGATTGGATATTCCAGTTTCCCGCATGGCTTGTCGTCGATGAATCATCGGCAGTTGTGCCAAACTCAGCTCGTGTTCCGGTACCCCAATCTGCCTGGAGGGTAAGCGTATTGTCTCCGCTGACATTCAAGATATGGGGATCATCCGCAACCAAACCAGAACGCCCGTCCAGGTACATCTGGCCGCGTGTCACCGAGATGCCGCCGGAAAGTTCCAGTGTTCCGTTACCTGTTGTGCCACCGTAGATCATCACCGCGGCAAGGCCATTACCGGAAGCCGCGGCGCTTCCTAACGCGTTGTTATGCGTGAGCCGCAACGCTCCATTCGCGGTGGAATCGAGATGAAAGGTGCCGGCGTAGTTGGTGCCGATGTCTCCCAAGTAAGCACGGCCAGCGAAATTAGTCATGAAGAACCGCTGTCTTGCACGACGATACATGCCGCTTGTTGTAGACCCACCGGTCCATGCTCCACCCGTCACGATTCCAGCCGGATTGATCGACGAGTCCACGTTAAAGTACACATCGTTCGAGCCTGTGAGACCCGTGTACAGCGTGCCTCCATTGCTCCCGTCGGATATGGAAAGCGCACCATTGATGACCAAGCTGCCGCCCGCGGCCGTGCCGGTGTTAATCAACCCAGCAATGCCGAGCTTGCCCGTGGTAACATTGATTAATTGCTGAGTGCTGCTGTTGTTAAAAAGGGCCGACGTGCCTTCGCCCGCAAAGCCCAGAACATTCAGCGACAGATACGTGCTCGTGCCGCTATTCCCCGTATAGGTGTGCGATTGGGCGCCCGCATCAAAAAATAGTTTGCGAATCCAAAAGTTCTCATTGGCTTGAGTCGGCGAGTCCGAGCCGACGGCCCCAAAATGAATGTTGTCGGCGTTGCTACCGGCCTGCACGCCGGGGACCAGGTTCAAGTCCCAGTTCGAGGCCGTGCGAACATCACCCGTTGCCGTGTTCAGCCAAACGAAGTCTGCCGAGAGCACGGCACACGGCCGCCCCAGCGAAACCAAAGGTACTACAAGCGATAGGGAAAGGAGGGTTAAACGGGGGCTTCGTAGCTTCGACATCATCGACCTCGACGGTATATAGAATGAAGGATAGAAGTAGGCAGCCCATCATGCTCCGAACGATGCAACAGTTTCTGCTGTTGTTTCTTTCGGCATCTCCCTCGCGAACCGGGGCTGGGCTCCCCGAGACAACACGCTCGTTGCAAACCACTCTGCTGCCACGGCTTCCGGCGGAACGATTCGTCAACGATTCCACGACAGCTCAACTGCGTCGCTCATACTGCCCCACACCTTGCGCATCGATCGTCTAACCCGCATTTCTCACCGTCAAAACCACGGAGGCGCCGGTGCCACGGAGAAAACCAGTAGCAAGTACCCCTACCCCAATAAACGGTGGAAACACCCTGTCTCGTAGCTATGGGTGGTTGACCTTGCTTCAAACGATCTCTTGGTTTGTTCTCCGTGACCTCTGTGTGCTCCGTGGCGAGAGATCCGGGCTAACCGGAGTGAAACTCCGGGCTACCACGTTACGCCACCGGGAAGCCAATCGCCTGCATATTGCATATCATATGCGAACGTACAAGCTTGTCTACTCTTTTTTTCAATATTTCGGCCGCTTCTTGGTGCCTGTGATTGCCGCAAAACGCCGGGGCGTTTTATGGCCTCTGGGGAATAGCGATCAGAAGGGCGATGCTACCCCCCATTTTCCGCTGTTCGCCAAGCATGGAGAGCATGGCTTTTGAGCAATAGTCCGCATTTCTCACAATCAAAACCACGGAGGCACCGGTGCCACGGAGAAAACCAGTAGCAAGTACCCCTACCACAATGAACCAATGAAACATGGAACGGTGGAAACACCTTGTCTCGTAGCTACGGGCGGTTGACCTTGCTTCAAACGATCTCTTGGCTTGTTCTCCGTGACCTCGGTGTGCTCCGTGGTGAGAAATCCGGGTTATAGGTCCGTGGCAGGGACGGACGAACGTCCGTGCCACCCGGTGTGCTCGCAGGCCGGGCCAGGTCTTCTGCAGAACCAGTCGCCATTCCATTCGCAGAATGGCCAAGAATAGCCATTCTCGCACATAGGACCCTGTTGTGGCATGGTCTCTTCCGACGTAGTACGAGTCCCCTGACTTTGCCACCGGCGGTTCGGTTTGTGGCGGTTGCCTGCTACAATTCAAACCATGATTCGACGCGACGTGGAACTTTCGGAAGACGAACGCTGCTGGCTGCTGATATCGCAAGTCGAGCATGCGCGGCTGAGTGGCTTGCTCGCGCGCAACTTGCGAGAAATCTTGCCGCACGAAGCGTGCGAGGCGATCACGCACCACGACGATGGCTGGACCGCCTGGGAAGCAGCGCCGAAGATCAACCCGGATCTCGGCGGGCCGTTCTCGTTTTATGAATTGCCGCTCGAAGAGTCGCTTGCCATTTGGGATGGCTCGATCGACGCGGCTCGGCGACTCGGCCCGCTGGCGGGATTCCTCGTCGCGGGGCATTTCTACAACCTGCTCAGCCAGTCGGAACATGGCGACGAACCCGCCGCCATCGCTTGGCTCGCCGCCAAGCGAAAGCTTCGCACCGCTTGGCTCGATGAATGGATTCGCGCGGGAAGCGGGCACACGCTCGACCAGGCAAAGCGGGCCCAACAACTGCTGCTGACCACCGATCTGCTGAGCCTCTGGCTTTGCGGCGATGCCCCGATCGGCATGGGCGACAACGGCGTTCTTGAACAGCCCACGCTCAAAGCCCGTGCTTATGGCGTGCTCGATGAGTTTCAATTCGATTCGATCGGCTTCGGTCGCAAGCATCCTACATTCGAGAACCCGAACGAAACGCTGGCCTGGGTCGTGTCGATGGCTCCGTTTCCGTTTCACGAATCGCCTCTTACTCTTTCGCTGATGGCCCATCTTGTGCCGGTCGCCGAGTACAACGATTGGCCGCAGTTGCAGGCGGCCAGCCGGCCGATCGAACTCCGCTGGCGGCTCATGGCGAGTTCGGCTTGCCCGCCTGTGGGGGTCTAGCCTGAGTCTTTCGTTACGCTCCGCTCCGCGTCGCGGCTAACCCGGATTTCTCACCACGGAGCACACCGAGGTCACGGAGAACAAGCCAAGAGATCGTTTGAAGCAAGGTCAACCGCCCGTAGCTACGAGACAAGGTGTTTCCACCGTTCCTTGTGGCAGGGGTACTTGCTACTGGTTTTCTCCGTGGCTCCGTGCCTCCGTGGTTTTGACAGTGAGAAATGCGGACCAAACCGGGGTTGATTCCTTTGTTTCGATTCGTTGGCGGAACGAGTCGCTGGAGCTGGTTTCCCAGTCTCCGCCCCGCCCATGACCTTGTAGAACTTGGTGGAATCGGGATAATTTTGGGGTTATCCGTAGGAGTCGAAACTGGGGCGATCCGGTTTCGCGAAAACCCGTTTCAGGAAGTCAGGTGAACCATGCCACGCAACAAGACGTATGATTCCATCGCGCAAGCGATCGGTGATACCCCCATGGTGAAAATCAATCAGTTGGTGCCGTCGGGGCAGGCCACGGTTTTCGCCAAGTGCGAATTCTTCCAACCGCTCAACAGCGTGAAGGACCGCATCGGCGCGGCGATGATCGAGGCAGGCGAACGCGAGGGCCGGATCAAGAAGGATACGGTGATTGTCGAGCCGACCAGCGGCAACACGGGCATTGCGTTGGCGTTTGTGTGCGCGGCCAAGGGTTACAAGCTGATCCTTACGATGCCCGAGTCGATGTCGGTCGAGCGGCGGGCACTGTTGCGTTTCATGGGTGCGGAACTTGTGCTGACGCCAGCCTCGGAAGGCATGAAGGGCGCAATCGCCAGGGCTTCGCAGATTGTCGAGCAAACCGCGAACGCCTGGATGCCGCAGCAGTTCGATAACCCGGCCAACCCTGCCATTCACGAACGCACGACCGGCCCCGAGATTTGGGAAGACTCGGGGCACAACATCGACGTACTCGTGGCGGGCGTCGGGACGGGGGGCACCATCACGGGCGCGGCCCGATTCTTGAAAAGCAAGAATCCACATTTCAAGGCAATTGCCGTCGAGCCGACCGATTCGCCCGTCATCTCGGGCGGCAAACCCGGTCCTCACAAAATCCAAGGCATTGGCGCGGGATTCATCCCCAACAACCTTGATACGGCGCTCCTCGACGAAGTGATTCAAGTGAGCAACGAAGAAGCGTTTCAGTGGTCGCGGCGCCTGGCGAAGGAGGAAGGGATCGTGGCGGGCATTTCGAGTGGCGCCAGTATATGCGCCGCCGCGAAGGTGGCCGCCCGGCCCGAGTTCAAAGGCAAACGAATCTGCGCCATCATGCCCAGCTTGGGCGAACGGTACCTTTCCACGCCACTGTTCGAGGGCCTCACGGGTTAGTTTTCCACCCTCGCAAGATCGGCTACTTGAGAGCGAATACCTACATATCCATGTCGGGAGGCAATACCACACCTATGACCTGTCTAGTCCGCATTTCTCACAATCAAAACCACGGAGCCACGGAGCCACGGAGAAAACCAGTAGCAAGTACCCCTACCACAATAAACGGCGGAAACACCCTGTCTCGTGGCTCCGGGCGGTTGACCTTGCTTCAAACGATCTCTTGGCTTGTTCTTCGTGTTCTCTGTGTGCACCGTGGTGAGAAATCCGGGCTAGAAATCAAGAAGGAAGCGAACTTTGTGGCGAATGCGTTGCCATTGGTGTAATGGACTCTCTTCACTACACTTCCCCCAAGTCCCCGTTCCGTACGCTAGCACATTGGCGAACATACTTCCTTGAGCACTGCCGCTGCCACCACCGACGATGCTCCTCGAACCACTCGGCCCCGGTTGCCCAGTTGGTTGCGGGTGAATCTGCCGATTGGTTCGCAACTCACCGTGTTGAATTCGACGCAAGGAACCATCGTCGAGCATGGGCTTCACACCGTGTGTGAAGAAGCCCGTTGCCCGAACCTTAACGACTGCTGGTCTCGTGGCACGGCCACGTTTATGATCGCGGGCAAGGCCTGCACGCGAGGCTGCCGATTCTGTAGTGTCGAGACCGTCCGCCGACCCGCGCCGCTCGATGAAAACGAACCGCAAGAATTGGCCGCGGCCGTCGAACGAATGGGGGTAACGCACGCCGTCATCACGGTCGTCAATCGCGATGATCTTCCCGATGGCGGTGCCGATCATTACAAACGGTGTGTTGAGGCCGTGCATGAACGGCTTCCCCAGGTTACGATCGAGCTGCTTACGAGCGATCTGGCAGGCAACGAAGCGGCATTGAATCACCTGTTGGCGGGCATCCCGCTTGCGGTTTTCGCGCACAACGTGGAGTGCGTACCCCGTCTCGATCGCGAGGTTCGCGACCCGCGGGCATCGTTTTTGTTGAGCCTGCGCGTCTTGCGGCGGGCCAAGGAGCTTCGGCCCGATTTGTTGACGAAGAGCAGCATCATGGTTGGCCTGGGAGAAACGGATGACGAAGTGGTAGAAGCCATGCGGCAATTGCGAACCGCCCATGTTGATTTACTGACTTTGGGCCAGTACCTCGCCCCTGGACGCGCGGGCGATCGCTACTTGCCGGTCGATCGGTACGTAGCGCCCGAGAAGTTCGAAGCCTGGGCGGTTGATGCTCGCAACCTGGGTTTCCGCGCGGTCGCCTCGGGGCCACTCGTGCGCAGCTCGTTTCGCGCGGGGCTGCTGTTGAGTGAAGCGCGAAGACGATGGTGAGGGTTCGACTCGAATCGACCTGTGAATCACGGAAGCATCATGGAAGGTTCACCACAAATTGTCGGCAGGTCGCACGCTTTCAAGCGGGCGGGCGAGCTACCGCTCAAGGACCCGCTGCCGATGGTGCTCTGTGTTCCGTCGGCGCCTCATCGCCCAGGCGATACGCCCCACTTCGCGCCGCTCGCAACGAGTTCGGCGAGCGAGTTGGAAAGGCCCGACACGTTGGCCCCGTTCGAAACGCTTCGCCTGCATGCGGTGGGGCTTATTCGCGTGCTTGGGACGGACGACCTCGCTGCGGGAGAATGGAATCCGCGACTCAGCCCGCAACAGCTTCGAAGTGGGCTGGAAGTGATGCTGCGCACGCGGCACTTCGATACGAGAATGATCACGATGCAGCGGCAAGGGCGGCTGTCATTCTATGTTACGTCGAGCGGCGAGGAGGCCGTCTCGGTCGGTGCCGCGACGGCTTACTTGCACGATGACCTGCTCTTTCCCAGCTACCGCCAGCCGGGCCTGTTGCTGGTTCGCGGCATGCCGGCGCTGACGATGATGTGCCAGGGGATCGGCAACGTGGGCGATAATGCGAGCGGTCGCCAAATGCCGGTTCACTACAGTTGGCGGGCCGGCAACGTGGTTTCGATTTCCAGCCCGGTGGGTACCCAGTTGCCACAGGCGGTCGGCGCGGCAATGGCGTTCGCCTATCGCGGCGAGCGGCGGGTGGTGGGAAGTTGGATCGGCGACGGCACGGCAGCCCAAGGTGATTTTCATCACGCGCTCAATTTCGCGTCCGTCTATCGACCGCCGTGCGTGCTGCACGTGGTGGATAATCAATGGGCGATCAGCACCCACCGCACGATGGCCACCGGCGGCACTTCCTTTGCCGCGCGGGCCGATGCCTACGGGTTTCCTGGTTTGCGAGTCGACGGAAACGATTTCCTGGCCGTCCATGCCGCCGAGGTTTGGGCGATCGAGCGAGCACGGCGAGGCGGCGGGCCGACGCTGATCGAACTTGTCACCTATCGCCGCGATGCCCACTCGACGAGCGATGACCCGTCGCAGTATCGCGCCGACAACGAAGCCGACCACTGGCCTGGCGGCGATCCCATCGACCGCTTGCGCCGCCACCTTGTGGCCCTTGGCGAATGGTCGGAGGAATCGCACCGGCAACTCAATGCCGCTATCGAGCAAGAACTTAACGCCACGTTTCAGATTGCCGAATCGTATGGAACCCATGCCAACGGATTGGGCCATGCGAACGAATCGTTGTTCGAGCACGTGTACGCCGATGTGCCAGCCCACCTGGCTGCTCAACGTGCCGAGCTGATGGGCGAGCCAACAGCAAAGCCTCACGAAGAACCTGCCATCCTTCCATTTTCAGAAGCCGCAAACCGCGCCGTGGGTTGAGGCATCGACCTAATTCCCAGGCAGAATTTCACCACGGAGTCCACCGAGGGGACAGCGTCGAGAAAGAGGAAATAGTCGTTGGTCATTTCAGAAATGTGAATTCAATTATTAATTGCAACAGCTTGTTCAACGGGTAGGAAGGAATTGTCTCGAGGCCCCTCCGGGGCAATTATTACTCAATACTCCATCGCCACTTTAACCCACATCTTGTCTATCGCATTTGAAGTTTGAATTCACCGAAACGACGAACGCCTTTTCGTACCTTTCGTAGATTTCGTGGTTCTACCCTAGGCAAATGTCGAATTCCGTAGTCTCTGTTTCCTCCTGTTCATAAGACTTCCTAACCCCAAGCCTTCAGTTTCCATCCCCCGCAACACCATGCCCACGATGAATATGATCCAGGCCGTTCGTTCGGGGCTTGAGGTGATGCTCGAGCGAGACCCGAACGTGTGCGTGTTCGGCGAAGATGTGGGCTACTTTGGCGGCGTCTTTCGGGCAACGCAAGGTTTGCAACAGCGGTTTGGTCCGACTCGCGTGTTCGATACGCCGTTGGCCGAGGGGGGAATCATCAGCATTGCGATTGGCATGAGCCTCAACGGCCTTCGGCCCGTGCCAGAGATTCAGTTTTCCGATTACATGTACCCGGCATTCGACCAGATCACAAACGAACTGGCGAAGATGCGTTATCGAAGCGACGGCGAGTGGACGGCACCGGTGACGATCCGCGCGCCGAGCGGTGGGGGGATCCGCGGAGGGTTGTATCATAGCCAATCGCCCGAAGCGTATTACACACACACGCCGGGGCTTTGCGTGGTGATGCCTTCCACACCGCTCGACGCCAAGGGTTTGCTTATCAGCAGTATCGAAAGCGATGACCCCGTGGTGTTCTTCGAGCCGAAGCGGCTTTACCGCGGTTCGTTCGATGGCGACCCCGAACACGTTCCCCCGTGGCGCGATCAAGCGGAAGCCGACGTGCCTGAAGGATACTACCAAACGCCGCTAGGCCAGGCGAGAATCGTCCGCCGTGGAGATGCGGTGACGGTCGTCGCGTGGGGCACGATGGTGCATGTCGCCCGGGCCGCCATGGAACAATTTCAGGTCGATGCCGAGTTGATCGACGTGCGAACACTTGTGCCGCTCGATTTGGAAACGATCGCCGCCTCGGTGGAGAAGACGGGGCGTTGTGTCGTGGTACATGAAGCGCCGCGCACCTGTGGATTCGGTGCCGAGGTCGTTGCGCTCGTGCAGGAACGCTGCTTCTGGAGCCTCGAAGCTCCGGTCCTTCGCGTAACGGGCTGGGATACTCCCATCCCCCACGGACAGGAACGAGAATACCTGCCCAACCGCGAACGAATCGGCCAAGCACTTCGAACCGTGTTGGCAACGTAAGAGTTTCAAACAATGAAATCGATCATGTGAAATACTTGGGCATCAACCGGATGCCACCCCCAACAACGTATCACTAGACTACCGTCCTTCGCTTCCATGCTGGAAATCGTCGTGCCGCGCTCCGCTCCGCAGAGCCTGCGCGTCGCGGCTAAACAGTAATCCTTCGCACCATCAATCGTCCTCCTGACCCTCGACCCTTGACCCACGACCAAACCATGCAAACCACTGTGTTGAAACTTCCGGACTTGGGCGAAGGTGTTGTGGAGGCCGAGATCGTGGCCTGGCATGTGGAGACGGGGCAAGAGGTGGGCGTCGATCAGCCGCTGGTCGATGTCATGACCGATAAGGCAACGGTGACCATACCGAGCGGGTTGGTGGGGCGTGTCGTCCGAAAGCACGTGAGCATCGGACAGACAGTGCCGGTGGGTGCCGAGTTGATTAGCTTCGACACAGCGGCCGCGGCGGCAGAGGTTTCGGGCGAGAAAGAGATCGAGCGATTAGTCGGAAAAGAACTGAAGTCATCGGGCGGCGCGTGCTTGCCGCTTTCGATGACCTCGAACAATTCGTTGCCGCCGTTGGTTCAACGGGCCGTAAGCCCTGGCGATTTGCCGCACACAGCGGAGGTGCCGCCGCAGGCGAGCCCGGCCGTACGGCGCAGGGCGCGGGAGCTGCACGTCGATTTGCAGCAGGTGCATGGTACCGGCCCGAATGGCCGGATCACCCACGCCGATGTGGACGTGTATCTTCGTAGCGAAGTGTCGCCGACGGGTCCGCGGCGCACGCTTGGTTCGCACACGACCGAAGTTCAGATGGCGGGCATGCGGCGGCGAATCGCCGAGAAGATGGTGGTGAGCAACACGCAGATTCCCCACTTCACCTACATCGAAGAAGTCGATATTACCGAACTCGAAACGCTTCGCGATCATTTGAATGAGCATCGTACCGACGGCCAGCCCAAGCTTACGTATCTGCCATTTATCATGCTGGGGGTAACGCGGGCACTTGCACGGTTCCCGGAACTCAATGCGCATTACGACGACAAGCGCGAAGTGATTACGCGTTACGAGGCGGTGCATTTAGGCGTGGCGACCCAAACCGACCGCGGCCTGTGCGTGCCGGTCGTGCGTCACGTGGAGACGATGGACTTGTGGCAAGCGGCCCGCGAGATGCGGCGCATTACCGAGGCAGCCCGCAATCACTCGATTGCCCGAGACGAACTGCTCGATTCGACATTTACCATCACGAGCTTGGGGCGATTCGGCGGCATCGCGGCCACGCCGATCATCAACCACCCCGAGGTTGGAATCTTGGGAGTGAACAAGGCGGCCGACCGACCGGTCGCCCTTCATGGGCAGATCGTCATTCGCCGCATCCTGCACCTTTCTGCCTCGTTCGACCATCGGGTGATCGATGGCGCCGACGGCGCAACGTTCATCCAATGCGTGAAGGATTATCTTGAGTATCCGGCGACGATCTTTATTTGATTTGTTGGAGGGGGGATTCGGCCGCGATAGTCCCGTTAGCCGCTGAAAGTAGTCAGCGGTTGTGTGGCGGCGAAACCGTCGGCTTTGGTCGCCGGCCGTCCGTCATTTTGCCGAGAATGCTCGGATGGTCACATGGTATTCGCAAAGGCGTGCGCGCGAAGCCTCCGTGACGATGTCGAGCATCGGGTTTGTGAGGTCGTGTAGTGGTTTGGGCTGCGAGTGTTGGCGGTTGATTCGGTCTTGCGGCCGATGCTAAGGGAAACGTGGTGATTGGAAAAAAGACGGGGGGGATCCCCTCCGATTTTGCAACCGGAGCTCCGGATACGATCGGTGGCCGGTACACGGGGGACGGGGCGGTCTGGAAGATCGCTTTCGATCCGTTGCCGACCTTCAGTAATCGTTTCGCTGCGGCTACCGTATTCGGGGCCGCAGCCCAAACGTGGGCCCATCGGCAAGGAGCGATACTCTTGATGCACACCGTCGACGCAACCATCGATCGTGCGAGGGTGAGTGTAGCAGATAGTGGACGGAAGTTCAAGGATTCTTTTTGGCCACTTTCCGCCCGCTGAAGCGGGCTCGCCAGCGGGGCTCGTTGCGGGGTGGGGGTGGTTAGGTGAGGGGGGTGGTTAGGCCGTCGTGGGCTAGGGACATTCTTGGGGGGAGGCTGGCGTTGGTGGTTTCGTGGTCGAGTTCGTGGGACATGTGGGTGAAGTAAGTTTGGCGGGCATCGAGTTGGCGGGCCACTTCGATCGCTTGGTCGAGGCTGAAGTGCGTGGCGTGGTTATGCGCGCGGAGGGCATCGAGGATGAGGACATCGAGGCCCGAGAGGAGTTTCATGCTTTCGGGCGGGATGTAATTGGTATCGGTGCAGTAGGCAACGTTGCCGAAGCGGAAGCCGAGGACTTCGAAGCGTGGGCCGTGCTGCATGCGGATGGGGATGATGCGGGCACCCAGGACGTCGAAGGGTTCGAGGCCGATTGTTTGAAAAGTGATTTGCGGCGTTGCACCGTCGTGGGTGCGAACCTCGGGATTGAATGCGTAATCGAACGATTTGCGGATGCGGTGCTCGACGCGAGGTTCGCAATACAAGGGCACGGGGCCGTTGAGGTAGAATTGCATGAGGCGGAGGTCATCGAGGCCGTAGACATGGTCGGCATGTTCATGCGTGTAGAGCACGGCATGAACAATGCCGACACGCTGGCGGAGGAGCTGTTGGCGAAGGTCGGGCGAAGAGTCGATCAGCAGATTACCCTCGGGCAAGCCGACGATTGCGCTGGTGCGAGTACGTTGGTTGCGAGGATCATCGCTGACGCACACGGGGCAATTGCACCCGATCATCGGCACACCCACGCTGGTGCCGGTGCCAAGGAGGATGAATTGACCACGGATATTGGTGGAGAAGGGCATCGAGTTGCGAGTTGCGAGGAGTGAGGAGTGAGCTAATCGGCACTAACAGCTAACTGCTAACAGCTAACGACTAACGCCTAACGTCCACCTGCCGATGGAAGTCCTTCATAGTATTGAGTTTAGCTTGCGAGGGGAGGGCAGGGTGGCGGGTCAAGTGTGCTTGACCGAGGGGGTGGATCGCTGTAAACTTATTGCCAGAGCCACTTTACGCGCCAAACCGTTCTTTGCGAGGGGGGGTAGAGGTTGGGGTGCTCACATGCGGAAGCAGGATTGCCTACCCCGCCTATTTCCAGGATCGGTTAGTATGATCTTTCCCGCCGCGTAGCACGATTCACGGTAGCTGGAATGGTACCCGGCCGAATGCCGACGCAAGGCGGTTGGCCTGTCGTGGTTGCCCTGGAGTCGTTTCACCCCGCTTGGAACCGCGATAGTTGTGAGATGCAACGAAATGATTGCGATTGAATAGGCGAGCTGGTTACAAGTGGCAACGGTTGGTTGTTGATGAGAAACGGCAGCTTTGCAGCCGGCCGCGAATCGGAGTTGGCATTGAATCATGGAAATTCTTGAACGAATTTGGGAGATTGTCTCGGGAATTGGCAACGCGATTCTCGGACGATTCGAGCGAGCGATCACGGGCATGTTTGGCTCGGCCAACGCTCGTTTTCTGAAGCGATTGCAACCCAAGGTCGAGGCGATCAACGCGCTGGAGCCGAAGTATCAGGCGATGACGGATGCCGAGTTGCAAGCCCAGACGTCCAATTTCCGTCGCCGGCTCGAAGCGGGTGAGACGCTGGACGATATTTTGGTGGAAGCGTTTGCCGTGTGCCGCGAGGGTGGCCGCCGGTTCCTCGGGCTGCGGCATTACGATGTGCAGTTATTGGGGGGCATGATTCTGCACGAAGGGAACATCGCCGAGATGGTGACGGGCGAAGGGAAGACGCTGGTGGCAACGCTTCCGGCGTATCTCAATGCGTTGCAGCCGATCACGATCGATGATGCGGGCCACCCGCGTGGCTCGGTCCACGTGGTAACGGTGAACGACTACCTGGCACGGCGGGACATGGAGTGGATGGGCCCGCTGTACACGGGGTTGGGCCTGACGGTCGGGACCATTCAGGCGGGAATGGAGTCGGACGAACGGCAGGCGGCATACGCTTGCGATATTACGTACGGCACCAACAACGAATTCGGATTCGACTACCTGCGCGACAACATGCGGATCGCGGCCCGGGGCGATAGTCGCTTCGACAAGCGGCACCAGCAGGCCCAAGGGCCGCTCAATTTTGCGATCATCGACGAGGTGGACAACATCCTCATAGATGAAGCGCGAACGCCGCTGATTATTTCGGGCCCGGCCGAGGATGATATCACGAAGTACGGCCGCGCGGATAAGGTTGCGCGGCAGTTGAAGAAGGACATTCACTTCGAGGTGAAGGAGAAGGAGCATACGGCGAACTTGACGGACGAGGGCGTGCGAGAGGCCGAGCGACTGGCCGGCGTGGAGAGTTTCTACACGGCGGGCAACATGCAGTGGCCTCACCTGATCGACAATTCGCTGAAGGCCCACCACTTGTACAAGCGTGACGTGAACTACGTGGTGCAGAACGGTGAAGTGGTGATTGTGGATGAGTTCACGGGCCGGCTGATGCCGGGTCGGCACTGGAGCGACGGGCTTCACCAAGCGGTGGAAGCCAAGGAAGGCGTGCGGATCAAGGAGGAATCGCAGACGCTGGCGACGATTACGCTGCAGAACTTCTTTAAGCTTTACAAGAAGATATGCGGCATGACGGGCACGGCCCTCACCGAGGCGGGAGAATTCTGGAAGATTTACAAGCTGGATGTGATCGGTGTGCCGACGAACAAGCCGCTGCAACGGCTGATCCATGCCGATGTGATCTACCGCAGCGAGCGCGAAAAATTCACGGCGATTGCGGATGAGATCGAACGGCTCAATCGTTGGGATCAGGTGCTGAAGGACGATGGCGAGTACCTTGTTGGCGCGATCGAGAAGGAGACCGAGCAAGAACTGACGGTTTTGCCGCAAGACTCGAAGCAGCCGGTGGTCATACCACGGGCCAAGGTGAAGGAGTATCAGCGGCGAGGGCGGCCCGTGTTGGTAGGCACGGTTTCGATCGAGAAGAGCGAGCGACTTTCGAGCCTGCTGGATAAGCGTGGGATCAAACATCAGGTGCTCAACGCGAAGCACCACAAGCGTGAGGCGGAAATTGTGGCGCAGGCTGGCCGCAAGAGTGGCGTGACAATTGCCACGAACATGGCGGGGCGAGGCACGGATATTATATTGGGCGGCAACCCAGAAACGATGGCTTGGGCCCAACTGCAGGATAAGTATGCCACCCGGCTGGACGTGCCGCCGGAAGAGTGGCATCAGCTTGTGACCGAAATCGAGCAGCGCGAGAACATGAAGGTCGAGGGCCAGGAAGTGAAATCGCTTGGCGGGCTGCACATCATTGGCACGGAGCGTCACGAGGCGAGGCGGATCGACTTGCAGCTTCGCGGCCGGTGCGGACGGCAAGGTGATCCCGGTTCGAGCCGATTCTATCTTTCGCTCGAAGACGACCTGATGCGGATCTTCGCCGGCGAATGGGTGAAGAATTTATTGACGCGCATGGGCATGCAGGAAGGAGAAGCGATCGAAAGCCGAATGGTTTCGCGGCGAATCGAAGGCGCGCAGAAGAAGGTCGAGGAGCGCAACTTCGAAGTCCGCAAGAACCTGCTCGAATACGATGAGGTGATGGACGAACAGCGGAAGCGGGTTTATAGCTATCGGCAACGAATATTGGACGGCACGAATTGTCGCGACCTGATTACCGAAATGATCGACGCCCAGGTGGACGAACACCTGGAGCGTATTTTGGCCCCGAATTACGGTGCCGAGTCGTTCGCGGCCGCGGCGGGCAGCCTACTCCATGCGCAGCTCGAGGCCAAAGACTTCCGCAACACCGAGTTCAAGGATGCGGAGCGTATCGCGGTCGATGTGGCAAGCCGGATGGCCGAGTCGCAGGTGCTCGACGCGATCGAGGAGAATCTGCCCGAGGGAGAAGAGGAAAGCGAATGGAATTGGGCCTCACTGGCTTCCACTGCCAACACGCGGTGGGGCCTCAACCTGCGCGATCGCGACTTGAAGAAGATCGGGCACGACCACTTGGCCGAGGAACTGATCAAACTGGCCGACGACGCCCTCCGGCGAGTCGATCTTACACCGTGCGCTCGGTACCTGGAGCCTGATTACGGGATTCGAACAGCGTGCGCGTGGCTGCGGGATAAGTTCGGCGTAGTGATGTCCCCCGACGAGGTTTGCAACCTGGATACCCCGCAGTTCATGGAACTGGCGCATCAACGGGCGAAGGAAGCGTACGACGAGCGCGAAGCCGAGTACCCGGTGCTGGCGGGGTTGTATCGGTTCAGCGCCCAAGGCTCGGGCGGACAGCGGCAAGGTTTTTTGCGCGAAGACCTCGTGGAATGGGCCAAGCGAAGGTTCGATGCCGATATCTCGCTGGACGATCTCAAGAACAAACAACGCGATGAAATTCGCGAGGTGCTGGTGGCGTGCAGTCGGCACACGAACGAACGGGCCAGCCAAGTGGCAGCCGAGGCGCAGCATCGCGTCGAGCAACTTTTCTCCAGCGAACCTGAGGCTGGCTCTGCCACGCTGGGTGCTGCAACGGGGCAGAACGGCAAGCTGAATGATCTTGTCGCGTGGCTCCGGAGTTCGTGCAGCGCCGAGATCAGCGGCGAGGAGCTGGCCCGGCTTAACCACGAGGCGGCAACTCGCAGGGTTTCGCAATTGGTTGAAGACCACTTCCGGCCCGAGATGCGTCGGATGGAGCGACTGCTGATCATCCAAATTTTGGATCAGGCGTGGAAGGAACACCTTCTTGCGATGGACCACCTGAAATCCAGTGTGGGCCTTCGCGGGTACGCCCAGGTGGACCCGAAAGTGGAGTATAAGCGTGAAGGGATGGCGCTATTCGACGCGATGTGGAACTCGGTCGGCAGTTACGTGACCGACCTCATCTTCAAAATGGAACAACTCGACGAGGGCTTCGTGGGCAGCACGTGGGTCGAATCGGCTGCGATTAAGGAGGAGGCGCAATCGGCGAGCGAGATCGAGCGGCAACAACAAGCGGCCATAGCGGGCACCGAAGCGCCGCAGAAGCTTGAACCCATTCGCAACCTGACGCCCCGCGTTGGCCGCAACGAACCGTGCCCCTGTGGCAGCGGGGAGAAGTATAAGCAGTGCTGCATGAGGAAATAGGAAGGGCGCAGAACGTTAGTTGGAAAGGACTCCCGCGTGGCTCGGCTTATTTCTTGGCTTCTGAATGTTGTGTACGTTGCGGTGCTGCTCGCCGCTTCGCCGTTCATTGTGTGGCAGGCGGTGCGGACGGGGAAATATCGCGAGGGGTTCCGCGAGAAGTTTCTGGGTTTCGCTCCGCGGCGGCGGGGCGATCGACCTTGCGCTTGGATTCATGCCGTGAGCGTGGGTGAAGTGAACCTGATGGCGACGCTTCTCGGCGCGTTGCGGTTGGCTCATCCCGAATGGGAATTCGTTGTTTCCACCACGAGCCGCACGGGCTTCGAGCTTGCTCGCAAGAAGTTTGCCGACCACTCGGTGTTTTATTGTCCGCTGGATTTCAGTTGGGCCGTGCGTGCGGCCATGCGGCGTGTGCGGCCAACGTTGCTGATTCTTGCGGAATTGGAACTTTGGCCGAACCTCATCGCGGCGGCGAAAGATCATGGTGCGCGGGTGGCGATCGTGAACGGACGCTTGAGCGATCACAGCTACCCGGGATATCGGCGGATTCGGCCGTTTGTGGCTTGGATATTGCGTCAAGTGGATCTTGTAGCCGCGCAAGATGTGGAATCGGGCGAACGATTCTTGGCGCTCGGTGCGCCAGTCGGGCGCGTGAGCGTTACCGGCTCGCTGAAATACGACGGCGCGCAGACCGACCGCTTGAACGCGCGTACGCGGTCGCTGTGCGAACTAGCGGGTTTCGCGGATGGCGACGTGGTGTTTCTCGCGGGCAGTACCCAGGAACCAGAGGAAAAGTACGCGGTCGAGATTTTTCGGAAGTTGTTCCCGAAGTATCCACAGTTGCGGCTGGTGCTCGTGCCGCGGCATCCGGAGCGGTTTGAAAGTGTCGCGCAAGAACTGGAAGCGAGTGGGCTCGCCTGGTGCCGGCGTTCGCAACTTGAAGCCGCATCGCGCTCCGCCGCAGTCGCAGAGCCTCCCTCCGCGTCGCGGCTAAACGAATGCCGCTCAGAACGCGCAACTCACCACTCGCAACTTGGAACACCTCGCTCGATCCTTCTTGTCGATACCGTGGGTGAACTTGGCGCGTGGTGGGGGACGGCCCGCATTGCTTTTGTGGGAGGCAGCTTTGGCAACAGGGGCGGGCAGAACATGCTCGAACCAGCGGCCTACGGCGCAGCCGTTGCATTCGGACCGAACACGTGGAACTTTCGAGACATCGTGTCCGCACTGCTCGGTGTACGTGGTGCTGTCGTTGTGCATGATGCGGCCGAGTTGGAATCGTTTGTGCAGCGGTGCTTGGCGGAGCCTTCGTTTTCGGAAGAGTTGGGGCAACATGCCCAGGCGCTCGTGCGAGCGAACCTAGGGGCGACGGGCCGGACGGTGGCATGGCTCGAGTCGCTCGTCGGCGGTGGGGCCCGTGGCAGGGCCGCGGCGTAGGGTGCAGTTCGTCAAACAAGGTTGGCATTGGCCGGTCGCGGATACGCGCTCCGCTGCGTCAAGCCTTCGCATAGCGGCTATACGTTGGTTGAGCCAGCGGCCACCTCGCTCCTCACTGCACGCTCCGCTATAATCGTTTTCCATGGCGAGTGTCATCGAAATTCGCGGGTTGGAAAAGTCGTATCGTGTGTATCAGAAGAAGGAAGGGCTTCGGGCCGCGTTCCGAGGGCTGTTTCATCGCGAGTACCGTGAAGTGCAGGCGGTGCGCGGGATCGATCTTGATGTGCAGCCAGGTGAGTTTGTGGCGTTCCTCGGCCCTAATGGGGCCGGAAAAACCACCACGCTCAAGCTGCTTTCAGGCGTCATCAACCCGACGGCCGGCACGGCCCGCGTGTTGGGCCACGTGCCGTGGGAGCGCGCGAACGCATATCGCCGCCGTTTTGCCCTGGTGATGGGGCAAAAGAACCAACTGTGGTGGGATTTGCCGGCAGCCGAGTCGTTTCGATTACATCAGCAGATTTATCGCATCGATTCGGCGGAGTACACGCGCGCGCAAGATGAGCTTGTCGACCTGCTCGATGTGTGCCGTTTGCTCAATCAGCCGGTGCGTGAGTTGTCTCTGGGCGAGCGGATGAAGATGGAACTCATCGCCGCTCTTCTCCACTCGCCCGAGGTGCTCTTTCTCGATGAGCCGACAATCGGCCTCGATGTGATTGCCCAGCACAACATTCAGAAGTTTCTGAAGCATTACCAGGAAGTGCGACGGATCACGATCCTTCTCACCAGCCATTACATGAAGGACGTGGCCGCGTTGTGCCGAAGGGTCGTGATCATCAATCATGGGCAGATCGTGTACGACGGTTCGCTCTCCGGCATCATCGACCGGTTCAGCAGCCACAAGGTGCTGACGCTGCTGTTTGGCAACGGCAAGTTGCCCAACGACCTAAGTCGCTACGGCGAAGTGCTGGAGCTGGCCGAGCCACGGGCGAAGCTTCGCGTTGACCGGGGGCAGATTT
The DNA here is from genome assembly GCA_020849945.1 of Pirellulales bacterium. Classification (GTDB taxonomy): domain Bacteria; phylum Planctomycetota; class Planctomycetia; order Pirellulales; family Lacipirellulaceae; genus JABDGM01. The sequence continues at coordinate 10,324 of JADZFK010000174.1, read as the reverse complement.
CGTCGGTCCTTTCAACCGTACTGGCCAATCACACGCTGGAGGATGTGAGCGTGGAGGACCAGCCACTGGAAGAGGTGATTGCGCAGGTGTTTGCGCAGTCGGCGGAAGTGGCTGAGCACACATAGAAGTCATTGAGGATGTCCTGGAATTGGTTTGTCAGCCCCCGGCTTTGCTGGGTTAAGTCATTCACGAACCACGACTATGCAACTGCACTTTCGGAAAAAACGTCGTTAATTGATATCCAATAAAAAAGGCTCATCCATCATGCTGCGGTTGCGAACCAAGCCGCACGATGGAGGAGCCAAGGATGGCGAATACGGAAGGTTGTTGGGAATGCCCGGAGCAGTGGTCGGAGTGGAGCCAGTGGCTCTCCGCCGGTCTGCGCGCGCAATCGCTGGCGGTTGCCGGTGCTCTTGGTTGGGATGCTGTTTGCCAACGGTCGACGTACCGTGACCGCCTGGCTGCGGGCGGCCGGCGTCAGCGACGACTACCAAGACTATTATTACTTCCTGGCCTGCGTCGGACGCAAGAGCGAAGTGATCGCCACGGCGTTGCTGGCACTGGTTCTCCGTCATTTGCCCTTGCCCAAGCGACTGCTCAGGAGAACTGCAAAGTCATTATTTTCAGGGCTGTCGGTGATGTGATTGTGTTGCAAGCGAGGCACGTTTTCCAATGATTCGTGGTTGACTCGATATCGGGTATCAGCAGCGCTTGCTATGCCAAACAGCTGGAATATCGACTTTGCAGTTCTCCTGACCCAACTGTTGTGAATGTTGACACAGGAGAATCGCTTTGATACCATAACGGCGATGGCAAAGCTGGTATTGGTCCCGGGTTCTGGGATGCCGATTAGGTCCAGCTTCGAGGGGACTGCTGACGTAGTAATCTGGGCGGTACTGCTCTTCCGTGGTTTGGGTTTGCGAATCTGCTGATAACGCAGAGAGGCGAGCGGTCGGCGAGTCGACCATTGCTACCGAGGGGCTGCTTCCCAACTCTTCTCCACCGCTAATGTAGCAAAAATCGACGATCAAAATCTTTCCGAAGTGCCTTCTCAGGGCTCGAGTCGGAGAAGATGGGTGATGTAGGTCGGGCGTTTTTTGTCTGCCGACATGCTGTCGGACGTCAGGTCGGAAATTCTTGTCCAAGGTAGGGCGTATGACTCTAACCGTATCGATAGAGGAATTCAACCATGTCTGCTCGAATCGTTGCTAGTCTTGCCTTGGTGATTTCACTGCTGTTCACCGCCGGTGCCCAGGCTAATACCATCACGGTCAATTCCCTCAATTTTACGTTGCAGTGGCCTACGCCCAATCCTTCCACGCCGCCGGCCAACGGTACGACGATCGGCACTGGAAACCAAGCCCTCTCCTTCCCCTTGTTCAATCCGACGATGGGTTACTTAACTCGTGTCGATCTAACGTTTGATTTCACGACGATTTATGGGGGAGCGATTTCGAACTTTGGAACGGCTCCGTATACGGGAAGGATCGTGAGCAACAGCGGCACCACCGTCCGTTACAGCATGGCACCGTTCGGTACGCTTTGGAATTACTCGGCACCGCCGGAAGGGCCCACGATTGAAGAATACGTCGGATCCTTCCGAACCAGCTACTTTCGCAGTTCGCCGACCGTCGGTTTCGGCTCGCCCACGATTTCCTTCGTCAATCAAACCGATCTGAATCAATTCATCGGAGTAGGGAACACGGTCAACCTGCAGGCCAGCCAGACCTACATTACGAATCTTGCGGTAAGCCCGGCCCAATCGGGTGTTTCCGTCAGTTCGTTTCAACGGGCGTTTGCTCCCCGAGCGCGCGCCGTCTACACGTTCAATCCGTTCAGCACGCCAGTTCCTTCGGAAGGCGGCCTGACGTTCTCGCTGGCGCAAGGCCCCACAGGCGGGGAAGGGCAAGTTGAGCCGACGCCTTTGGGAAGTCGGCACCACAATATGGTCTCGGCAGGGCCGTCGGAGCCTGTGGCATCTGAATCCACGACGGCCAGACAAACGTTTCGCTTCCAGCGTGAAGATGGCGGCCCGCAACAGACGCTGGTTTATATTAACGGCCTGCTCGACGGCCTGTTGCGAGCCGATGTCGGCGGCCGAGCCGAGGCACTTGGAATCATCGAGTTATACACGCAGAGCGGCCAATTCATTGATCGTATTGAACGTCTGGTGTTTGCCGATTCCACCCATATGAACAATTCACTGGTGCAGTTCCAGGCCTACGAACGTTTTGCGCTCCCGGCCAACCTGCTCCCCGGAAATAGCTACGAGCTTAGAACCGAATTGCGACTGAAGGCCGACCCCCGGGGCAACGGCAGCGCACTGGCGGATTTCTCCCATACGTTTGATGTCGAACTTTCCGGCACACTCGCCGTCCCGGAACCGGCCTCGTCGGGATTGTTCGCAATCGGCTGCCTTCTCGTCTCATCGTTGGCCCGCCGTTCGAAACGCCACAATTAGAAAAAGGGTTAGGGCGGCTCTGTAGAAAACATAGAACCGACCCGTTTCGGGTCGGAGGGCAGTACCTGAAATCTCAGCGTTTCCTTCAATCGTTCTTTCCCAGCCAAGATGGCCGGGCTATGTTTTCCACAGAGCCGCTCAGTCCCCTTTGTTCCTCAGAAGTGGAAAGCTCATGCCGGGAGAACATCTGGACTTGAGCAGTGAAAGCAGTCCTGGCTCGCGGGGGAACGCGAAAGCCGAGTCGCGTCGGTTTGTTGGAGTTCACTTCGCGTGTTGCGACGTCTACTCGCGCGTGTATGTGAACCGCGAACAAACGGCCTATGAAGGCAACTGCCCGAAGTGTGGCAAACGGGTGGTACTCAAGATTGGCCCTGGTGGCACCGACTCGCGTTTCTTCACGGCCCAATGATAGCGAGCCTGAACGGGGGGCAAGCTGCTATCGCTGCTTCTGCCGCGGAGATGGGCGGTTTGGGAAATGTGGCCGCATCCTGTTTCTAGCGGCTCGGCTTGCTGGTAGGCGGAGCGTACTCTACTATTCGACGCTCGATAGGCTCGCCCCCTGGCCGGCGCACTCGATGGTTGCCTTGCCGCGAAGCACGAGTTGCGGGAGGTCGAATCGGCCCAGCGGCCGACGCCAAGCCGTTCAGCGCGAGTTGCGTGACCCATGTGGTTCCTTGCGTCTTCATTCCCATCATTCGTTTTCTCGCTTGGCCATGTTGCTTGACTTCGAAGTGCATCGCTGTACGCGCCGTTGCGCGGCGACCGATCGCGTGCTGGACCCAGGCGAGCTGTGTTATTCGACCCTTGAAGTCGAAGGCGCCAACATTGTCCGAAAGGATTTTTCGGCCGCGGCATGGAAAGCGCCTGGCGAGCAGGTATTTGCCTGGTGGAAGTTCCGTGTGCCGGAAGCGGCCGTCAAGAAGATCAAGCTTGCGCCGAACGATGTCCTACTGGAGCTGTTCGACCAACTTGGCGGCTGCCCGGATCAGAGCGACCTGCGTTATGTGCTGGCGTTGTTGTTGGTTCGAAGGCGTGTGCTTCGCGTCGAGTTGGGTGGGGCGGGGGATGCGTCGGACGCCTGCCATGCGTTGACTGTATTCTGTGCGAAGCGTGACGCCAGTTACGAAGTTGCCATTGCAATGCCGGGCGACGACCGAATCGAACAGATTCAGCAGGAGTTGAGTAGCCTGCTGGTTGCCGATGCGGCATGAACGAACCCCAAGGAAGAACGCACGTGCCTAACGATCGGGTTACCAAGCGGCTGACTTTGCTGCTCAGTATCGCGTGTTTGTTTGCGGCCTCGGGCGCGACGTGCCAGCGGCAGTTGCTGGTGAACCCGTTTGCCGCGCCGGGGCCGGCCGCGCCGATGGTTCTCTTGGAAGGGGCGACCCGCGAGCAGATCATTGCCGCGGTGAATCTGAACAGTTCTCGAATCCGTTCGATGACGGCCACCGGTGCGACGATCAGCGTGCCGGGCTCCTTGGGGATACCGCTGCTTAGCGGCAACCTGGCCGCGGAAAGGCCCGGCCGGTTCCGACTCACTGCGGGAACCGCCGTGAGTGGCCAGGAACTGGACCTTGGCAGCAACGATGAACTCTTTTGGCTCTGGATACGGCGGAATCAACCTCCTGGCGTTTACTACTGCCGCCACGCGCAGTTTGCGAATAGCAATATTCGTCAGATGATGCCCGTCGAACCGGCCTGGTTGCTTGCGGCGTTGGGAATGGTGGATATCGACCCAGCCGGTGTGATCGATGGGCCGATCCCATCCACGCGCGGCGTCGGTACGCTCGAGCTACGGACTTGGCTTGCCTCGACGAGCGGCCCGTTGCAGCGAGTGCTGGTGATCGATGCCCGTCGGGCGTGGGTGGTTGAGCAGCACGTGTATGACCAGGCAGGTCAGACTCTGTTGGCCAGCGCGGTGGCCGAATCCCATCGCTACTACCCGGTCGAGCAGGTTTCGTTGCCCGAGGTGCTTTCGTTGCGTTTGCCGCCGGCGAACCTTGCGCTCAAGATCAACCTTGGAATCGTGCAGCTCAATGCTCCGCCGACGGAGCGAGCCCAGACCTGGGTGATGCCGACGTTCGACGGCAGCCCACAGTACGATTTGGGGGGTGCGGCGCTCGGCACTCCGTTGCCCGGCCAAACACTCGGACATCCCCTTTCAGGCGGTCTCGCGCCGAGTCTTTCTCCCAACGCGCCGGCGGCCCCCTATCCGGTAACTCCTGCCAGCAATTCGAATGCGGCCCCGAGTTCATCTTTTCTCACTTCCCCAACCCGGGAGCCAGGCCCGTTGCCACTATACGGCAGCCGAGCAACTTCGACCCGGCGTTGAACGAATACCCTGCAGTGGATGGGGTGGAAGCGGGAAATGTGTCACGATTAGGGGGAGGCTTGGGGTCCTGAACGCCTCGGTCCAGAGCCTAGGCCGGCCCCCCGGGCGGACGAAATGATTGCTGAAACCGACGAGTGTTCAGGGGTCCGCTCGCCGCCCCGAGACATGTCAGTTATGTATATTTCAGACCCATTCTGATCTTTCTTGGTCCCACTTTGTAGCCTTCGCATGGGGTGCTCCTCCGGCCTGTGGCCTAGCACTATTTGCTTGCTTCAGGCTGATCCGGTGGTTAAACTTGCTCTAACTTGCCTAGGGGAGCCTAGAGGCGGCTTCCACCGCGGGCAGCCGCTTATGACGCGGGGCTTGAGGGGCTAATTTGGAACAGAAGTGAGGATCGAGCACATGCTTCGACGAGGGCGGAAGGTTCGTAGTCAGGATTTTCGTCACCACGGCCGAAAACGCAAAAATCACAACAAACGTGCGTTTGCGTTATCCATCGAGCGGTTGGAAGATCGGTGCTTGCTCTCGGGTACGCCGATCGAAGCCTGCCCGATGCCCGGCGTTGGTGAAGATGGCGGCTACGCGCTACTCGAAAGCGTTCTTGCGGCAAATTCGCCCAGCCTAGCCAATGCAAGTTCGTTGCTCTCGCCGCCCGTGGCGCCATTTGAGCAATCCCAGACCTTCTTGCTGCATAGCCTGCCTGGAGCAACGAAGGTTATCTACATGGATTTTACCGGCCATCTGACGGTCGGCACAAGCTGGAACACCAGTTTCGATACTCCCACGATTCTCACGCCGCCTTACGATTTTGACGGCGACCCCACCAACTTCGATGGCGAATGGGAGACCATCCAAGCCGCTTGGGAGTTTCTGGCCGAGTTGTTCCGCCCATTTAACGTGGACGTGACGACAGAAGACCCTGGTGTGGATGGCTTACGAGACACGGGCAATGGCGACGAAACATGGGGCATGCGTGTTGCCATTGGCGGCAGTGTGTTTGATTGGTTTGCACCGAATGGCGGTACCCCCGCGGCCGTTGGAGTTGCAGGTAGCCCATTTCACAATTCGGCCGACGTGGCTTGCTTTGTATTTGCAGAGCAAATTGGAGATAGTGCCGGAACTATTGCTCTCGTGTCGGCTCACGAAACTGGCCATACGTTGGGGCTTGGGCATGATGGGCAAACCATAAGTTACTGGGAACTCACAGACCCCAGTCCGCCTGTATTCGTTAATGTGCATAGCGAATATTTTGGCGGATATGGCCTAACCGATGATTCGAATTTGGCTCCCTTGCCTGAGATCCCTCCGTCCGACGGGAATCTCTTTTGGTCACCACTCACTTCGTGGGGGCCGATCATGGGCAACGGCGCTGCCTCGCTCATGCAATGGAGCAAAGGCGAGTATTTCGGTGCCGACAACACGCAGGACGACTTGGCAATTATCAGCTCGGAGCAAAACGGGTTTGGGTATCGGCCCGATGACCATAGCAACACCATGGTCGGTGCCGATCCGTTGCTGATTGATCCCGAGACGATCAATACCGATACCGTCACGATCGAAGGGGAAGGGATCATCGGAGAGCATCCGGCCCCCGGCGTTTCCGATGCCGACATGTTCTCCTTCACTGTGGAAGGGTTGGGGGAGATTCTTGATCTCACCGTGAATCCGTTCATGAGCGGGCGAAATCTGGATATTCTCGCCAAGATATATGATTCCGCGGGAACCCTCATCGCGACCAGCAATCCACTCACGGAAATTGCGGCCGGCAGCGCCACATTCTTCTCTACTTATTACAGCGCGTCGAACGCGGGCACTGCGATCCCCGATGGCGGTTGGCTCGTGCAGTTGGATGAGAGTGCCCCAACCCCGTTCTTTACCGACTCGAATACGGGCGATGCCTACGGAATCGTTTCGCTACAACCCACACCGGAAGGCACTTGGACGCCGGTTAGCAAGATGATCTTGCAACCTGGCACGTACTACGTTTCGGTCGAGGGAACCGGCAGGCCACTTACATATTTAGACGGTACCGATGAGCTTTGGATGGAAGCGCAGTTGGATCCAGCGGTAACGAGGCCGATGCCAGACAGCAGCCTCCACTCGGGACCCCTTGCACGGTACAAGAAGAACGTCAACGGTAAAGATTTGACGGGCTACTACACGGGTGACCCCGAAGAGTTTGTGGAAGTTCTCTTGCCCTATGACAACTCTGACTACGGTTACTCAAACTACGGCAGCTTGGGTTATTACAGCCTCAGCGGAACGCTGCAAAAGAACCTGGTGGTGGGCATCGACTTTGATGTGGCCGGCGGCACCAGCCCTTTGAATTGGAACTCGTACTCGGGCGGTTCCTCGCCCACCGTGCTAGATAATTTGATCAGTGAAGCCGGTTTCTTGGTTCCTTACAAACTGACGGTCAGTTCCTCCGGCTCGATGCTGAACTCGGTAGCTAGCGGTAACCCGATCGATAGCGCGGACATTCCCGCCCACGGTATTCCGCTCGATGAACTCGGCGGTTATTTAAGCACGCTCAGCGATACGTGGACGTTCCAGTGGACCAATCTTGCGCCGAACACGGTTTACCAGGTCTTTGTTTTTGGCCATGCCGATGCGGCTGCCGAAAACCATGTGACAGTCCTCGGCGGGCAATGGAATAGTGCGTCCCAGGTCTTCGACTTTACCCAAACGGTTTCGGCCAACGACCTCGTGGTCGGCGACAATCCTTCGGGGACGAACGACCTATCGACCTATTCGCTGCTCGTGATCTCGAACCCCGAGGGTGAAATTACGATTAGCGTGAGTGGTGAAAATGGTGCCCCTGCTTCGATTGCAGGTCTTGCCATTACGACGACCAAGGTTGGCACGATCGAAGGCCAAAAGTGGAACGACGTGAACGACAACCTCTCCGGCGATCCTGGTGAAACCGGCTTGGAAGGCTGGGTGATCTACCTTGACCAGAATAACGACGGTCAACTCAACCGCACTTCGGATCAAGAGATCGTCGTGAACGCCCCCAGTGTGCCCCAAGTGCTGGCCGATAATTCAACTGTTAAGAACGAACTGCTTTTCACCGAGGTCGGGTCCATAGTCGATATCAATGTCACGCTGGACATCTCTCACACGTATGATGGCGATCTCCGCGTGTACCTGGTCAGCCCCAACGGCACGCGAGTGAAGCTCTTCGCCAACGTTGGTCTGTCAGGCGATAACTTCACGGGAACGACGCTCGATGACGAAGCGGTAACAGCTATTGGCAGTGGTTCGTATCCTTTTGCGGGGTCGTATCGTCCCCAGGAACTGCTAAGCATTCTAGACGGCGAGGATGCCGCCGGAATTTGGCAACTTGAGATCCAGGATGATGCCACCGGCGATACGGGTGTGCTCAATAGTTGGTCAATTTCGGTCCAGCTTGCGGGCGTGTTCCTCGAACCCTTCACCGTGACCGATGCCGGTGGCCTGTACACGTTTACCAACCTGCCCGCCGGGCAGTACTTCGTGCGCGAGCATTTTCTAGACACGCAAATCGATGCCGGCTGGAAGCAGACCTTTGCCCCCACCCCCGTGACCGTTCGCAGCGGGGCGAATATGCTGGGCATTGATTTCGGCAACTGGATTCCGACGGCTCAGCATGGTTCGATCAGCGGCCAGAAGTTCGACGACGAGAACGGCGACGGCGTTAAGGGCCCTGGAGAAACGGGCCTCGAAGGTTTTGTTATCTACGTCGATGCGAACGGGAATGGCGTCCGCGATGCCGCCACCACTCCCACCGTCATCCCCGCCACCGATCTGCCGAAGCCCATTGCGGATTTTTCGACCGTCAATTCGCAGGTTTCCTATGCTGGCCTCGGTACGATCTTTAACGTCGAGGTCACGCTCGATATCACCCACAGCTTCGTCGGCGATCTCGATGCCTACCTCATTAGCCCCTCTGGCCGCCAGGTCGAACTCTTCACGCAAGTGGGTGGCCAATACAACGACCTCACGAATCTCACCCTCAGCGATTCCGCGAGTCGCTCGATCAGCACATTGGGCATCGGCGACTTACCTTACACGGGCAGTTGGAAGCCTGAAGGTTTTTTGAGCGATTTCCTCGGCGAAGACGCGGCTGGCGTTTGGACGTTGCAACTCCGTGATGTCGCGTATGCCGATACCGGCGTACTCAACAGTTGGTCGCTTAAGATAACCGTCGGCGAGATTTTCCGCACGACCGATGCCAACGGCGAATATGCGTTCCTCAACCTGCCTGCTGGCCCCTATGCTTTGCGGGAAGAACAGCAGCCAGGATGGGTTCAAATTCCGCCCGCAGATACTTCCATTCCCGCGGCGAATTGGTTGAACTCTCAGTGGAACGTAACGGTCGTGGCGGTGGATGACCCCAGCGACCCGAATGGCCCCGATGCCCAGCGAAACGTCAAGAATGTCGATTTCGGCAACATGTCGGTCGTCGATCTGCCCGGCGATTTCGACCGCTCGGGAACCGTCGATGCGGGCGACTACGCCCTGTGGCGCAAGACGCTCGGCAATTCGGTAGCCACAAACTACGATGGCGCCGATGGCGATGGGGATGGCGTCGTCGATGCCGATGATTATCTGGTTTGGCGTGCCCACTTCGGCGAATCGCTTCCCGCGCCAGGCTCGGGGAGCGGATCGCTTGCCGTTGGCGCTGCTAGCGGAAGTGTGGAACCTTCTTCCACGGCCAACGTGGGTTCAGAGACCCCGGCTGCCGAATTGGGAGCGTCCTCGTTCAGTTCAAATTCCGTGGGCGAGAGTTCACCTTCGATTGACTTTGCCGCGGCGAGTGGCGAGACCGGCGAAGCGGATGCAGGGGCCGGGGCGGCAGGGGCTGACGCGTCCATTTCCGGACCCATGCTCCTTTCTGGCAGCCGAGCGTTCTCCCCCGAAGCAAGAGGCCAAAGCCAACCGGCTGCCGCGGCATTTGCCGCTCTGGCAGATTCCCCGGCCGGGCTTCTGCATCCGTCGGTGGAACCCCGCGAACTTGTAGCTCGCATCGCAAGCGATTCACTTTGGGATCAGGCTCTGCTTTCGCTGCTCGAGGACCGGCAACTCGATCGCCAGGAAATAATGAAGCACCGGGCCACAACAATGGATTCGTTCGATTTCTCGCAAGAAAGCCAAGGGCATCTGCGATCCGGAACTACCCGCGTTCGTGCGGTTCTTGCTGGCCATCTCCGTCTCACCGTGGCACCCCGTGGTGAATGAACTCTAGGATTTCACCACGGAGGCACGGAGAGAGCAGATTGGTCATTGCTAATTAGTCGTTAGCCGTTAGCGGCGGCGGCAACGCCGCACTTACCACCACTGCCCTCAACCACTCAATAATCCGCAATCCGTCATTCGCAATTCGTCATTTCAGAAATGACCAAATTTCAAATGGCCAATTGACAATGACAATTTGCTTCTCTGCTTCCGCCGTGTGCTCCGTGGTTGCGCCGGTACGAGAACATTCGCCCCGTGGTGTTGTCGTGGAATCTTCGTTCGCAGGATGCACGCATGGTGTGCGTGTTGTG
>JADZFK010000173.1 GCA_020849945.1 Pirellulales bacterium | reverse complement strand
TCCCGAATGTCGAATGTCGAATGACGGAATTCGGTCATTCGTCATTCGTGCTTCGTCATTCGACAGGGCCGCTCGGCTCGCGGCCCCTACTTTGGTGAACGCCAAGTGGCGACGAGCTTGAGTAGCCATGAGAGTGCCTCCGAAATGGTTTGTTCTGCGTTCTGTTCCGAGAAGAGTTTGCGGCGCGAGCCTGTGCCATGCGGCCGAACCGCCGGTTTGCGCCGATGGCAGCCCGAATGGAAAGGCGGCCTTCCCGACAACCTCAGTAAGTTCCCCAGTAATTATCGCCGAGTTAGGGAAAAAATACCAGCGATTTTGGGGCAAAGGGTAGGGGGGCAAGCGTTTTCTCGATTAGTCCGCATTTCTCACAATCAAAACCACGGAGGCACGGAACCACGGAGGGAACCCGTAGCAAGTCCCCCTACCACCATGAACGGTGGTAACACCCTGTCTCGTAGCTACGGGTGGTTAACCCTGCTTCAAACGATCTCTTAGCTTGTTCTCCGTGACAACTGTGTACTCCGTGGTGAGAAACCCGGGATAGGCGACGGCCGGGCGGGGTCAGTTTCCGGTGGCGCGGGGTTCTTGCCGAACGCCCTCGAAACTGATGGTGATGCCAATGGCGTCGCCAACGAGCCGTTCTTTGATGAGATAATCCATGCCGAAATCGCTCCGTTTGAGTTCGACCTGGCAGTGGAAGCCGGTGCGGTGATCCTTGTAAGGCCCTGGTCCTTCTCCCAGCAGGCGGAGTGGAAGGTCGATCGAGCGCGTGACGCCGTGCATCGTAAAGTTGCCGGTGAGCAGGTAGGTGGCGCTACCGTCGGGGTTTTGGGTCTTGGAGCAGCGGACCGTTTCAAACTTGATTTCAGGAAATTGCTTGGTATCGAAGAAATCGGGGCCACGGAGGTGTTCGTCACGCTTCGCGTCGTTGGTGAAGAGGCTGGCCGACTTGATCGTCAGGACAAAGCGGCTACGCTCGGGGTTTTCCTTGTCGAGAACGTAAGAGCCCGACGCCTCGCGGAACATGCCATAGGTGTAGCTGAGCATCGAGTGCGAAGCGCTGAAAACGATCGACGTTTGGGCGGGGTCGATGAGGTAGTAATCGGCGGCCGCCGCGGGCCGGACGAAACTTGCGGCAACAGCCAACGAACACAGGGCGATGAATTGGGAGAGCTTGTGCATGGGGTTGTCCTTTCCTGCCAGGGTTCTGGGGGAGGGCGATTGGAATGTTGCCGGCGGAATGCGTGCCCAGGAGCCTTCCCCGGTTACGGCAGTCGCGGCGGCACCCGCATCGCGGCCGGGATGCGGGGTGGGGGGCGCATGGCGATGCATTCATCAACTCTTAGCGTACACAAGAATGGGGCGGAAAAGGCAAGGCTGGAGGGGATTTTTTGTAGGGTCAATCAAATTACACTGGGAAGACTTGCGGGAGGGGTCTCCGACCCGGACGAGATGCTGCACTTCTAAACCGTTCTCGAAGTTTGCGTGAAATCGGCATCGGAGACGCCTCCCACATAATTTGGCTAATTTGAAAAAGTGATCGGCCCTGGCACTGGCCCCAGGGTGCTGTTACTTTCGGTCGGGGGGCGATACGATAGGGGGGGGTGTCTGAGAGGGGGGACACAGCACGAACGAGGCTTTGACTTAACCTCTATCTTGGGTCGAGTAGCGATTCAAGCAAGGCCAAGAATGCAGTCATCCTCGAACCCTCCCCCAACCCCTCCCTATCAGGGAGGGGAGTTCTGAGAGATATCCTAATCATTGGAGCGATCGACCGATGAACGATGGCATGTTGAATCGAATGGGTACATCCGCGGCGTTGTTGTTGGCGCAGGACCCGTTTGCGTTCGATCCCAACCCGGAAAAAGGGGGCTGGAACGTGTATTACCTGGTGGGGGCGGCAATCGTCCTGTTCATGGCGTTTGTTGTGGTCTTGGTGATGTTTAGCTATGGCAAGTTATGGGTTCAGGCGTTTGTGTCGAACGCACGGGTGAGCCTTTGGAGCCTGATTGGGATGAGCCTGCGGCAAGTGCATGCGCGGACGATTGTGGAAGCGAAGATCATGGCGATGCAGGCGGGCGTGGGCACCGACCCACAAACGGGGATCACGACGCGGCGTTTGGAGGCCCATTATTTGGCGGGTGGGAATGTGCCGCGGGTGATTCATGCGTTGGTTGCGGCGCATCGGGCCGATATCGATTTGGATTTCGACCGGGCCGCCGCGATCGACCTTGCCGGGCGCGACGTGCTCGATGCCGTGCGGACGAGCGTGTATCCGAAGGTCATCGATTGCCCCGACCCGGAGAAATCGGGCCGCGCTACGCTGAGCGCGGTGGCCAAGAACGGCGTGGAACTGCTCGTGCGAGCGCGGGTGACGGTGCGAACGAATTTGGCGCAGCTGATCGGCGGCGCGACGGAAGAAACGATCATTGCCCGGGTTGGGGAAGGGATCATCACGTCGATCGGTTCGGCGGAAGACCACCTGCAGGTGATGGAAAACCCGGACCGGATCTCGAAGGCGGTGCTCCAGCGTGGTTTGGACGCGCACACAGCGTTCGAGATCGTGTCGATCGATATTGCGGATATCGATATTGGAGAGAACATCGGTGCGCGGCTTCAGGCCGACCAGGCCGAGGCCGATACGCGGAAGGCGCAGGCCCTGGCCGAGCAGCGGCGAGCGAACGCGATTGCCCGCGAGCAAGAGATGAAAGCCGAAGTGGCGCTCAACCGTGCCCGAGTGTTTTTGGCCGAGGCGGAAGTGCCGATGGCGATGGCCGATGCGTTTCGCGAGGGAAACCTGGAAAGGCTTTCGAAGAACGGAGCCGGGTAGGGCAGGGGCCTCGGGCATTGGCAAGCCACCCTCACCCCCGTCCTTTCCCACGGTGAAAGGGGGGTCTAGATTTCACCACGACGACACGACGGGCACGACGGACGGAAGAAGAGAAGAGGACAAGGACGGGATAGATTCGAGCTTACGGGACTTGCGTGGCGAGGGCGCTATCGAATGCGTTCTTGATGGAAAGCTCGGTCATCTTGTCGAGTTCGGTAACGAGTACCCATCGGCCATCCTTGTACTGCAATTCATACTTGCGGACATCGGCGGCGGGTTCGAGCGGCTGCAAGACATCTTCTTTTGCTGGCGTGGCATTGGTTGCGTTCTTACCAGGTTCGGTCGGTGTATTGGTAACCGAGGTCGATTCGCGTGCCAAGAGTTCATCGGCATCTCGGCCCGCGGAATCGTCGTTGGCCGACTTCGTTCCACCAGCCTTGTCTTGATCCGCTTTCTCTTCGCCTTCTTTGATCCGTCTCAACGAGTACCGCGATTCGGTAGTCACGGTGAGGACGGCCCGATGCGGCTGATCTTTACTTGTGGGGGTGATCAATTCGTCTTCGACGGAATTGGACCCGGTGAGCGTGCTGCGGCCAGTGGGATCATCGATGACGAACCCGAGGGGCGTATCGAGCATCCGTCGCCGAAAGGTTTCGATGATGACCTTGTAGGCTTCCTCGGGCGAGGGTTTCACAGGTTTCGCATGGGAATCCGGCGCGCGTTGATTCTGGTTGCACGAGGAAACTAAGACGGTCGCGCCACATAGCATAACCACGAACAAGAACTGCTTACCGAGCGAAGTCATCATACGGATTACCAAGGAGACGACTGGTGAGGAATGCAACCAAGAAAAGCCAAAGCTGCGACGGCGGCAAGGCGGCACGTTCGATGGGAGCGTTGCAACCAGGCAATTCCTTGCGGCCATCGTCAATCATGCCATGCAAGATGCCGGAATTCAAGGTTGACTTGCGTGTTGAAAACCCGTTGCGCGGAATGGCAAGCGATACGTTCGTGCCCCGTAGGTCGCACCCTGCGGGTTGGCTGTTTGTGCGTTGTGGTTCGACGGGCGGTGCAAGGCCATCACCCGCCGAAAGGGTCTTGCTCGATCTCGGCCGGGGGCGTGGCGGGCGGCGTTTGAGGGGGTGTAGCGGGAGGAGTCGTCGGCGGCACGGCGGGAGGCGTGGGTTGAGGAGGTGTGACCGGTGGCGAAGCGACGCCTGCCGGGGGATTCGAAGCATCGTCGCCAAACGGATCCGCCTGTGTGGAGTTGGCGGATTGGCGAGGGGGTTGAGTCGCCGAAGTGTTCGAGGACTTCGCTTTGGTTGCTTGGGGTAGTTCCTCGGCGAACGCCTGCGGGCCGCCGGGGCGGAGCAATTCTTCCAGTGGAACGATGCGCCGTTCGCGGAGCACGGCTGCTTCGACTGCATCGAGCGTCTGCGTAGGCACTCCGGGGGCAAACGTGCGCGGCGGCAACCCCGGCGTGTTCGCGCCTTGCGCGGTGGCGGCTTGCAAGGCATTCGGCTGCCGGGCCTCTTGGCGATGCCGTTCGAGCAACAGCCGATCACCACCCTGCACGCGCTCGAGTGCATGGCCGACGGCAAAACGCTGCGGGCGCTGGGCTTCGAGCGTGGCGCCGACCATCATGTCTCCGCGAGCTTCTTCCGGGCGACCTTGCCGCAACAGCGAGAGACCGCGGAAATAATAGGAACGCGGATCCGAGCCGTCGCGTTGGATCGCCTCGGAGAGGAACATTTCCGCATGCGCGTAATCACCCGTGAAGAAGGCGTTCACCCCTCGGTCGTAAATCGCGGCAGCGGTGGGCGTTGCGGTTGATGCAAAAGCGGTCGACGGAACGGCCGCAGATGCAACCGAGGCCGCCGATGCCGAGAGCATCGCAAGGACCCCGAACAGGACAACATAGTTCCCAGCGCTTGGCATAAGTTCACGGTAAGGCATGGTGGTCAATCGCGCGGCAATCGTCATGAAATGGAAATACTTGAACAAAACCGCCCCCTCCCCTGGCCGCTTCCTTCAAGCGAGGGGGGGTGGAAGGAAGCCGGGGGCCTGCAACACTTCAGTATAGCCACGTTATGCCCGGAGAAAAACTCTCGAAACCGTGGTGAAGCGGGGTGCGAGCAAAAACGGCAATAATAAGCGGCGAACACAACGGGTTCAAACGGCGGTGCCGCCATTAACTTGCTTGATGGATCATCCCCGAGCTTGCGGCGAGGCGAAGCGGCGGGCCTGGTCGGCGATATCGAGGCCGACGAGATCGCTCCAGGCCGCAAGCAGCCGGTGGTAAATGGGGCCGGGCTTTCCCGAGCCGAGCGGTTTTCCGTCGCATTCAACGATCGGCAAAGCGCAGATCGAGGTACTGGTAAGAAATGCCTCGTCGGCTTGATCGAGTTCTTCCACGCTAAGAGGCCGCATTGTGAAGGGGATGGCGAGCGATTCGGCAAGTTCTTGCACAACACCCAAACTCACGCCCGCCAAGATGTGTTCGAGCGGCGGCGAGAGAAGTCCTTCCTGCTGGTGAAAGAGCACGAGGTTGGCAGTGGTGGCTTCGGCCAACATGCCCTGTTGATCGAGCACGATGGCCCGCGCGCCAGGGTGCCGGGCCGCGGCTTCGCGGTCGGCAAGGTAATAGTGCATGCGGCTACGGCACTTGAGCTCGGCCGGCCAGCAGTTCGTGGGCACCTGGCGATGGTGGCTAACAACGACCGGCAATCCCGATTCAAACAGAGCGGCCCAATGATGAAACGGAAGCGGGAACCCATGCACGCACACGGTGGGGCGCGCGGCGCGCGCGGCACCCGGCGTGGCAAAGGCGACAATGGCCCAATCGTCGCCGGGGGCTAGCAGCGATCGGTTTCGTTGCACGAACGCGGGGATAGCCGCGGCCACCTCGTCGGCAATCGCCTGACTTAGCAGGCCTACGATCTCCAGCGAACCCTTCAACCTCGCAACGTGTTCTTGCAGGCGGAACACGCGGCCTTGAAACGTCCGCAGCCGCTCGGTGACGGTGGTACCGAGCATGAAGCCCAGGTCATCGACCGCAACGCACAATTGCGAGGCGGAAACCCATTGGCCATTCATGTAAGCAAAGGTCGTCGACATGCCTTCAGTATAGACCGAACGCATGCGGAGGGTAACGTTTCACTGTCCAAATGCGAGGCCACCTGGGTTACTTCGCTTGTTCGGCGGCGCCGGCCGTGTATTGCCACATCAGGCCGGTGCTGCCAGAGCAGCATACGTATCGCATGAGATCGTGTTGCCCGCCGACACAACGGCTGACATCGCAGAGGACGATCTTGCTGGCATAATCGCTTCCGATGCAGGTGGGGCCGCAATAGCCGAGGGCCTGAGGGCCGCCGAGGCCGGGTTCGAGTAAGTGATAATACTTCATGGCCGGGTCGGCACAGTTGTTGATCAGGCACATGCGGCTGACTTGCGTCATGGCCAAGCCGTGGTAGCAACCTTCGGCGAGCCAATGGGCGTGCAAAGCGCTCGCAATCAGGAATGCGTTCATCGGTTGCCGGTTGGGGTGTGCGCGTTCGCCAAGGTGGCACGCGCCGCCCAGGCTGCCACCGCCGAGAATGTGCAATCCACCGGTGATGATGCGAGCACCGAAACTGAAGCCCAGGTACGAAATCGGGGTTTCGGCAGGCATTTGGTCGACGAGCCAAGCGAGCTGGCAACCGGCGGGACCGGTGCGGGCCGCCTTCACGCGGACGTCGTTCAGCAGGCCGCCCACCTTGGCCGAGGGCCACGAAAACACCACAAACCGCAGCGGCCGGTTCGCATCGGCGTGCAGGGCAAGCCGACGGTAGACGGCCAGCCCATCGCACTTGGCATCGCACGATGTGATTTGATTTCCATGCACGAAAATAACGGTGGGAACGTCCGGGTTGAAGGCCACGAAGTTTTCGAGGCTGCTGGGCTGCCACTCTCGCTCGCCCGAATCGCCCGTGAGTGCATAGGTCTCGAACGTAACTTTTTCGCGTAGCGTGGCGGGGTCGCAACAGCCGCACACATTGCGGACGTTGACGACCACGATCTCGTCCTGCACACGGATGCCGTCGCAAAACAGGTTGGCTGCTGAATCGCCCGCCAGGCTCGGGGCGGCCAGGGCGATGAGCAGGGCGATGGCCGACAGGCGGCCCACCAAACAGCGGCAGAAGTTAAATGGAATGGTCGTCATAGTCGTTCCGATCGTCACAACGGCCCTGGAAGGAATTTCCACCACGACCGTTCGCTTGGAATTAAAGTGAGGGGAGTTGGTTGATGTGGAGAAACTCTAGGGCCATCACCCTTGGGTGAAACTGTTCGTGTTGCAAAAAATGGACATGGTGTATGGGATATCCACCCTTGGCCGAATCGCTTTGCGGAAAAAAATCATCATGGTAGCTTGCACTCCACACGGGGCAAGGTAGAGTTGCTCAGCCTGCCATTTCGGACGATTGCTCCGAGCACGATTAGAATCGACCCGCCAGATGTGGCCGCGAGGCAAACTTGCAACGTGCGGTTTGCCGGCCACATTCCCGCCGTTGGGTCGAGCTCCATCCTAAGAGTCTGAATCGGATAATCAGACGGCGTGACCCAAGCAGTAATCCCCCAACTGCTTTGTGAGGAGAGAGAAGACATGAAGAAAGTATTGGTTCTACTGGCCTTAACGGCCCTCCCCCTGGTTTCGGGCTGTTGCTGCACGAACCCGAGCCTTTGCCCCCTGTGCCCCTGCAATTGGTTTCGATGTGGTACGACGTGTGCCCCGGCACCGACCTACGCGGCCCCGTTGGCGGCCTCGCCCTGCGGGCCGGCCACGTATGTGCCATCGCCCTGCATGCCCGCTAGCACGGCCACGCCGATCTCGCCCCTCTCGGCGACCGTGATGCCCCAATACGTGGCCCCGCCCATGACGCCGGTAATGACTCAATCCCCCGCCATGTGCTGCCCGCCCGAGCCGAATTGTGCCTACGCCGTCGAGCCGAACTGCGGTGGCCCGTACTTCGGCACCGTAAGCTATGGCCCCGCCATGGATTGCGGTTGCAACCCGTGCGGCTGTGACCCATGCAGCGGCGGTTGTAGCAACTGCTCCGGTTCGGCCCCCGCGGCTGCCCCCACGGCTCCGCCGGCACCCGAACAGTTCCGACCAGCCCCTGGCAGTGAGACCTGATGACCGTGGATCGTGCGATGGCCGGCGATGCGGAGCATCGCGGCTGACCCTGTAAAAAACTTTTGTCGCGCCGTCCGGCGAGCCGAATCTCCGCCCTCCCACATCGGCTTGCCCACCGCGCGACCGGGTTGCTATCGTCCGGGATATGCAACCCAACTTACGCCCTGCTCGGCTGCTCCCATCCTGAAGGCAGCCGGGCAGGGTTGATTTGTTGGTCGAGGGTCGAGGGGCAGAAGTCAAGAGCTAAGAGTCAAGAGTCAAGAGCCAGAAGTCGAAGTCCCCGTCGAGTGCGCGTTCTGGCTCTCGGCTCTTGACTTTATTACTCTCTCAGCACGCGGGCGAACTACAATAGCGGTATGGACACTAAACCTCTTGTTCCCTGCGCCGCGTTGTTGATGATTGGCTTCGCCACGTTCGTTGCGTGGCCGCTGAAGGCGGCCGCGCCGGCGCGGAAGACTACGAGTACCGGGTTTGGCCCGGCGAGCGCCAAGCCGGCCGATGCCGATGCCGATGCGAACGACCCGACGGCACCAAAGTATGGCGAGCCGCAAACGATTCGGTTCCGCGTGGGGGCCGAAATCTCGGCCACTCGCGGGCCATGCCGGGGCATCGTGGCGATGGTTTCGGTGCCGCTCGATTGCCCCGAACAAACGGTTTCCATCATCAGCGAGGATTTTTCGCCCGAGGTTGCCGAAGTGACTTACCGCCCGCTGCCCGGCGGCGAAGTTCGGCAGATGCTGATCTCGGTGCCGCGGCTCGAACGAGGAGCGACCGCCCGCGCAACGCTGACGGTGGAAGTTGCCACGCGCACCGTGTTGCCGCCCGAGCAAACAAAGGACCTCAAAATCCCGAAACGCATTCCGGCCAAGTTGCGAGCTTACGTGAACCCCAGCCCGTATATCGAAATGAAGCATCCGCAGATTCGCGCGTTCAACAAGGAAGTCATGGACGCCCTGCCGGAAACGGCCACCGACTGGGAAAAGGTCGAGGCGATCTACGACGCGGTGCTGGAGAGAATTGAATACGTCGAAGGCCCCGACAAGGCCGCGATTGATGCCCTGCGCGACAAACAGGCCGATTGCCAAGGCCGCTCGGCCGTGTTCATCGCGCTCTGCCGGATCAACAAAGTACCGGCCCGCATGGTGTGGGTGCATGGCCACGTGTACCCCGAGTTCTACCTCGAATATACCGAAGGTAAGGGGCACTGGTACCCGTGCGAATCGGCAGGCAGCCGCGATTTCGGCGGCATGCCGCTCGCCCGAACCATTCTGCAAAAGGGCGATAACTTCCGCGTGCCCGAGCGAAAGGAAAAGCTACG
>JADZFK010000172.1 GCA_020849945.1 Pirellulales bacterium | reverse complement strand
TGGCTTTTCACTGGACAGTGAACCAAGGAGGGCTTCCATTCATTACCAAGGAAGGCTTCACAACGAAAGACCAACCTGGCTGAAGGGGTTCTACAAAAATCACCCCCGCAGCCCAAGCTCAACTTGCACGCCTATGCCGTCCCGACAGTGCCA
The DNA here is from genome assembly GCA_020849945.1 of Pirellulales bacterium. Classification (GTDB taxonomy): domain Bacteria; phylum Planctomycetota; class Planctomycetia; order Pirellulales; family Lacipirellulaceae; genus JABDGM01. The sequence goes on along the minus strand of JADZFK010000172.1, from coordinate 3,691 downwards.
TTCCCCCAAGAGACTTCTTCAACAGGCTGTTAGGGGAGGGTTCGCGCATCCCAGGATTCTTGGCCATGCTCGACCCGCTACCCGAATCAGAACCGGTTTTGAGACAAAGCCTATTTCAACTACGATCGGGACAAGTTCCCGTGCCTCCGTGGTCTTGATTGTGAGAAATGCGGATAAAGTAGATGGCTACTCTCTTGCATCATAAACTAATCTACACTCAAGTGGGTAGGCGTCAGTTTTGTAGGTAGGTGGCTTGCCAGAAGTGATCCCAACGTTTTGGTTCGCTGAGGTAGGTGGCTCGGAGGGTGGCGATGGCATCGGTGGCGGATGGTTTCCAGCGCATGCCCGTGCCTTTCATTCGGGTGCCGATCACGGTTTTGCACGCGGCTTCGATCGGTCCGCTCCCGATTCGTCAGCCCTTGGCGTGATAGCAGGGATAGTCCATGCGATGGACGTTGTTGCGAATATAGCCGGTTTCCTTGCGCCATGCTTCTTGCATCTCGGTCGTCCAACCGGTCGGGTCGAGTTGGTCCAGTTCCGCCAGCACCACTTGGCCTCCTTGCCAGCACACAGAAAATGGGTAAGAACGCCCATGCTATCAACAACCGCCAACTTTTCCCACCTACATTTCTGACGCCTACCCCTGCCAATCTGCCAATCTGCCAATCGCCTGCTGGTTGCCGATCTTGCCTGCTTGCAGAGCAATTGCTACCATCCGCCTGCTAAGTCTTGGAACTTGCAGACGCTTTTTCGCCCCGTCTGGTTTTTGCACGGGAGCTTGCGAAAAAAGTGGAGTGCAAGTCGTTTCGCATCAGTTCGATACAGAAGGCTCTCGTCCATGAACAAGCGATCGACGACACTCGGAGAATTGGCCGCTAAGGTTCAGGGTCGCCTACGGGGCGAACCAAGAACGAGTATTACGGGTGCTACTGTGCTGGCCGAGGTCAGGACGGGTGAGATCACTCTTGCAGACCAGCCCGAACGCCTTCGCGAATTGAGTTCCTCGCAAGCGGCTGCGGTAGTCGTAAACGAGAAGGTCGCCGCCGAATTGGCTAGCGGCGATCACAACAGCGAAATTCCGTACATCGTGGTGAACGACGTTCATGCGGCGTTTGCAAGTATCGTCGCGCATTTCCGGCCGCCACGCTGCCGCGCTGCCATTGGTATCAGCTCGCAGGCGATCGTCAGCCCCACCGCGCGTTGCGCAGCCAACGTCAACATTTACGCCGGCGCGACGGTCGGCGACGACTGCACGATCGGCGAAGGGACGACCATTCTGCCGGGCGCTCAGGTATTGCCTGGCTGCGAAATTGGCCGCGACGTGCTCATCGGCCCCGGCGCGGTGCTCTATGAAAACACGATCGTCGGCGATCGCACCATCATCAACGGCAATGCCACAATCGGGGCATTCGGGTTTGGGTACTCGCAATCTGGCGGCAAGCACGTTCTTTCGGCACAGCTTGGTTTCGTTCAGATCGGCTGCGACGTGGAGATCGGCGCCGGCACCACGATCGACCGCGGCACGTACGGCGCAACGACCATTGGCGATGGCACCAAGATCGATAACCAAGTGCAAATCGCCCATAACTGCCGCATCGGCAGGCACAACCTCATTTGTGCCCAAGTCGGCATCGCCGGCAGTTCGAGCACAGGTGATTACGTCGTCATCGGCGGCCAAGCGGGCTTGCGCGATCACATTCACATCGGCACGGGTGCCCGGCTCAGCGCGATGGCGGGCATTACGAACGACGTGCCCGATGGTGCCGTCATGCTCGGCATCCCCGCGACGCCTGAACGCGAGCAGAAGCTCAAGTTGGCCGCACTCGCCAAGCTGCCTGAAATGCGTCACGAGTTCAAAGCCATTCGCCGTGCCGTTTCCGATCTGCAAAAGGCGAATGGTCTGCCGACCGAACCCCGCGACTCGGAACGTGCCGCATGACGACGAACGACAAACGAATCGGTTTGCTCGCTGCTTGGGGTCGGTATCCAGTTCTGGTGGCCGAAGCCCTGCGCCGCGAGGGGTTCCACGTTTCGTGCGTAGGGGTTGCCGATTTGGCCGACCCCGTGCTGCGCGAGGTTTGCAATGATTATTGTTGGATCGGCTGGTGCAGCCTGGGACGTGCCATTCGATTCTTTCATCAGTGCGGAATCGAGCAGGCCACGATGGCGGGCAAGTTCCCGAAGGAGCTGATCTACCAGCCGCGCGTGTGGATGCGACACTTCCCCGACTGGAAATTTATCAAGACGTTCTATCACTACTTCATCTCGCACAAGCGCGATAATAAGGACGACACACTCTTGGGCGCTCTCACCAATGCCTTTGCAACGGATGGAATCACTTTTCATCCCGCCACCGATTTTGCCCCCGAGCTCCTGGTCAAGCCGGGGCAGATCGCGGGCCGCCCGCCCACGGCCAGCCAACAAACCGATATCGAATTCGGTTGGCAAATCGCCAAAATGATGGGCATGCTCGATATCGGCCAAAGCATCTGCGTTAAGGATCGCGCGGTGCTTGCCGTGGAAGCGGTCGAGGGCACCGATGCTTGTATCCTGCGGGCGGGTGAACTGTGCAAGAAAGGCAACTTCACGATTGTCAAGGTAGCCAAGCCGCAGCAAGACATGCGGTTCGACGTACCCACCGTGGGCGTGCGAACCTTGAGAACGATGGTTGCCGCCGGGGCCAACGTGTTGGCTGTCGAGGGGAACCGCACCATCCTCCTCGATGATGATGAGTTCCGCCAGTTCGCGCATCAACACAAGTTGTGCGTCGTTGCCATCGAGGCCGACCACGCGATGACCGACGCCGCTTGACGCATTCGCGCTCGTGCCCTTCTCAGCGCCGCCCCGCAACGCGCTAGTCTGCATTCCCGGCGAGCGACGAGTACGTGAACGCCTCGCCATCGCAATCGATGCGAATGGTGCTCCCCTCCGAGAACGAACCGCGTAGCAATTCCGAAGCCAACGGATTTTGCAGTTCCTGCTGAAATACGCGCTTGAGCGGCCGCGCGCCGAACGCCGGGTCGTACCCGCGAGCCGCCAGTTCGTTGCGGGCACCATCGGTTACTTCCAGGCCGAAGTCGCGGTCTTCGAGCAGCTTGGCCAAGTGACCCACTTGCAGGTCCACGATCTTGCGAATTTGCGAACGATCGAGCGGGCGGAAGACGATGATCTCGTCGATCCGGTTCAGGAACTCGGGCAGGAATCGCGTCTGGAGCGAGTCCATGACGCCGGCTCGCATTTCCTCGTAGTTGCCGCCCCCTTCGAACGACTCTTGGATCATCTGGCTGCCCACGTTCGAGGTCATCACGATGATCGTGTTCGTGAAGTCGACGGTGTGGCCGTGGTTATCGGTCAGTCGGCCGTCATCGAGCACTTGCAGCAGAATGTTGAACACATCGCGGTGGGCTTTCTCGATTTCATCGAGCAGCACGACCGCATAGGGTCGCCGACGCACGGCTTCGGTCAGCTTGCCACCTTCTTCATAACCCACGTAGCCTGGCGGGGCGCCGATGAGCCGGCTCACGGTGTGCTTCTCCATGAACTCGCTCATATCGATGCGGATCATGGCGTTCTGGTCGTCGAACAGGACCTCGGCAAGCGCTTTGCACAATTCGGTTTTTCCGACGCCTGTTGGCCCGCAGAAGATGAACGAGCCGATCGGCCGGTTGGGGTCTTGCAACCCGCTTCGGCT
>JADZFK010000171.1 GCA_020849945.1 Pirellulales bacterium | reverse complement strand
TTCGAGATGGGCCTCTTCCCCAACGTGCTCGACGATGCCCGCGAAAAAGGGATCGATATCGCACCCAAGTACATCCCGGCCGAGGTGTTCGACAAGCGGGCCGTCGAAAAAAACCAGGTGGTGTTTCACGACGTCTCGTTCATCGAAGTAAAACCGCACGTAAGAGGCAACACGGTGGCGGTCGAACTGACCGACTTCAGCGTGTTCTACTCGCAAGACTCGATTGCCCAGGCCGAAACGACGCTCAAGAACAAGGCCAGCAAGATCGTCGTCGAAAAAGGCCAGATCGTGAAAGTCTCGAAAGACAAAGACGGGATCGTCACCCGCGAGAAGCTCACGAAACATTGGACCGATTGGATCGATTACTGGTCGGTCGATTTCGATTTCGAAAACAAACGCGAGATCATCCGCGTCCCGTTTAGCCGCGACGCGGAGCGGAGCGCGGAGCCAGTCGAGCAACCGCAATGGGAAGAAGTCTGGACCGGCGATTACGTTTTCGAAAACGAATGGCAATCGTTCCGCACGAAAAAGAACCGCACGTTGGAACTAAAAAGCCCACCCCACGAATGCAAACAGCACGAGGGAAAGATGACAGTCAAACTGGCGGTAAAGGTCGTCGATATCTTCGGCAACGACACGATGACGATTGTCGAAGTGGCAATGGGAAAGAAGAGATGATGGCGATTTTATGGAGTCTTGCCTTGATTCCAAACGCTGTTTAGCCGCGACGCGGAGGCTTGGCGCGGCGGAGCGCGGAATCACCGATCTATTCCAATGCAAGATTCAATGATTCCCTCAAATTCGAGGGGATGATGGCATACGTTTGAATTCAGTGGCGTGAAATAGCTAGGAGGAAAGAAGTAATGGCCCTGCACCCGAACTTCCCCACCGACCCGCATGTCGTGCTCGATCCGGCGATCCGCTGGTTCCCGGCCGATGAAGCCTACCGCGACACACGGATGGACCACCTTCTGCCGCCGCTCGTTTCCGAACTACGCATGCAAGTAAAATCCTGGCGCGATTCTCGCTACGTCGGCGCGACCGATACAAGCCGATGCCTGTTGGATTGGTGGTTCGCGGCGCCGCACCTATTGCATTTTGGAAAGGAATCCATCGACAACGCCTTGGAGGTCGAGTTCGAATACTATTTCGCCCAACGCGAAGCGATCGAAACGCTGATCTACCTTGTGGACATCGTCGGCGCACAAGACAAATTCGACATGCTGCGTTTCGATCGCTCCGGAGCGGCGTCGGCCAGCATGTTCGACGAAAACTGGCGACGGTTCGTGTTCAAGCTCGCCACCGGCGCGGGAAAAACCAAGGTGCTGAGCCTGGCCCTGGCCTGGAGCTATTTCCACAAACTCTACGAGCCAGAATCTACCCTCGCGCGCAACTTCCTCGTGATCGCTCCCAACATCATCGTACTCGACCGAATCTACCGCGATTTCCATGCCCTTCGCATCTTCTTTAGCGACCCCGTACTCCCCTACAACGGATTTGAGGGCCGAAACTGGCGAGACGACTTTCAGTTGACCCTGCACAAACAAGACGACGTTCGCGTTACCCGCCCCACGGGAAACATCTTCTTAACGAACATCCATCGCGTTTACTCGGGAAACGACACACCCCCTTCGGCCGACGACGACAACTCCATGGACTACTTCTTAGGCAAACGCCCCACCGGTGGAACGACCGAATCGAAAGTCGATCTCGGCGCCATCGTGCGCGATATCGACGAACTGGCGATCCTCAACGACGAGGCCCACCACATTCACGACAACCGACTGGCTTGGTTCAAATCCATCGACGACATTCACAATCGGCTGGTGCAAAAAGGCGGCGCTTTGGCGTTTCAGGTCGATGTCACGGCCACGCCCAAGCACAACAACGGGGCGATCTTCATTCAGACCGTTGCCGATTATCCGCTCGTCGAAGCCATTTGGCAGAACGTCGTTAAACATCCGGTACTGCCCGATGCCGCCAGCCGTTCCAAACTCCACGAACGGCAGAGCATCCGGTTCGTCGAAAAATATGCCGACTACTTGGACCTCGGCGTTCTCGAATGGCGCAAATCATACGAAGTTCACGCAAAGGCCGGCAAGAAAGCCATTCTGTTCGTCATGACAGACGACACAAAGAACTGCGATGAAGTCGCAGCCTACCTCGAATCCAACTTTTCCGATCTCGAAGGGGCCGTCCTTACTATCCACACCAAGAACAATGGCGAAATCTCCGAAGCCTCCAGCGGCAAAGCTCAAGAAGAATTGGAATCCCTACGTGAAAAGGCGAACAACATCGATAGCTTCGATAGCCCGTTCAAAGCGATCGTTTCCGTTCTCATGCTCAAAGAAGGCTGGGACGTGCGCAACGTGACAACGATCGTCGGCCTGCGCGCCTATGCCGCCAAGAGCAACATCTTGCCCGAACAAACGCTCGGCCGAGGACTCCGAAAAATGTACCCCGGCTCAACGGAAGAATACGTCAGCGTGGTCGGCACCGACGCTTTTATGGACTTCGTCGAGTCCATTCAGGCCGAAGGGGTTATTCTCGATCTCAAGCCCATGGGCAAGGGGACCGGCCCCATCGCGCCGCTCGTAGTCGAAGTCGATAAAGAAAACGAGAACAAAGACCTCGATCAACTGGATATCGAAATCCCGATCATGACCCCTCGGGTTTACCGCGAATATAAAAACCTCAGCCATATCGAAGTGGATAAGGTTGAACGCGCGAACGTGCCCTACCGCGAATTCACGGCCGAAGAGCAACGCGAGATCGTCTTCAAGGATATCACCACCGGCGAGGTCATGCATACCACGATCCTCGATTCGGCTGGCGATGCCGACTGGCGGAGCGTCATCGGCTATTTCGCCCGCCAAACAATGAAGGACCTGAAGCTCATTAGCGGCTACGACGCCATCTACGGCAAGATCAAGGCCTACGTGCAGGACGGCCTATTCGATCGTGAAGTCACCCTCGAACACCCCAATACGCTCCGCAACCTTTCGGAACTGCCCGCGACAAAAGCACTGCTCGAAACGTTCAAGAAAGCCGTCAACGCACTGACGGTCCACGACCGAGGCGACGCGGAGATTCGAGACCGAATCAAGCTACGCGACACTCGACCGTTTGTCGCCAAGGATCAAGGTTACGTCGTACCCAAGAAAAGTGTCTTCAATCGCATCATCGGCGACAGCGGCTTTGAACTAAAGTTCGCAGCATGGTTGGACAACTGCCCCGATGTCATATCCTACGGAAAGAACTACTTGGCCGTTCCCTTCCGCTTGGACTACGTGAAGGCAACGGGCGATATCTCCACATACCATCCCGACTTTTTTGTAAAGGTATCCGACAAGCAAATCTATCTAGTCGAAACGAAAGGCCAGGTCGACGAGGACGTGGAACCTAAAATGAATCGCTTAAGCCAATGGTGCGCGGATATCAACACCGCACAATCCGACGTGCGATTCGACTTCGTCTACGTCGATGAAGAGGGTTTTGATAAGTATTCGCCAAAGTCATTCCTACAACTTGCCGAGGCTTTCAGAAAACATAAAGACTCGCAAACTCGAGGAAGTGCCTAGCCGAAAACCCTTCCCCTTGGGAAGAGAATCCCGACGCAATCTCCAAACACGTTCTAATGCGTTTGGTGCGCCGTCTTACGCAGGATGCCTAGCACTTCCTCCGTCACGAGGCCGTTGGTGGCCAGCGAGTCGCCCGCGTGGACCGTGGGGGTGCCTTGCCAATTGGTGAAGTGGCCGCCGGCTTCTTCGATGATTGGCAGCAGAGGGGCCGCATCCCACAAGTTCATGATCGGGTCGATCATCACCTCGGCACGCCCGGTGGCTACCATCAGGTAGCCGTAGCCATCGCCCCAGGTGCGGGCAAGCCGCGCTTCGCGCTGCAACGCTAAGTAAGCGTCGAGGTCGTCGCGGTGGTGATGGCTCGAAAAATTGGCCACCTCGGAAGTCAGGAGCAGCCCCTCTTTCAACCGGCTAACCGAGGAAACCTTGGCCGGTTGCGGCTGTGCCGTGTTGCCGGATGTGTAATAGCAGCCGCCGCCCCTGGCCGCAAACGCCGTTTCGCCAGTGGCCGGAGAGTGAATGACGCCGAGCAATGGCTCACCACCTTGCAGAACGGCCACCAGCGTCGTGTACAACGGCACCCCGTGGATGAACGACTTCGTGCCGTCGATCGGGTCGAGAATCCACTGGTACCCCGTGCTGCCGGGCGATTCGCCGAATTCCTCGCCCAGGATCGCGTCGTCGGCAAACTGCTCGGCGATGAGCTTCCGAAGCAGTTGTTCGGCCGCGCGATCGGCGGCGGTAACGGGCGATTCATCGGCCTTGCGGATGACCTCCAAATCGGCGAGGCGGAAATACTGAAGCGTCAGCTCTCCCGCCGCGCGGGCAATCGTTTTGGCAAAGTCGAGGCGATCGGTCGTGGTTTGGTCAGGTGCGGGCATCGGATATTGGCTCGACCAGCAATCGGGCGAGACGGGGGGGAACTCATGGCGAAAACGGCCAACTCAACGCCCAACAACCGCGGCAAACCCGGTGGGCAGATGCCGTAGGCGGGCTTGCCGAGGCCGGCGGAAAACCGTAGTATCTCCCGCCCGTTTGTGGGCGTAAACGTAGTGTGGGCTTTAGTTTAGTGAGATTTGTTTCGGGCCGAAAGCCTTCCGCCCGCAGCTTCTAATGAAGCCCTCGCGCGGGGCCTGTGAATGTGGCAATTTCGTTAGGACCGGAACTCGCGGCACGCCACGCCCTAAATGCTGGCCCGCGACGGATTTAGCTTGAATCGGGATGCGGTGCTTTTAGAATAGAGCTAGAAGCGCCGGTCCCTCGAAACGCGACCGCTCGGCGGTCGCCCCGGAGGGTAGCGATGCGAAATGTTATCGTGGGCGCTTTGTTGGCAGCAAGTTTGGTGATCGGGGCGATGGCGGGCCGCAGTGCTTCGCAATCGGCCACGGCGTACCCTGTGCCTGGCACCACGAGTGCCGAGCCGTCGGTCCGCCAGGGCGGCGACCTGTTCACACACGTGGCGGCAACCGATGGCGGCCCGCTCACGGTGACCGTGGTCGCCTCGAGCGAACGTGTGTTGGCGGTCTACCAGGTGGATCGTGCCACCGGCAAGATCACGCCCAAAAGCGTCCGCAACATCACCTGGGACTTGCAAATGGTTGAATACAACAGCGGCGAACCGTTGCCGCAAGATGTTCGCAACGGCCTGAAGCGCTAGCCACCACGGGCGAAATCCTCGCCCCGAACGGTTCCCGCGCAAAAGGCTCCGAGTGTCAACTCGTAGGTTGCGAATCGTTCGGTACAGTGCAGAGGATTTCGATGGCTCAGAAGTTTACCAGCCTGGATGAAGCAGCCGACCAACTCGGCATTTCCAAGGATCACCTCAACCAACTTCGAGAAGCGGGCAAGGTTCGCGCTTACCGAGATGGCGCGAGTTGGAAATTCCGTAGCGAAGATGTTGAGAAGCTGCAGGCCGAAGGGTTGCCCGAACTCGATGCGGGCGGAAGCGATATTTCGCTGGGCGGAAGCGATCTTTCATTGGGGGCCGAGAAAACCGAGCCGCCCGCCAAATCGGATGCGGGCCTGAGCGGTTTGGATATCGACCTAGCGGATGAAGAACCCGAGTTGGGGCCTCCGAGCGACATCAGTTTGGACGATGTCGATGAACCGACGGTCGCCGGCTTGGATGAAGGTTCGGACGATGCCTTGGCTCTCGATGACGACGATTCCATCGATATCAACAAAGATTCGATCTTGTTGAGCGAAGCGGAGCTAGGCGGCATATCGGGTCGCCCGCCCAGCACGATCATCGGCAAGGCCGAGTTGGACCTGGATGCCGATCTCGATCTCTCGCCGCTCGATAAGAGTACGCCAAAGAGCGACGTGAAGCTGGCGAGCGGCTCGGACCTGCTACCCAGCGCGGCGAGCGAGGAGGACCTGTCGCTCGATATTCCCGACGGCTCGGGCGACTTCGCCGGATTGAAAGAGCTGGAAGTGGATTTGGAGGCCCAGTCGAGCCGCATCCTGGGAGCCGAGGATGTTTCCAAGGCCCAGCAAGCAGCCAAGAGCGAGCCAACCGGCCTGAGCGATTTAGGCCTCGCCCCACTGGAAAGCGGCATGGCCCTGGCCGATTCCGACGTGAAGTTGGGCGGCAGTTCGGCCGGCGAGGTTGGCCTTACCGGCTTGTCGGCCCTCGAACTGGATGATGATGAAGATCAGGTGCTGGGCGAAGGGAGCGACGTTACCCTTTCAGGCGAAAGCAGCGGGATCAATATTATCTCGCCTTCCGATAGCGGCTTGGCCCTGGATGAAGTGGCACTCGACCTGAGCGGCTCGACCCCGATGGGCTCCTCGCTCGACCTGGGGGCGGTCGCGGAAGAATCTTCGATCGAACCGCTCGCGATGGGCGGGGCCCAGGAATCGGGCATCGGCGGCGATTTTCAACTCACGCCGCTCGGCGAAGACGATGGCGACGACGAAAAGGATAGCTCACAAGTCATCGCGCTCGATGACCTGAGCGAGGAATCGGCCGGCGCTCCGCTACCAAGCGGCTTCGGCGAACCCGGCATGATGGCCGAGGACTTCGGCATGGTCGGCCTGGCACCCGGGGCCGTTCCCATCGGGGCAACCAGCGCTCAAGAGTTGCCGTTCTCCATCGGGGTCGTACTGCTACTCGCCAGTTGCATGGTTGGCCTCGGCCTGTGCGGCATGATGACCTACGACCTGCTACGCAACATGTGGAGCTGGGATGAAGTCGCCACAATCAACAGCTCGCTCTTGGAAGTTCTCAACCCGATGATCGGGAAGTAACCCGCTCCACGCGAGGCCCGTGCCTGGAGTATTGCAACTATTGCAACGGGCGCGAAAACGTGGTTTTGGGTGCAATAATCGGCGCTATTTGCGACGGGGGCTGCGCGTTTTCGGCGGAAATTGCAGCGTTTTCCCGGGTGGAGGTGTTGCAATAATCGATGCTTTTGCTCATGGTTGCGAACATTTAACCGCAGGGGTTGGGGGTTGTCGTTGGTTGGGTGCATCAAGGTTGGGTGCTTCGCCAGGCCCCCGGTCGTTGACCGGGGGCTAAATGGGACGATTGCACAGGATGCGCCACGGAGCGCGTGCCCGGTGTGGGGGCGAGGGGATCGGGTAAATTGTCAAAGAGCCGTTGGCCGCTGGTTCGGCGTGTGGGCATCTTAGCAGGTTACGGTACACGATTCCACTAGAATTTTTGGCCACTTGGTGGGTCGAGGGTCGAGGGACGAGGGCCAGAAGGGATGTTGTGTTTAGGTTGGGTGTTTAGCCGCGACGCGGAGC
>JADZFK010000170.1 GCA_020849945.1 Pirellulales bacterium | reverse complement strand
TCGGGCGCGTACATCAGCGTGCCGCAGATACTGCACGAGATGCCAATGTACTTCGGCTCCGATGCAATCATTTCGCTCGGCAGAGGCTGTTCATCCTCCTCCCAAAGTTCGTACTGCTCTCCCAACATCGCGGCCGGAATGTTCGGTTGCTTGGGTGGTGGCGGTTGGGGCAAGACCGTCCCCGCTCCGCAGTCGGGGCACTTCACTTTCTTGCCAACGTGCTCCAGTCGGCCGTACATCAGCGTGCCGCACACCCGGCATTCGACGCTCACCAACCGCGGCCTTTCGATCGTGGAAGAAGAAGGGGGCGAAACCGGCTCGCTCGTCGCCTCGTGGTGTTCGTTCGCCCCGAACCGCGGCACGCGAAAGGCCTGATTGCACGCCTTGCACCGCGCCCGCCGACCTGCCATCGCCTCGGCAACGGCGAATCGGGCCGAACATTTCGGACATGCGATGAAGTGACGACTTTCGCCCTCGGCCATCGTACTCCGCCCCTATTCGTGGTAGAAAAGCAGTGCGTTCAGTATAACGCACCCAAGGTAAGTAGCTAGTCGTTAGTCGTTAGTTGGGGGTTAGGAGTTAGCGGCGGCTACGCCGCATTTACCGCCAATACCCTTCGCCACTCATTCCGCAAACCTCCAATAACAACCAGAACCCAACCGCCGCGCATCGTCGGGGATCATTTATCATGTGGCAGGGCATTCTTGGGCACGACGAAGTGGTGGATCGCTTCCGCCGCATCTTGGCTTGCGGCAGGCTCGCCAGCACTTACCTTTTCGTCGGCCCGCCCGGCATCGGCAAACGGCAATTCGCCCTAAAGCTGGCCCATGCACTGCTTTGCACGAACGCCCCAGAATCGAGCCTCGAACCCTGCGGCCAGTGCGATTCTTGCCGAATGTTCGCCGCCAACAACCACCCCGATCTCGACTTGGTTTCGTTGCCGGCCGATAAGTCGTCGCTCCCCATCGAACTGTTCATCGGCGACCGCGAGCATCGCAACCAGGAAGGGCTATGCCATCGCCTGGGCATGAAGCCGTTCTTTGGCCGCCGCCGGGTGGCTATCGTCGATGATGCCGACCACTTCAACATCAACAGTGCCAATTGCTTGCTCAAAACGCTCGAAGAGCCGCCTCCCGGGGCGTTGCTGATCCTCATCGGCACCAGCCCCGGTCGGCAGTTGCCGACGATCCGCTCGCGGGCCCAGGTCGTTCGGTTCCGGGCCTTGGCCGAGGAACTGCTGGCCGATATTCTCGTGCAAACCCAATCGGCAAACGGGGGCGATGACGCCCGCAAGATCGCTGCCCTCTCGGGCGGAAGTCTCGAACAGGCACGGCAAATGGCCATCCCCGAAATGCGTGCGTTCCATGATCAACTTAGCGCCGCATTGCGGGCCACTCGCTTGGATTGTTTTCGGATTCAACGATCTGTTCAGGCCTTTGTCGAGGAAGCTGGAAAAGAAGCGACCGAACGCCGAGATCGGCTTCGAGTCGTAATCGGCTTTGCCATCGACCACTTCCGCTCGAAAATGCGAACCGCCGTTCCGGCAGACGCCGCTCGATGCGTAAACGCCCTGGATGCCTGCATCGTGGCACTCATGGCCATCGATCGAAACGCGAATCTCGGCATGGTGGTGCAGAATTGGTGTGAGAACCTAAGCGGCGGCGATTCCTTCGGCCTTGCCCCGCTCGCCCTCACCGAGGCTCTATAAAATCCCACCTTCGCCAACCTTCCGGGGCCGATCCAAAAAGTAGGTTCCGCGAGCCGAGCGGGACTCGGATGGCCCAATCTGCGCCAACCACTTTGAAAGATCGTGCCGCTCGGCTCGCGGGACGTACTCCTCTGCCCAAAATGACGAACAGATCGGCCCTGGCCAACGTCTCTGCGGGGGGTGACGCAAAGGAGATAATTATCTTGCAAAATGGCGGTAGTCGGGTCGGGGCGCCGTGTGCTAGATTTGTGCTACGGAGGGTGTAGCACTCAGTCAGGTTCGGTTGAGTACTACCTCGCTAAGTTTCATTACAACGACACGATGTGAAGGATAGTCAGGATTGCACGATTGGCCAGTTTGACTGGATGAAAAGGATTTTGAAGTAAAGGGTAACAGGTCGGATCGCTGAGTTCACTCAGGTTCCTTCCGGATTACCCCTCAGCGGTTTGATCCAGAGTAACCCGCCAATCCTGTTACCTCGCCCTTTCTTCATCTGTTCGTCGTGCCCGTCGTGTTGTCGTGGTGAATAGGGTCTTGTGCTGTAGTACAAAGGTGGTCATTTCTGTTATTCTGCGTCGGCTCGCGGACGCCTCGTTCCCGCGGTTTAACGGGGGCATGTTCGGCAAGTTCTTCCTGCGCACGTCTGCGGCATCATTCGTTTCTTGGAGGTTGGTTGCATCGTGTTTCGCTCTATTCTGCAATACAGCGCCGCAGCGCTCGTCGTCTTGCTATTCGTTTCCTCGGCCAGTGCCAGCGAAGCCGACCTCGTGCTTCCCGATATCAGCTCGCAATCATTTCTGGGTTTGAATGGTCGCACGCTGCTGATGATCGGCCTCGTCATCTCGCTCCTTGGCATGGTATTCGGGCTGATCACTTTCTTCAAACTCCGCAACCTCCCCGTCCATCGGTCGATGCGCGATATCTCCGAACTCATTTACGCCACTTGCAAAACGTACCTGCTCACGCAGGGCAAGTTTATCTTGCTGCTCGAAGTGTTCATCGGCGCGGTGATGGTGATCTACTTCGGCTGGCTGCAAGAATTAAATGCTACGAAAGTCTCCACGATCGTGGGCTTCAGCCTGGTCGGCATCGCGGGCAGTTATGGCGTGGCCTGGTTCGGCATCCGCATCAACACCTACGCCAACTCGCGGGCCGCCTTTGCGAGCCTGGCCGGTAAACCATTTCCCGTCTATGCCATTCCGCTGCAGGCTGGCATCAGCATCGGCACGCTGCTCATTTGCGTAGAATTGGCCATCATGCTCGCAATCTTGCTGTTCGTCCCCGCAGATTATGCGGGCCCGTGCTTCATCGGCTTCGCGATCGGTGAATCGCTCGGCGCTGCGGCACTCCGCATCGCAGGCGGCATCTTCACCAAAATTGCCGATATCGGCTCCGACCTCATGAAGATCGTCTTCAAAATCGAGGAAGACGATGCCCGCAACCCCGGCGTCATCGCCGATTGCACGGGCGACAACGCCGGCGATTCGGTCGGCCCCACCGCCGACGGCTTTGAAACCTACGGCGTCACCGGGGTTGCACTCATCGTATTTATCATGCTCGCCATCACCCCGGCATTCTTGCCCGAGGGCGTTTCGGTGAAGACCGCCTCGCCCGAGGTGCTTGCCGCGGCCGAAGCCAAGGCCGTGCCGATCCAGGTCAAACTGCTCGTGTGGATATTCGTGATGCGCGTGCTCATGGTCATCACGAGCATCGTGGCCTATCTCATGAACGACCGCATGGCTCGGGCCAAATACGAAAATGCCGACAAGATGGATTTTGAACAACCACTCACGAACCTCGTGTGGCTCACGTCGATCATCTCCATCGCCATGACCTACCTCGCCTCCCGATTATTGATCCACGACCTGGGCGACGGCATGTGGTGGAAATTGGCAACCATCATCACCTGCGGTACGCTGGCCGGTGCCATCATCCCCGAACTTGTGAAAATCTTTACCTCCACGAATTCGAAGCACGTGGCCGAAGTCGTTGCCTCCTCGCGTGAGGGCGGTGCCTCGCTGAACATTCTTTCCGGCCTCACTGCGGGTAACTTCAGCGCGTTCTGGATGGGCCTTGCCATCGTCTCGCTTATGGGCATCGCCTACGGCGTCAGCACGTTCGGCATGGATCAATTCATGCTCGCGCCGGCCGTCTTCGCCTTCGGCCTTGTCGCCTTCGGTTTCCTTGGCATGGGGCCCGTCACGATCGCCGTCGATTCCTACGGCCCCGTGGCCGACAACGCCCAATCGGTCTTCGAGCTTTCCACCATCGCCAGCCAACCGAATGCCAGCAAGGAAATCAAACAAGAGTTCGGCTTCGAACCCAACTTTGAGAAAGGCAAGCACTATCTTGAAGATAACGACGGCGCGGGCAACACGTTCAAGGCGACAGCCAAGCCCGTGCTCATCGGCACGGCCGTCGTCGGTGCCACGACGCTCATCTTCTCGATCATCATGCTGCTGACCGACGGCCTTACGAACAGTGCAGCCAAAGAGAACCTCTCGCTCCTTTATCCGCCGTTTCTGCTCGGACTCATCACCGGCGGCGCCGTGATCTACTGGTTCACCGGCGCTTCCACCCAAGCGGTCGTGGCCGGCGCGTATCGGGCCGTCGAGTTCATTAAAGCCAACATCCGGCTCGAAAGTGGCGCGAAAAGCGCTTCGATTGAAGATAGCAAGCGTGTTGTCGCCATTTGTACTCAGTATGCCCAACGCGGCATGTTCAATATCTTCCTCGCTGTGTTTTTCATCACGCTCGCGTTCGCGTGCCTCAACGAATACTTCTTCATCGGCTACCTGATCTCGATCGCGATCTTCGGCCTGTACCAGGCCATCTTCATGGCCAATGCCGGCGGCGCTTGGGATAACGCCAAGAAAATCGTCGAAGTCAACCTCCGCGAAAAGGGAACGCCACTCCACGACGCCGCGGTCGTCGGCGATACCGTCGGCGATCCGTTTAAGGATACCTCCTCGGTCGCGCTCAACCCCATCATCAAGTTCACCACGCTCTTCGGCCTGTTGGCGGTTGAACTGGCAATCGAAATCGATTCGGTCCAAACCCGGCTCGCCTGGGCTTCGTTGCTGTTCGCTGTATCGCTGGTGTTTGTGTGGCGCTCGTTCTACAGCATGCGAATCACGTCGAAAACGTAACTTCTGAACGGGTCCAGGGTCGAGGGTCGGAACAAACACCTGCCGTTTGTGGGGCCGTACTGCCAGGGCCGATCATTTCTTCAAATTGGGCGAGTGCATTGGAAACCAGCCCGAAGCGTCAGCGAGGGAATAGACACACATTCCCTTGCTGAATCTTCGGGTTAGTGAGTCCTCGATGTTCCGAACATGAATAGCTGATCGGCCCTGCAGTACTACTCTCCTCCTTGTAACACGTTGCTTCCCAGGCCAGAATGGATTGGTTCGCCTGCCGTCGACGGTGTCCCCACCATCACGCCACGTTGCCGGCACCACACGGAGTAGCTGAAATGACATTGGGTTCTGATCGTTTGAGCCGCCGTAGATTCGTTCAGCAAGCGGCCGTGGCCACAGGGCTGGCCGCCACCCGCGGCGCAACTGCCAAAGTGCTTGGCAGTAACGACCGCATACGGCTAGGCGTCATCGGCGTCGGCAATCGCGGCGACCAACTCCTCGATGCCTTCCTCCCCCATAAAGATGCCCAGGTTGTGGCCCTGTGCGATGTGTACGAGCCGTATCTGCTGGCCGCGCAACAAAAGGTCGGCGGCAAGCCCGCGCTTTACCGCGATTACCGCAAGCTGCTCGATCAACAAGATATCGATGCCGTCATCATCGCCACGCCCGATCATTGGCACGCGCTGCAATGTGTCGAAGCGTGCCGAGCCGGCAAGGATGTCTACGTCGAAAAGCCGCTCAGCCTGACGATTGCCGAAGGCCGCGAGATGGTTCGTGTTGCCAAGGAAACAAGTCGCGTCTCGCAGGTCGGCTTGCATCGCCGCTCTTCCCGGGTGATCCGCGAGGCGGTCGAGCGAATTCAGAAGGGGGAAATCGGCCGAGTCACCACGGTCCACTCCTTCCACTTCACCAACGAAACTCCGATGGGCATCGGCAACCCGCCCGATTGCGATCCGCCCGCCGATTTGGATTGGGACCTGTGGCTCGGCCCGGCACCCAAGGTGCCGTACAACCCGAATCGTTGCCTCTACAAGTTCCGCTGGTTCCGCGATTATTCGGGCGGGCAGCTCACAAATCAAGGCACCCACTACCTCGATGTCGTGCAATGGGCTCTCCAACAAGATGCTCCGAAATCGGTCTTCGCCATCGGCGGCAAGTACGCCGTGAACGATAACCGCGAAATCCCAGACACCCTGGAAGTCGTCTGGCAGTACGATGGGCCCTCGCTCGTCACCTTCTCGCAGCACAATGCGAACGCCACCCGCGGCGTTCGTCGCAACTGGGAACTTGCCTTCCACGGCACGGAAGGCACCCTCGGGTTCGGCAACAATGGTTACGAACTAATTCCTGAAAGCGTACGCACGAAATCGCTTCCCGCCCTCTCGCCGATTGATCGCGCGGGCAACCACGCCGATGGCCGCGCCGTCCGAGAAGCCGGGAAATCGCTCGAAGTGCCCGGTTCCAGTTCCACCAAAGATCACGCCCGTAACTTCTTAGATTGTATCAAGAGTCGCGCCGCCACCAACTGCCCGCTCGAGGTCGGCCACCGTTCGAGCACCGCCACCTTGTTGGCCAACATCGCGCTGGAAGTTGGTCGACCGATCCACTGGAACGCCGAAACCGAACGGATCGACGGCGACCACCAAGCGAACTCCCTCCTCGCTCGCGCCTACCGCGAACCTTGGAAACAAGTCGGCCCCAAAGAAGTGACTGGTTAATCGAGGAGTTTTCGTCATGTCGTTGTGCCGTCTCGCATGCTTCGCAATGATGGGAGTATTCGTCATGAAAGCCACCGCCGCGGCCAACGATGCCGCCAAGTCGTCGCAACCGGCCGGCCCGTTGGCCGTGAAAATGAAATCGCTCGATGGCAAGGAAGTAGACCTGGCGAAGAAGTACAAAGGCAAGGTTGTGCTGCTTGTCAACGTCGCCAGCAAGTGCGGCAATACGCCGCAGTATCAGCCTCTCGAAGCACTCCACGAGAAATACGCCGAGCAAGGCCTCGCGATCGTCGGAGTACCCTGCAACCAATTTGGCAAACAAGAACCGGGCACTTCCGCCGAGATCGCCCAGTTCTGTGAAAAGAACTACGGTGTGAAGTTCGACATCCTGGCCAAGGTCGATGTCAACGGCGAGAACGCCGCACCGCTTTACAAGTTCCTCACGTCGAAGGAAAGCAACCCCAAATTTGCCGGCCGTGTGACTTGGAATTTCGAGAAGTTTCTCATCGGTCGCGATGGCCGGGTCGTCAATCGGTTCGCCCCCAAGGTGCAGCCCGATGCAAAGGAAGTGACCCAAGCCATCGAAGCCGAACTCGAAAAAGAGCTTCACTCCGCCAAGTAACCACGTCGCCAGCCCGGATTTCTCACCACGGAGCACACCGAGGTCACGGACGAGAATTGGTCATTGCTAATTGGTCATTTGTCATTGACCATTTCAGAAATGACCAAATTTCAAATGACCAATTTGCAATGACCAATTCTTCTCCGTGGCTCCGTGGCTCCGTGGTGTTGATTGAGAGAAATGCGGACTAGACCCTAGACCCTCGACCTTCCCCCCTCGCCCCTCAACCGCCATGCCCAAGCAATTCGACTGCGTCGTCGTGGGTTCGTGCGTGGTCGATGTCCTCGCACGACCGGTGCCGCTCAATGAACCGATTGGCGGCGGCCGCCTCATCGAAAGCGAGCCGCTCCTGCTCACCACGGGCGGCATCGTCTCGAACTCGGGCATCGCCATGGCGCGGCTCGGCATGCGCGTCGCCGCGTTCACTTACGTCGGCAACGACGAGTGGGCCAACGTCATCCGCCACCGCTATGCCGAGGAAGGCATCGATACCACGGCCCTCCTCACGCATCCCACCGGCGCTACAAGCACCACCGCCGTCCTTATCGATCCCAGCGGCGAACGCACGTTCGTCCACTGTGTCGGTGCCCCACGGCAGCTCAATCAGAGCACGCTCCTCGCCAAGATCGATCTCTTCGCCAAGAGCCGCGCCATGCTCATCGGCTACTACCCGCTCATGACCAACCTGCAAGACGACCTGCCCAACGTGCTGGCCGCCGTCCGAAAAACGGGCTGCCTCACCGCGCTCGATGCAGCGGGCAGCGGCGGCTCGATGGACCCGCTCGCCCGCATCCTGCCCCACTTGGATTTCTACATTCCTAGCGAATCGGAGGCCGCGCATCAAACGGGCCTTCACGACCCCCGTGCGATTATCACCGCGTACCGCGACGCGGGCGCTCGGGGCTGGCTCGGCGTGAAGCTCGGCTCCCGGGGCGCGCTGCTCAGCCCCGCGCCGGGCGAGTTCCTCGAAGTTCCGCCCGTCTCGCCGCCGGGGCCGGTTGTCGATACCACGGGCGCGGGTGATTGTTTTTTTGGCGGCGTGTTGGCCGGGGCCTTGCGAGGGTTAGCGCCTGCCGAAGCCGGAAGGCTCGGCGCCGCCACCGGCGCCTGCTGCGTCACGGGCCTCGGTGCCACCTCGGCCATCCGCAATTACGACGAAACAGCCGCCCTCGCCGGGATCACCGGGTAACGATTGAACGGCGGTATTCGCCGAGCCGAAACGGTTCGGCTATAGATCCTATCCCATTCGTCTCGGCCGACTCGTTTATATGGCCCGGCCGTCTCGGCCGGAGTCGTGCCACGCCGACCGCGCGCTCTCCATCACGACCGACAACGAAATCCCATGTTGCCGGGCCAGTTGTCGGCACGATTCATACTCCGGCGCGAAGCGGCGCGTGCCTCCTGGTAACTCCACGACCTTCCCTAAAACGTTTCCCCACGTTGTGCTCACTTCGCACACGCTACGAGGCAAGACTGTGCGCTCCACCGTGCTCCGGCGGATGCCGAGTGTCGGCACTTCCATGAAGAGCATTTGCATCAGCGCTTCGGCTTGCTCGGGCCGTGCTTGCACACTCAGGAGGACTCCCGGACGACCTTTCTTCATGTGAATCGCGGTGAGCGATACATCCAGCGCGCCTGCCGCCCACAACCGCTCGACTGCGTGGCCAATCTCCTCGCCGGTCGAATTATCAAGATTCGTCTCCAACACCATGATTGTTTCACGACGCATGCCAGTTGCTGCCGTAGTGGGCACAGCGCGGGCGTCCTGACCAATGAACAACCGCAGGACATTGGCCAGGGGGAAATCCTTCTGCCCCGCGCCGTAACCGATCTGCTCGACCACTATCGCCGGCAGCGGGCCAAATTCCTCGGCCAAGGCGGCCACGATCGCCGCTCCGGTCGGCGTCGTCAGTTCCCCTTCCACGTCGAGCGGCGCGATCGGGACGCCACGCAGCAGCTCGCCCGTGGCCGGCGCGGGGATCGAACAACGCCCATGCGCGATCTCGACAAATCCTCGCCCCGTCGGTATCGGCGAGCAGCACACACGCTCGATCCCGAGCAGATCAAGCCCCATCGCCACACCCACGATATCGGCAATCGAATCGACCGCGCCCACTTCATGGAAGTGTACCTTCTCGACCGTGGTCCCATGCACCTTGGCCTCCGCCTCGGCCAACTTGCGAAAGATTCGGCACGCCAACTCCTGCTGTTGCGCGGTAAGGCGGCTCCGTTCAATCATCGCCACAATGTGGTGCAAGTGGCGATGCTTGTGTTCAGGCTCGTGCTCCACGGTAACTTGCGTGGCGCGAAAACCGTGCTTCTTCACTTCCGATTTTACCAATCGACAGCCGGGCAAACCGAGCGAATCGATCCCAGCCTGGATCGCCGCCAAGTCGGCCCCCGCATCGACGAGAGCCCCAAGCGACATATCACCGCTGATGCCGCTCGCACAGTCGAAATAGGCAATTCGCATGGCCATGCTTGCAAGGGGTGTCAACGAAAGAACGTCACGATTCTACGCCGCTCGGCGCGGATACGCTATCGCCGGTGGTGGGCCTGTTTCAAGAAAACAAAGTACTCCTCTCGCTCCGAGGTTGTGATGAAATGTTATTTCGATTTAGCGGCGGCCCCCAGGCCGCTGTTTTAACCGGTTCTCTTTGCCACTTGTGCCGAAACCCGTTGTCCACTTTCCAATAAATCACAACCGCTCCGCGAGAGGAGTACATTCCAACGGGCCGCGAAGCTAGCTCCCCACGGCGTTGACGCCGTGTGCGAGCATTGCTATAGTTCGCCCGCTGTACTCCGCACTCTCCCGACCTGAACTTCACATGCCCAGCCCGCACGTCAGTTCCGAGCTTTCCATGAAGCGGCTTGTTCCCAGAATTTGGGGGCAGATGCCGACGCGGATGAAGGTGTTGTACGTCACAACGCTTCATCGCACGGGCGGCTGGTTGGCCGAGGCATTTCGTTCCGATTGCGCGGCCGATGTGCAATTGGTGGAAACGGTTCACGTAACCGCCGCCCTGGCGCACCTGCGCGATGAAGTGTTCGATGCCGTGCTCGTGAGCCACGAACCAGGCGTACTCGATGCGCTGGACTTCGTCGAGGGCCTGCGCGCCGGCGGCAACGACGAGCCGATGATTATTCTTGGCTCGGCCCCTTCGGCACAGATGTTGGCCTTGTGCTACGAAGTGGGGGCCGAGGCCTACTGCTCGGTCGCCGAAACCACGACCCGCTCGCTCTTGTGGACCTTTGCCCGCGCGATCGAGCGGGCCCAGCTCATCCGCGAGCATCGCCGGCTCGTGCAACTCGAACAGCAGCGGCTTGCCCACGAACATCAGGAAGCCGATCGGCTACTCGCCGAACAGCGCGCGCTCATCACCGAGCTTGAAAACATACGCGCCGGCGGGGCCGAGCGCCCTCGCGATTCCGAATCGCTCGCCAACCACGCGAGTGCAACCACCGAAGCCGACTCGAAGCGCGCCGACGCCGGCGTGCCATTCGCGCGTGGTTCGGTCGGGCTGGCCTCGCCGAATCCGCCCTCGGCCGACGACCTGCCCGAACGCCTGGTGGCCCACTACCGCGAACTGCTGCGAGCGCACATCGTCATGGGAGCCGGCAACCTGGCCGACGAAATGACCACCCTCGCCAATCTGCTGATCGAAGCCGACGTTTCGGCCCAGCGAACCATGCAACTGCATGTGCGCGTGCTGGAAGATGTGATCGGCACACTCGGCAACCGCAGCGCCCGCCACGTGATGACTCGGGCCGACCTGTTGGTGCTGGAAATCATGGCTCACTTGGCCGACGGCTACCGCCAACGAAGCCACGCGGGGCAGGCACTTTCGCGCGACTCGTTCGAACGGCCCGAAATTGCCGCCTGAAACGAGGATTCTGCCCGGCGAGACTCTGCGGTAGGATAATCTCTCATTGAATTGTGCTCAGGCAGTGTGTCGAAGTTAAGGACACTTGTGAGCGCGAGGCTCGCCGATCGTCGGCCCGCGCGTGGCGGATCGCCAGTTTTGGCCGTTCGTTTCGCGTGGTCAAAGCAAGCTGGGACGTTTGCCGCCGTGGTCGTGCGTGCGTAATCGGCATAGCCGATTGCCTTTTCCATCGCGTTCCTATCCGAAGCGTCCCGAACTTTTTGGCCCCCTGTAGCCGGAGCACCATGTTTTCCACCGCCACGAGTTTTATTGCGCGCCACGCGTTCGTTGTTATGCCCAAGGCCTCTCGTAAGCCCTCGCAGCCCCATCTGCAGTTCAATTATCCGTTGCCTTACGGCGCGGTGTTGCGCGAAGGAGGTGTGCAGTTTGTCGTGTACAGCAAGAGCGCCACCGCCATGCGCGTGCTGTTGTACGATCATGTTGCCGATCGTCGGCCCACCCGCCAGGTCGATTTCAACCCGCAAAACGATCGCTGGGGCGATATCTGGAGCCTGTTCGTTCCAGGCGTCAAAGCCGGCCAGCTTTACCACTTTCAGGCCGATGGACCTTTTGACCCGGCCCGCGGCCACCGCTTCAACGCGCAAGCCCGGTTGATTGACCCGTACGCCCGCGCGCTTGCCGGAAAGTTCCTGCCTGCCGAAGACGGCGTCATCCACCCGCCCAAGTGCGTGGTCATCGACGAATCGTTCGATTGGCGCGGCGACCGCCACCTCCGCCGCCCGCTTTCCGAATCGATCATCTACGAAATGCACGTCCGCGGGTTCACCCGCAGCCCCTCGAGCGAAGTGAATTCGCCCGGCACCTATGCGGGGATCGTCGAGAAGATTCCGTACCTCCAATCGCTCGGCGTGACGGCCATCGAACTCATGCCGATCAACGAGTTCCCGATCGAGGAGCCCGATGGCTCGAAGCCCAACCGCACCTACTATTGGGGCTACGATCCGGTGTCGTTTTTCTCGCCGCATCGCGGATACATGTCGGGCGACAAACCCGGCGACCAGGTGCGGCAGTTCAAGGAGATGGTCCGCGAACTGCACGCCGCCGGCATCGAAGTCATTCTCGATGTCGTCTTCAACCACACGGCCGAAGGAAACGAGACGGGCCCAACCTATTCGTTCAAGGGCCTCGAAAACCGTGTGTACTACATGCTCAACGACGACGGCACGTATAAGAATTTCACCGGTTGTGGCAACACGGTCAACGGCAATCACCCCATCATGCGCGAGATGATTTTCCATTGTCTCCGCCATTGGGTGCATAACTATCACGTGGATGGCTTCCGCTTCGACTTGGCTTCGATCTTGAGCCGCAACCGGAAGGGCGAGATCGTGCCGAACCCGCCGCTTGTTGAACTGATTGCCGAAGACCCCATGCTGGCCGATACGAAGATCATCGCCGAAGCGTGGGACGCGGCCGGCGCGTACCAGGTGGGGTCGTTCGCCAATCGACGCTGGGCCGAGTGGAACGGCCACTACCGCGACGACATGCGCCGCTATTGGCGCGGCGATTGGGGCATGACTGGCCCCATGGCCACCCGATTGGCCGGCTCCAGCGACCTCTACCAACCCAGCGGACGACGGCCGTACCACAGCATCAACTTCATCACATCGCACGACGGCTTCACGCTGAACGACCTCGTGAGTTACGAGCGAAAGCACAACCAAGAGAACAAAGAAGATAACCTCGACGGCGATAACAGCAACCATAGCCGTAACTATGGCGTCGAAGGCCCCACGCGCCGCAAGAGTATTGTGGTGCTCCGCCATCGGCAGGCCAAAAATTTCCTCGCCACGCTCCTGCTCAGCCAGGGCGTGCCGATGATCCTCGCCGGCGACGAAGTCCTTCGCACCCAGCGCGGAAACAACAACGCCTACTGCCAAGATAACGCCACCAGTTGGTTCGATTGGCGACTCGTCCAGCGCAACACCGAACTGCTGCGGTTCGTCCAAGCGCTCAACGCCTTCCGCCGACGGCAACCGAACGTCCGCCGCGGCGCGTTCCTCACCGGCACGGCAAGCAAGCCCGACCAACTCCCCGATGTCAGTTGGTTCAACCCCAACGGCACCGCGGTCGATTGGAGCGTCGTCGGCTCCAGCCTGACGTGCGTGCTGGGCACCAGCGGCGTGAGCGACCCAGCCGCCCGGGCGATCCTCATCATGCTTCACTGTGGCCCGCAACCCCACGAGTTCATCCAACCACGCAACACAACTAACCTTCCGTGGCGGTTGTTCATCGACACCGCCGCCGAATCGCCCGACGACATCTACCCCGATGCCGACGGCCCCCCGCTCGGCCCCGAACCCGTGCTGCTCGATCCCCAAACACTACGCTGCTACGTGGCCGAGTAAAACCTTTTCATCCCCGGTTAGCGTCGGCGGCAACGCCGAATAACTACCAGCAACATCAACATCTTGTACAAACGAACGTGCGGCAGAGCTTGGTTGCTGCCCACGGTTGCAGGCGGTGTATTCGGCGTTGCCGCCGACGCTAACCTGGGGCTGCGCAAACGTTGCGACAACTGCTATATTGTGATTATATTGCACACGTCCCCAGCCCCCACGATCCCGCATCCTCAATCCGTTGCCCACTCCCATCCACGTTATTGGCATCGGCGATGACGGCCTCGAAGCCCTACCGCTCGCCGTGCGCAAACACATCGACGAGGCCGAGGTTCTGCTCGGCACCGAGCGAACGCTCGCGCTCGCGTCAGCCTCCAAAGCCTCGCGGCATGTTATCGGCAGCGATCTGCGGGAACTCGTCGCCACGATCGAACGCTCTGGAGATCGCCGCGTGGTACTGCTCGTGTACGGCGACCCGATGTTCTACGGCCTCGCCCGCTACGTGTGCGAGAAGCTCGGCAAAGAACGGTTCGTCGTCGTGCCGCACGTTTCCAGTATGCAGCTCGCTTTCGCCCGTGTGATGGAAACGTGGGAAGAAGCGTATCTCACCGACCTGGCCAAGCACCCGCTCGATGCCGTGCTCGAAAGAATTCGCACCGCGCAAAAAGTCGGCCTGTTCACAACCGACCACTGTGGACCGGCCGAAGTGGCCCGGGCACTCGTCGAGCGGCACATCGATTACTTCACCGCCTACGTGTGCGAAAACCTCGGCGCCCGCGATGAACGAGTTACCCGCGGCACGCTGGCCGAAATCGCCAAGAAGAAATTCGATCCGCTCAATGTCATGGTGCTCGTGCGCGACCCGAACGCGCCCGATCGCCCGCGCGAGGCCGTGGGCCGCCGGCTCTTCGGCAACCCCGATGAGGCGTTCCTGCAATCGAAGCCGAAGCTCGGCCTCGTCACGCCCGCCGAGGTCCGCTCGATCGCGCTTGCGCAGATGGATATCGCTCCGTCGAGCATCGTGTGGGATATCGGCGCCGGAAGCGGCTCGGTCAGCATCGAAGCCGCTCAAATGGCGTCCGAGGGCCAGGTGTTTGCCATCGAAATGGATGCCGAGGAGCACGGCCTGATCCAGCACAATGCCGAGCGATTCAACGTGGCCAACGTCAACGCGGTGCTCGGCCGCGCGCCGGAAATCTTCGAGGAACTGCCCGACCCCGACTGCGTTTTCGTCGCCGGTGCCGGCCGCGAAGTCACCCGCGTTTCGCAAGCCGCGTTCGACCGCCTCCGCCCCGGCGGCCGTCTGGTCGTCAACACCACAAGCGTCGACCACCTGATGGAACTTCGCAACGCACTCCGCTCGCCCTCGACCGCTCCTAACCTCTGGATGATCAACCTCGCCCGCGGCACCGACCAACTCGACCGCCTCTCCTTCGAACCCCTGAAGCCAAGCTTCCTGCTGGCGGTGACCAAGTCGTGACAGGGGTTTTTCCAAAAATCGGACCCGAGTGGCGAGTGAGCCGATAGCGGTGGTTGTGGTACAATGGTGGATGAGGAGGAATGCTATGTTTCTCACCATCGAATTGATCCCTGATCCTGAACAGGGCGGTTTCACTGCTCGCCTCCCAGACATTCCCGCTTACGGCGAAGGCGAAACCGAACACGAAGCGATCGAAGACCTCAAAGATGCACTGCGAGGTTACGTTGAAACGTTCGGCTTGGAAGATGCGCTAAGTCGCGTTGCAGTGCCATGAAAATGATCATCGCCGTCATTCAGCCCACCAAGCTCGATGCCGTGCAGCAAGCGCTGGCTCGCCTGGATGTGACGCGGATGACCGTGTGCGATTCGATGGGGTATGCCCGCCAGCGCGGGCAGCTCGAAACGTATCGCGGGCACGAGTACAAAGCCAACCTGTTACGCAAGATTACGCTCGAAATTGCCGTGAACGACGATTTTGTCGATCGCACGATCGAGTGTCTCGAAGAGGTTGCCCGCACGGGGGCCGAGGGGCACATCGGCGACGGAAAAATCTTCGTCGTGCCGATGGAGCATGCGATCCAAATCAGCGACGGCTACCGCGGCAAAGGCGCGATTTAGTTGCAAGTTGTGAGTTGCAAGGGGCAATCGCTGGGAAACGCGTTTAGCCGCGACGCGGAGGCTCGGCGCAGCGGAGCGCGCGCCATCGCGAGTTACGCGGAGCGCGTGCCGCCGGTTCGCCGTGCTCCTCACCCGCCCGAATCGCCGGGCACGGCGGGGGTGTTGGGGGCGACTTCGGGGACGCCCGTCGCCGGGTCGGCAGCCAGGGCGGGCAGGCCGAACTCCTCGGCCTCGTCGATGTACACTTCGCTCATCTGCACCCCGTCGATATCGCGCCGCAGGAGCAGGTAGATGCCGACCGCCGATACCCAAAAATAGCCAGCCTGATAACCGGCCACCACGAGCGCAACGACCGACTTCCAGAACCCAATAACGGTTCTTGTGGCCGTTTCCAGCCCGCTAGGTCCGTCCGACGCGGCCTCGTCGGCGTCGGCCTTGGCCCCGTCCGCGGCCTTCCCCTCGGCAGCCCCAACGCGAATCTTCGGCACTTCCGGCGAGGCAAGCTCGCTTTCCTTCCGCGGCGATACGACGCGGCGATATGTCGATTCATCGAGCCCCCATGAAATCGACCAGTTGCCCAACGCCACGGCCGACGACGCGAACACCTTCACCACAAACATGCTCGCCACCGCCAGGAAACCGGCGAACGCCACGTACCACAGCAGCCGCCAGGGCCGATGGTACGTGTACGCATAGCTGCGGCTGAGCGCGTCGAAAGCGTCGGTCCCTTCGACGCCGACGGTAGCCCACATCAGTGGCCAACCCACAAGCGCGCCGAACAGCAGCACGGCCATCATCAGGCCGAGCAAAATGACGAACGGCCACACAATCGCCGCCAGAAAGGCCAACACCCCGAGCCGCATCACAAAACCCAGCACGACCAGTTGCAGCGAAAAGACGGCC
This sequence comes from Pirellulales bacterium, assembly GCA_020849945.1. Taxonomy (GTDB): domain Bacteria; phylum Planctomycetota; class Planctomycetia; order Pirellulales; family Lacipirellulaceae; genus JABDGM01. The sequence goes on along the minus strand of JADZFK010000170.1, from coordinate 1,299 downwards.
GTCCCCAGTAGCGCAATGAACGGCGGCATGGCGTAAGAAGGCAGCTTGCCGACCGCGTGCAGCACGGCAGCCATTGGGCCGGGGGCTTCATCGCGTGTGAACTTGAGCGCGGCGATCCGCGCGATCGCGCCGCCAAACAGCCCCCACACCACCAGTTCCCACGCAATGCACACCAGAAGGAAAACGAAGCCCGTGATGGTTAAATCGGGGTGAAATAACTGGATGAAAGGCCTGGTGAAAAACAGCCAGATCGTCAGCGGCGCGCGGATCAGCGAGGAATTGGCGGCGGAGCCAAAAATGTCATCGGCACTGCGGGCCGCCGTGTTGACCCACGAGGCTTCCGCCCCGTTCTGCTCGGCGCTTTGCCACACGGCATATCCGTTCGCGCCCGACCACGTGTGAATGATCGGGTCGGAACTGCGCGAAAACACGCCGAGAATGGCCCACCAGCCAAGCATCGTCACCAATAACCCGACAGCCCCCAACACAAGCACGCGCGCCATCAACGCAATTCGCACGCCACGCAGTAAGATGAGCCACTGAAACAGTTCACTCCAAGCAACTTCCCGAATTTTTGTAGGTTGATCTGCCATGAGATTCCAGCGGAGTTGAACCGGATTGCTTACCACAAAGGCACAGAAGCACGGGGGCACGGAGAAGGATTGGTCACTGCAAATTCGTCATAGGCCATGGGTCATTTTCTGATATGACCAAATGTCAAATGGCTAATTTGCAATGACAAATCTCATTCCTCCGCGCCTCCGTGGCAAAGTTCCTCCGTGGTGAAGTTCCTAGTTAATCTTGTGAAAAGGTCTCGCTCCAGGCCCGACCATCGGCCCAGCAATTGGCCCGATTATAAACAACCTTCGCCGTAATGCCACCCTCTGCCCCTGTTACAAGGCCGATCCGTTATTCATGTTCGGGACAGCGAGGACTCACGAACCCGAAGCGTCAGCGGGGGAATGTGTGCTTTTTCCCTCGATGACGCTTCGGGCTGGTTTCCAATACACTCGCCTAATTTGAATAAATGATCGGCCCTGCCCTGTTACAACTCCGGTTCTTCACTTTCGCCCACTTCCCCAAGCGGATACTCCTCGGCTTCCGGATCGGGCGGCAACGGCACGGCGTAACACTCGCCCAGCCAACGCCCCAGGTCGATCGTCCGGCATCGCTCGCCGCAAAATGGCCGGGCCGCCGATGCGGTCGGGGCGAACTCGGTTTGGCAAATCGGGCAACGCATGGGGGGAGGATGAAGGGAGCAGGGGGCAGGGGAAGGGACAGATAGATGGATAGATGGAT
>JADZFK010000169.1 GCA_020849945.1 Pirellulales bacterium | reverse complement strand
CGTTCGACCCGCATCCGGTGCGGCTGCTCCGCCCGGCGCAGTGCCCGCCGCCGCTCACGTGGACCGAACGCAAGGCCGAGTTGCTCGCCGCGTTGGGGGTCGATTGGGTCGTCGCGTACCCGACCGATAAAGCGTTGCTGGCCCTCTCGGCCGTCGAGTTTTTTGACCGCATGGTGCGAGGCCAACTGGCCGCCAAGGCGCTCGTGGAAGGCCCGAACTTTTCCTTTGGCCACAATCGAGAAGGAAACGTCGAACGGCTGGCCGAGCTGGCACGCGGGGCTGGCATCTCGCTCGATGTCGTCGAGCCGGTTGTGGTCGATGGTGCGATCGTTTCCAGCTCTCGGGTGCGCGAGCGGATTCGCACGGGCGACGTCGAACAAGCCCGCCGGCTGCTCGCGGCCCCGTATCGCATTCGCGGCTTGGTCTCGCACGGCGCAGGCCGCGGGACCACCATTGGCTTCCCCACGGCCAACCTAAGCGGCGTCGATACCATTCTCCCCGCTCATGGGGTCTATGCCGGTTTGGCCTGGGTGAATGGCCAAAGCCGCGCGGCCGCCATCAACCTCGGCCCGAGCCCAACATTTAACGACACAACGGACCGAGTCGAAGTTCACCTGATCGACTACCACGATTCGCTCTATGGCCAAACGTTGGAGGTTGACTTTCTGGCCCGTGTGCGAGACATTCGTCCTTTCGACTCACCCGCCGCGCTCATCGAACAACTGCAACGCGACATCGAGCAAACCAAGCGTGCGGCACACAACAGATAGCCGAACCGTCTCGGCTCGGCGGCTATCACAATGCAAATTAACAATTCGACTCTACCACGACCACGATGAAAACCATTTTGACTGGATTAACTGGTCTCACAGGATAAGACAGAATAAGACAGAATAGAGCGAAGTAGTTTGTTCCTTCTCTGTTACTACCGATCACTGCGCAGAGAATGGACCAGGGGGTTTTTCTCGATGCTGTCAAGAATGAGTTGCCCAAAACATTATTTTCATCCGGTCCATTCTGTTAATCGTGTGTGCATGGTATTGTTCACGTCGTGTTCGTCGTGTCGTCGTGGTAAATTCGCCAAAGCGATTCACTTCATGATCCGTGGTTGAAACGTAGGTCGCCCGGCCGAAACGGCTGGGCTATATTTCTGATGACGATAGATTGGCAACCTTTTGTGAAGCTTGTGGCGGAGGCGCGGTCGTTTGTGATCACGAGCCACATGCGGGCCGATTGCGATGCGATTGGCAGCGAGCTAGGCTTGGCACTGGCGTTGCGTTCGCTGGGAAAGCACGCGCGGATCGTGAACGGCGACCCGGTCCCGCCGCACATTGGGTTTATCGACCCGAGCCACGAGGTGCTGGTCCTTGGCCAAGACGTTACCGCCAACGACTTGGCGTGCGATGTGCTGGCCGTGGTTGATACGGGCGCGTGGCCGCAACTTGGCCCGATGGCCGACGTGGTCCGAACGACCGCTGCCCGCAAGATCAACATCGATCACCACGTAAGCCAAGATGACTTGGGCGCGACGGTTTTCAAGGATACGTCGGCCGAATCGACCGGACGGCTCATCCTGCAAGCACTCGATGCGCTCGGCGTCCCGCTGACACAGGCAATGGCCATCCCCCTATTTTCGGCCATCGGCACCGATACGGGGTGGTTTCGGTTTTCGTCGGTCAGCGAGGCCACGTTCGCGGCGGCCGCCCGGCTCGTGGTGGCTGGCGCGCGCCCGCAGGCCATCTTCGCGCAACTGTACGAACAGAACAGTTTGGCCCGGTTGCTGCTTCAGGGCCGCATTCTTTCGAACGTAAAATCGCACATGGGCGGCCGGCTCCTTTCGACGGCCATTACGCAAAACGACTTGCGGGCGGTAGGTGCCGAGCCGACCGATACCGAGGACGTCATCAACCGCTTGCTTGGCGTTGCCGGCACCGAGGCCGCACTGTTGTTCTTGGAGCTTTCGCCGGCGGAAACGAAAGTAAGTTTGCGGAGCCGTACGAACTTGGATGTCAATGCCGTTGCCGCGGTATTCGGAGGCGGCGGCCACAAAGCGGCCTCGGGCGTGCGATTCCCCGGCCCCCTATGCGAAGCCGAGCCAGCCGTGCTACACGCGATGTGCAAAGCGATGGGAGGGGGAGGAGTCAAGGCTTAGTGTCAAGAGTCAAGAGCCGGACCACAGGGTTCTGGCTCTTGGCTTCGCCCCGCACTCCGCTTCGCGTCGCGGCTAAACACCTAACCCACCTCTGGCCCTCGACCCTCGACCCTCGACCAACTACCATATCGGCATGGGCGATAACACGTCGACGAAACCTGCTGGAGCCGAACGAAGATCGTTCTTGGTTCGTCTTGGGGCGGCCGTTTGTGGTGGGTTGGCGGCCGTTTTTCCGTTCGCGGCGGGGTGGGGCGTGGCCACCAACCCGTGGCGACGCGGCAAAGCCAATGGCCCGAACGCCGGTGGCGTGGCGGGCGGCCAAGGCGCTGTTGGCCCCCGATTTGTTCGCATCTGCCCTCTCTCAGCGCTAGAGGCTGGCGGTGCGCCCCGCGCGTTTCCGGTCATCGCCGATTCGGCCGACGCCTGGACTCGCATGCCGAATCAGCGGATCGGCATGATCTTCTTGCAACGCACCGATAAAGGCGGTGGAAAAGAGAAGCCCCAAGTCGTGGCGTTCCATGCCGTATGCCCTCACTTGGGGTGTTTCGTCGAATTCAACCACGACCAGCAACGATTCGAATGCCCGTGCCACAAGAGCGCCTTTCATGCCGATGGCACGAAAGACTTCGGGCCCAGCTTGCGCGGGCTTGATTCGCTCGTGGTGAAGATCGAAGGTGCGGGCGTTGAGGCAGCCGTTTCCGTCGCTTTCCAGAACTTCCAGGCCGGCATCGCGGAAAGGAAGCCCGTCGGATGAAAGCGTTCCGCGATTGGCTCGATCATCGTACGGGATACCGGGCGTTCGTACAGGATGCCCTGTACGAGCATGTGCCGGGCGGCGCGCGGTGGCGTTACGTGTGGGGAAGCACGCTCGCGTTTTGCTTCTTCGTGCAAGTCGTTACGGGCTTCGTGCTGTGGGCCGCCTACAGCCCCAGCACTCATACCGCGTGGGAAAGCGTCTACTACATTCAGCATCAAATGGCAGCGGGTTGGCTGCTTCGCGGCGCGCATCACATCACGGCACATACGATGGTCGTGCTGATGGCGATCCACTTCGTACAAGTGGTGATCGATGGCGCGTACCGCGCTCCGCGCGAAATCAATTTTTGGCTCGGCCTCGTGCTGATGCAAATCGTGCTCGGGCTTGCGCTGACCGGTTACTTGTTGCCGTGGGATCAGAAGGGTTATTGGGCCACCCGGGTCGCAACGAACATGATCGCACTGGTGCCGATCGTGGGCGAGTCGCTTCAGAAGCTGGTCCTCGGCGGCGAAAACTACGGCCACCATACGCTCACGCGATTCTTCGCTCTGCACGCCGGCGTGTTACCCTCGTTGCTGGCGGTATTCATGGGGTTGCATCTGGCTCTATTCCGCCGCCACGGCCTCACCGCGCGCGAACCCAAACGCGCGCCCGATACCACGTTCTGGCCCGAGCAAGTGTTTCGCGACGCGGTAGCCTGCCTAGCCGTCGCGATGGTCGTTCTCGTGTTGGTGCTGCGGAACTACCCGGCGGCCGACCCCCATTTGCCGCTTGCCAGCCAACTTGGCGCTGAGTTGGGCGCGCCGGCCAACCCGGCGGAAGCCTACTCGGCCGCCCGGCCAGAAATCTACTTCCTCTTTCTCTTTCAATCACTCAAGTATTTGGAAGTATTTCCGCCGATCGTGGGTGCAATCATCGTGCCCGGCTTGGTGATGCTCTCGCTGTTCGCGATGCCGTTTGTGGGGCGTTGGCGGTTGGGGCACCGGTTCAATGTCGTGTGGACGTGCGCACTGCTCTTCGGCGCGGGCATCCTGACCGTGCTTGCTTGGCGAGAGGATCACAACGGTACGACCGCCGAATCGCAACACTATCTGGCTGCGGTCGCCGATGCCGACCGGGAGGCCGAGCGGGCCGTCGAACTTGCCGGTTCGCCCGGTGGCATCCCCCCCACGGGCGCGCTCACGCTGTTGCAAAGCGATCCGAAGCTCCAAGGCCCGCGGCTTTTCCGCCAACACTGCGCCGCTTGTCACAGCCACACTCCGCCACAAGGTACGGTGTCGGGCGATCTTGCGCAAGCCATTGCAGCGGAAAAGCCAACTGCCGCCAACCTCTGGCGATTCGGTAGTGTTGCATGGGTTCGAGGCATTTTGGACGCCGAGCAAGTTGCCTCGGCACACTATTTCGGCAACACTGCTTTCGGCGAAGGCGAGATGGTGGATTTCGTAAAGACCACGATCGGCGAACAATTGAAGGAACGGAAAGGCGAAGAACTTGCCAATTACAAACAAGCGATGGACGATATCGCGCTTGCGCTCGCCGTCGATAGCGGCCTGCCGCTCGGACGCGTCCTCGATATCGAAAAGCGAGCCAAGGCTGGTCGCATGGCCATGCTCGATGTCTTCGCCTGTGTCGATTGCCACAAGGTCGGCGATCAGGGTGAACTCGGCTCCGCTCCGGACCTGACCGGGTACGCATCGCGCGAGTGGCTCACGGCGTTCCTAAGCAACCCCGCCGACGAACGATTCTACGGCGAAAAGAACGACCACATGCCTGCCTTCGCGCCCCATCCGGGCGACCCGGCCAACCAACTGAGCGTCGAAGACTTGGCGATTCTGGTCGCTTGGCTTCGCACCGAGTGGTACGAACAAAACGACGCCAATCCGCCACGACTGCCGTAACGCTCGCCGAGCCGAAACGGCTCGGCTATCTATCCATACATATAGCCCGGCCGTTACGGCTGGGCACCTTTGCCCGCAATCTTTGCCGAATCGTTGCAGTTTATCACGGCGTAACGTCGATACAGGTTGCGAGCGTGCCCTTGCGTAGCCGCGGTTGTGTGAAGGCATTGCTAGCGCTTCGATGGATGCAACATTCGCACTCGATGGGTTGCTTTGTATGTGGTGTAGCACTTGCCAGCAGGAAACTCCGGGCGTGGCCCACTCGGTGACGGGTCGCATCGTTTGCTCGCGCTGCCAGCAACCCTTGCTCGGCAGTAAGACGGCGCCCCGGGCACACATCTGCGATGAAGGCATTGCGCTCGATGAACAGGGTGCCACGGCAAGCGCGGCCGCCTCGAAACGGTTGCCATTGCCGCGCGACGACTGGTCTCATCGCAACCAGGTTCGCAAGTTGGCTCGCGAACTGAACCGCCCGCTGGCCGCGGCACCTCGGCGATTGCCTGGCGCGGTGAATGAAAGTCACCGATTCGACCCACCGCATCCTCTGTTCGGCGAGCAAGAGCACCACGTGCCACGACCGATGATGAACTCGGAGGCCGCCCCCGCTTCCGTAAGAGAATTGCTACAAGGCAAACGGACCGAGAAAAGGCAAGTCTTCTCCTGGCTGATCGTGTCGGTTGGTTCGCTCGCGCTAGCTGGCGGCATCGGCCTCATGGGCTGGTCGCTGTGCGAGCAGCAGATGATCCACTGGAACCTCGCGATTGGCCTGACGCTCGGCGGGCAAGGATCGCTGATATTTGGCCTGGTGTGGGTGGTTGCCCGGCTGTGGCGCAACAGCCGCTACGCCACCGGCAAATTGCAGGAAGTCCATACTCGGCTCGGCCAACTGCAACAAACGGCCGACATCCTGACAACGATGCGTGCCGGCGGCAGCGCCCCAGGCTTCTATGCCGAACTGGCCCGCGGCGCAAGCCCGCACACGTTGCTTGCGAACCTGAAGGGGCAACTCGACCAACTGGCGGTACGCCTCGGCGGCTGACCCCACAAACCAGCCCCGTCAAACGCCTCGGTTCTCAGGCGTTTACAGAAATCGATTCCATGACCGCCGCGGCAGGGTCGCGCAGGCGGTAGCCGATGCCACGCACCGTTTCCACAAGTGCGGCGTGCGCGCCCATCTTCTTGCGTAGCGATCGGATGTGAACGTCGATCGTGCGTTCGAGCACGAGCGAATCGCCGCCGAGCGCGGCATCGATGAGTTCGGAACGCGAGAAGACACGACCCGGCTGACGCACGAGCGCTTCGAGCAGGCCAAATTCGCTGGGCGTAAGGTCGAGCGGCTGATCGTTGATCGTTACCCGATGGCGCTCGCGATCAATCAGGATGCCCTGGCTGACCACAATGCCATCGTCGTTGGCGTGCCCCTCGCGGCGTCGCAGGAGCGCTCGAATGCGTTCGAGCAGCACTTTCACACTGAACGGTTTGGCGACGTAGTCATCGGTGCCGACGGAGAAGCCAACCACTTCGTCGGTTTCCTCGGCCTTGGCGGTGAGCATCAGGACGAGGATATTGCGCGTAACGGGATCGCCCCGCAAGCGGCGGCAGATCTCCAGACCATCCACAAGCGGAAGCATGAGATCGAGCACGATAAGATCGGGGCCATGGGCCCGGGCTTTTCGCAAACCGTCTTGGCCGTCGTTGGCCATGAGCGTGTCGTAGCCGTCGCGGCGGAGGTTGTATTCCAACACTTCGGCGAGCGACCGGTCGTCTTCGACGATAAGGATTTGGCCTTTTCCCATATGCTTGATGTAGAGGTAATGGTGCAACCGAAGGCGGTTAATGTGCTTCGTAATGTGCGTTCTCGAAGTGGTGCCGGGCGATTTCGCCTTCGACGAGGTAGATAACGTCCTCGGCAATGTTGGTTGCGCAATCGCCAATTCGCTCGACGTGCCGGCACACCGAGAAGAAATGGACCGCCGCCTCCACCAACTCGGGGCGCGATCGCATGACTTCAAGCAAGTCGTCGATGACGCGACGATTGTATTCGTCGACCTCGTCGTCGCGGCGGCAAACATCGCGGGCCGCGTCCACGTTCTGATCCACGAACGCATCAAGCGACTCGCGGACCATCTCCGATGCCCGATTGAACATCCGTTCAAGCTTATCGGGGATCTCGAACTCGGGAAACTCGGCGAGCGAAATCGTCCGCTCGGCGATGTTGACGGCCAGGTCCGCGATCCGCTCCAACTCGGTATTGATCTTCAGCACCGTGGCCGTGCGGCGCAGATCGACCGCCACGGGCTGATGGAGCGCCAAAATCTTAAGGCACTCCTCTTCGATCTTTACTTCGCGGACGTTGATCTGCAACTCGTTGGCCGCCACCTCGGCAGCGATATCGCCACGGCGCTCCAGCAAGGCCTGGCAAGCCTTGGCGATCATCTCTTCAACCCGCGAGGACTGATCGAGAATCTCGCGTTCCAACGCCTCCAGGTCTCGCTCCAAGTGTTTCGACATAATACTGAAAATAAAATGAAAAGGAAATCGATTCTGAAACCACCATGTAGGCTAACCACAAGGCAGACTTGTCATTGTAAACTGGCCATTTCAAATTGTATTTCTCGGAAATGACAAATGACGAATGACCGATGACGAATTTGTAATGACCAATCCGCTCACTCCGTGTCTCCGTGATTCCGTGGTTCATACTCACGTCGAGCAGATGCAACGCCTAACCAAACCGGCCGGTAATGTAATCTTCCGTTTGTTTCCGAGTGGGGTTGGTGAATAGTTCGTTGGTGGAACCCGCCTCGATCAGTTCGCCTTGGTAGAAGAAGGCGGTGCGATCGGAAACGCGGGCGGCCTGCTGCATGTTGTGCGTCACGATGACGATCGTGTAGCGGTCGCGCAGTTCGAAGATCAGGTCTTCGATGCGCGAGGTGGAAGCCGGGTCGAGCGCCGAGGCGGGTTCGTCCATCAGCAGTACGTCGGGGTTCGTGGCCAAAGCACGCGCGATGCAGAGCCGCTGCTGCTGACCGCCCGAAAGTTGCAAGGCCGAGTCATCGAGCCGATCTTTGACTTCATCCCACAGTGCGGCGCGGGTTAGCGATTTTTCGACGATTTCAAACAGCACCGCTTTTTGCCGAATGCCGGCCACGCGCGGGCCGTAGGCCACGTTTTCAAAAACCGACTTCGGAAACGGGTTCGACTTCTGAAACACCATGCCAACCCGCTTGCGAAGCTCCACGACATCGACCCGGGGGCCAAGGATATCGTTGCCGTCGAGCAGCACGTCGCCTTCAACTCGCGTGTCCTCGATCATATCATTCATGCGGTTGAGGCACCGGAGGAAGGTGCTCTTGCCGCACCCCGAGGGTCCAATGAGCGCCGTCACGCAATGTTGGGGAATCTCCAGCGAAACATCCGCCAGCGCCCGCTTCTCGCCATAGAAAAAATTCAAGTGGCTGACCGATATCTTCGCCGGATGCCCCGCCAGTTCGTCGGGCGACCGGACAGGACGATCTCGTGGGACAATGTGTGGCCGAACGGGCAAGGTCATGCGCTGGGTCACCATATCTGTCATGAGGGTAACTCTCAATTCCACGTGGTGAGATAGTTCCATTGTAACGGTTCGGGCCTCGCCCATGCGAGCCTCCTAGCCGCTGGCGTAGGTTCCCTCGCTCTTACCAACGAATTCGCTTTCCATAGTGGTATCGAACGTAAACAGCCGTTGCATTGAGCAGGATCAGGACCGTGAGCAATACAACGATGCCCGCGGCCGCGACCTGATGGAAATCCGTCTGGGGGCGGCTTGACCAATCGAAGATAACGACCGGCAGGGCACTGAACTCATCGAGCGGAGAAACAGGTACAAACGTGATGAACGTGGCGGCGCCCAAGGCCACCAACGGCGCGGCTTCGCCCAACGCCCGGCTGATCGCCAGAATGACGCCCGTCATAATGCCCGGGGTGGCTGCCGGCAACACTTGGTACCAAACGGTTTGCCACCGCGTGGCCCCCAGGGCATACGATGCCCGACGTATCGAATCGGGCACTGCCCGCAACGCCTCTTGGGCGGCGAGAATCACGATCGGCAAGACCACCAAGGATAAGGTTAATGCGCCGGCCAAAATGCTTCGCTGCAAGGCAAACGTACGCACAAAGAGGCCCAAGCCCAAAATACCGTAGACAATCGAAGGCACACCGGCGAGATTCGCAATGTTCAATTGCACAAGGTGCCGCCAACGACTGGGGCCCGCGTATTCTTCCAAGTACAACGCCGAACCGACGCCAATCGGCACCGAGAATAGCGTAGTCAGCCCGATCAGCCATAAACTACTCACCAGCGAGGGCAAAATCCCCGCCTTCTCCGGAAAGCGAGACATCGACCCCATAAGAAATCGCGGGTTCAACCGCGGTAGCCCTTGCCAAAGCACTTCCAACAGCAGCACGATCAGAATCAACACGCACAGCGCCGTGGCAGCCAAACAAAGCAACGCGAACGTTTGCGATAATAGGGCTCGCCGACGATGTCGTGTTTGTGGTTCAACGTGGGCCATGTGCCGTTTCGTAGGTTGATTGAATTTGGGCCGGGGAGCGAGGATCAATCGTATTTCATGCGAACGCGGGCCACGAACCATTGCGCCAATATGTTGATGAACATCGTGCTAACGAACAAGGCAAGCCCCACAGCAAAGATCGTGCGATATTCGAGCGAACCGGCCGGGGTGTCTCCCTGGCTTACCTGAACGATGTAGCCCGTCATGGTTTGCGCCGCTTCCAGCGGGTTGAGCGTCATGTTCGGCGAGTTGCCGGCCGCAAGTGCCACGGCCATCGTTTCGCCGATCGCACGCGAGAGTGCGAGCAAAAACGACGCCACAATGCCCGAGATGGCCGCCGGAACGACGACTTTCACCGTGACATCGAACTTCGTCGCTCCCAGGGCGTAGGCGGCCTCGCGAAGCGATCGAGGCACCGAACGCAGCACGTCTTCGCTCAGCGAAACGATCATCGGCAAGATCATGACCCCCACGACGATGCTCGCGCTCGCCACGTTAAACACGCCGGCCGAGGGAAAGAACGTGCGAATCCAGGGGGAAACCGTTACGACCGCCAGATAACCAAAAACCACCGAGGGGACACCCGCCAATACTTCGAGCACGGGCTTCACCACCTCGCGCACCTCGGAGGATGCGTATTCACTCAAGTAGATCGCTGTAAGAAGACCAATCGGCAACGCCACCATGGCGGCCCCCGCCGTTACCATGAGCGTGCCGCTCACCAGTGGAAGAACGCCAAACTTACCCGCCAACTTCGGCGCCCATTCCGTGCCTGTCAGAAAATCGAAAAGTGGCACTTCACGAAAGAACTCAAACGCCTCGACCGCCAAGACCAACACGATCCCCACCGTCGTGAAAATCGAAAGCAGGGCACAGCCAAACAGCCCAGCCTGCACAAGCCCTTCGACCACTTTGCGACGAACGCCCCCGTGCCCCGCTCCATCCCAAGGCACTGCCCGAAGCCCGACCACCTCGGCAGCGGAAGATTCTGCATTCATGGCTAGTTCTTTCAATTCCCGCGAAGTGCCTGCAACGACTGCACTAGTGCTTTGACAACTTTATGAGTTTAGGTTCGACTCGACACAAACCCTTTGCAGTGTTTGGGTTGTATCGAGTCGAACCCAAACATCGAATACTGACAAAGCACTAGGTTCTATTCACCACGACGACACAACGGGCACGACGGACGAACAAAGCAGGGATAGGATGACAAGATCGGCGGGGTTGATAGGATGAAATCAAATACGAGGTAAGTTGTCGAAAAGTGAAATTCAGAAAGGTGTTTTTCAGTTCGTTCAAGAAGGGCTTGATCCTGTTCATCCGGCCGATCCTGTTATCCTGTTCATTCTTATCGTGGTGTCCGTCGTGTCGTCGTGGTGAAACTTCGCACGGCGTGTTACGATCCCTGTTCCGGCACGGCTTTCAGGGCATCTTCAAGCGTTTGCTTACTCTTGGCCAAAATGTCGTCTGGCAGCGGCACGTAGCCCGCTTCTTTCGCCAATTTGCTCACGTTGGCGAGGTAGTATTCCAGGTACGACCGCATTTCCTTACGCGCGAGTGACGACTTCTTCACATAAATGTACAAAGGCCGAGAAAGTGGCTTGTACGTACCCTCGCGGACGGTCGCATCGGTCGGCTTAACCACGGTCCCGTCGCCCGCGTCGATGCCGAGCAGTTTCAACTTCTCCTTATTCTCCTCGTAGTACGCAAGGCCGAAGTAGCCCAAAGCTCGGCGGTCACCCGCCACACCCATCACCAACACGTTGTCTTCCTCGCTCGCCGAAAAATCCTGCCGACAAGCGCCCGTCTTTCCCACGATCACCTCGGTGAAATAATCGAACGTACCCGAGTCGGTTCCCGGTCCGTAAAGCGAAATCTCCTCGGCGGGCCACGCCGGATCAAGTTCATTCCACTTCTTCACCTTGCTCGCTGGCTCCCAAAGCAATTTGAGCTGGGCGACCGTCATGCTCTCGCACCACTCGTTCGAAGGATTCACGACCACGGCGATGCCGTCGTAGGCAATCTCCAGTTCGATAAACTCGATCCCCTTCTCCTGGCAGGCCTTCTTCTCCGATTCCGCAATGGGGCGCGAGGCATCGCAGATATCGATCTCGCCCGCCGCGAATTTCTTGAACCCGCCCCCCGTGCCCGATCGTCCACCGGTCACCCGAACGCCGGGATGCTCTTGGGCAAACTGCTCGGTCACCGCTTCCGTGATCAGAATCACCGTGCTTGAACCGTCGATCTTGATCGACTTCGGCGAACAACCAACACACGCAACCGTCAGCGAGATAAACGCGATGACAGCCAATGCCCTTCCATAACTCATATGAGCACAAACTCCGTTCGAGGAATCGATGATCTTCCCCAGGGCCGATCATTCATTTAAATTGGGCGAGTGTATTGGAAACCAACCCAAAGCGTCAGCGAGGGAAAAGCACACATTCCCTCGCTGACGCTTCGGGTTCGTAAGTCCTCGCAGTCCGGAACATGAATAACGGATCGGCCCTGTGATCTTCCCGCAGTGTGACCCTTTAACGATGCCACCAGCGTACTGGCCGCGTGTGAAGACAATGTTAAGATTGAATGAAAAGGCCAATGAAATCTGGGGTTGTGGCGAAACTGGGCCGGTTAAACAAACCACGCATCGCTGGCCACCGCATCATGCGGTACGACCCAATAAACCGTGATGGGTGTGAAAAAGTATCTCTAGTCCGCATTTCTCACAATCAAAACCACGGAGCGGCTGTGTTGATTCTATATAGCCCGGCCCTCTGGGCCGGACAACCGAGTGTAGGAACCCATGCCAGTTCGCCGAGCCGAGACGGCTCGGCTATATCCATTCAAGGCACGGAGAAGAATTGGTCATTGCAAATTTGTCATTTGAAATGTGGTCATTTCTGAAATGGTCAATGACAAATGACCAATTTGCAATGACCAATTCTCCCCGTGACCTCGGTGTGCTCCGTGGTGCTCCGTGGTGAGAAATCCGGTTAGCTGGTTGAACAATCACAGCGGGAGGATGTGAATCCACCATTTCTGCAAAGAGCCAAGACGTGTCTTATTCTTACGAAACGATGGAGTGGAGCGGAGGCACCGACGGCCATCTGCGTTTAATCGATCAAACGCGGTTGCCGTTGGAAACCGTGTACCTTGATTGCCTAACGGCGGAAGAGGTTTGGCAGGCGATAAAACGCCTCGCCGTGCGCGGTGCGCCCGCGATTGGGGTGGCGGCAGCCTACGGCGTTTGTGTGGGCGTGAATCAAGGCCAGTCGGTCGATGAAGTGTGCGACTACCTTGCGACCAGCCGCCCCACGGCCGTGAATCTTTTTTGGGCACTCGAACGCATGAGAAACGCCGCTTGCCAGGCCACGGCGAGCCAGGCCGATCTCGGCTCAACCAACCCCTGCCCCGATCACGCCCCACAAGGAAGGAGTATGGTGGAATGGCTCCTTGCCGAAGCGAGGGCAATCCATAACGAGGATCGCGAGCAGTGCACGGCGATGGGCCGCTACGGCGCCGACTTGCTGGATAACTTGCCACGGGGCGCGGGCATCCTCACCCATTGCAATGCCGGTGCCCTGGCAACGGGGGGCGAGGGGACCGCGCTCGCCGTCGTGTTCGAACTTGCCCGCCGCGGCAAACAACCCCATGTGTTCGCCGATGAAACTCGCCCACTACTGCAAGGTGCTCGCCTCACCATGTGGGAACTCATGCAGCGGCAGATCGACTGCACGCTCATTTGCGATTCGATGGCCGCCCAAGTGATGCGCGAAGGCCGCGTGCAAGCGGTTATCACAGGGGCCGATCGCATCGCCGCGAACGGCGACGCCGCGAACAAGATCGGCACGTACAGCGTGGCCACGCTGGCTCGCGCGCATGGCATACCGTTCTACGTGGTCGCCCCAGCCACCACGTTCGACCTCTCCATCCTCCGCGGCGCGGAGATCCCCATCGAACAACGCGACCCCGAGGAAATCACCCGTGGTTTCGGCAAGCAAACCGCCCCGGCCGGCGCGCGGGTGTACAACCCCGCTTTCGATGTCACGCCAGCCGACTTCATCGCGGCCATCATCACCGATCGAGGCGTTGTGCAACCGGTCAGCGCACCAGAGGTTGCCAATACGGTAACGGGCAACACCGCCGTATGAACGCACGGCCCCGCGATGGCGTCCCGCGCCGCTTCAGGCCGTATCGCCTTCAGGGGCCTTCAGGTTCACACACTCCGAGGAGTTTGTGAAATAGGGCCGATCCACACATGTCAATTTGGGCAAAGATGTAGGTGCCGCGAGCCGAGCGGCACATTTCGTGAAAATGGATACGGAGTCGGAAATACCGTGTCCCGCTCGGCTCGCGGGACCTACCATTAAGCCCACGCGGTTGAACCACCGATTTACCCTGTTCGTGGTAAGGATCGTGGGACCATTCGAATGGACTCATCTCGCGGAGCGAGGTGTTTTTCCGCTCGCGGAGCGGTTGTGATTTATTGGCAAGTGGGCAACTGGTTTCGGTACAAGTGGTAGAGATGATCGGTAAGAACAGCGGCCTGGCGGCTGCCGCTAACTCGAAATCACATTTCATCACAAGCTCGGATCGAGCGGAGTACTTTGATTCCTTCAAACGGGCCCAATCTCCGTGGAAAGCCCGTGCTCGACGGCGAGCCGTTATTGATTATCATAGAGTATTCCGCTTCACATCATCCTTTATTTCGTTATCGCATCGGCATGAAGATCGCAGTCATCGGCACGGGTTATGTGGGGCTGGTCACGGGAACTTGCTTCGCGAGCAGCGGGAACGACGTGATGTGCGTCGATATCGACGCCGCCAAGATCGAGCGGCTGCGCGCCGGCGAGATTCCCATCTACGAACCGGGCTTGGAGGAGATGGTCCGAGAGAATCAGGACGCCGAGCGGCTCGCGTTTACCACCGATCTGGCCCGTGCCGTGGCCGTCGCCGAGGTCGTTTACTTGGCGGTCGGCACGCCCCAGGGAGACGACGGCTCGGCTGACATGACGGCGTTGTGGTCGGCCATCGATGGAATGGCGCCCCATCTGCGTCGCGAGGCCATTATCGTTACCAAGAGCACCGTGCCTGTCGGCACTTGCGCGAAAATCTTTGCACGGCTCAAAGAGTTGACGGGCCGCGAGTGTGATGTGGCCAGCAACCCCGAGTTCTTGAAAGAAGGTTCCGCGATTGAGGACTTCATCAAACCCGATCGAGTCGTCGTGGGAGTGCGACGGCCCGAGGTGGCAGAAGTACTTCACGAGCTGTACAAGCCGTTCTTGCGCACCGAAAAGCCGTTCCTCGTGATGTCGCCCGAAAGTTCGGAACTGACCAAGTACGTGGCGAACGCACTGCTCTCGACGAAGATCAGCTTCATCAACGAGATGGCCAACTTGTGCGAGCGGATGGGGGCCGACATCAACGACGTTCGCCGCGGCATCGGCCACGATAGCCGCATCGGCTTCGCGTTCCTCTTCCCCGGCGTTGGCTACGGCGGAAGTTGCTTCCCCAAGGATGTTCGCGCACTGGTTCGCATGGCCGAGGACCACGGCATCGAACCGCGGATGATGCGGTGCGTGGATCGCGTAAACGAGAACCAGAAGCAAGTCATCATCGAGAAACTCAAGACGCACTTTGGCGGCAAGCTTTCGGGAAGAACTATTGCCGTGTGGGGGCTGGCGTTCAAGCCGCGAACCGACGACATCCGCGAAGCGCCCGCCCTGGTGCTCGTGGATTGGCTGCTGGCCCAAAGGGCCGCGGTGCGTGTTCACGACCCCGAGGCGATGGAGAACGTCCGCAAACAATACGGCGACCAACTCACTTACTGCGAGAAGCCGCTGCAGGCCGTGGAAGGGGCCGAGGCCCTCGCCATCATGACCGAATGGGGCGATTACCAACGCCCCGAGTTCAAGTCGATCTTCCAGAAGATGAAGTCGCCCGTCATCTTCGATGGCCGCAACCTGTACGAACCGTGGGCGATGGAACGACTCGGCTTCAAGTACCACAGCATAGGCCGGCCAAACGTGGGGTAGGTCATCGGCTGTGAATTACCATTTTTCGGCCTAGCCCCCCTCTCCTTCTCCCTCTCCCAAGAAATAGCCAAGGTCGTTTCATTTGATCCTAAGCCTCCTACTTATATGGTGTTAGTGGCTTTCATTAAAATCATTATGTCTACGGAAGATACAGAATTCCGCAGAAAATACTTGCCTTCTACTTATCTCTAGATTATCTTCATCATTGATGTCGTGGTTGCTGGCTGGCATGAGCTAGAGATTATCCTAAGAGAGTTAAGCCTAATGATGCGTACATTTCACCACTTACTTTCCTTCGCCATACTCTTGGCGACTGCTTTCCCTGCTTTTGCAGGAAGTTTTTTTAGTACGGATTTCAGCAGTCCAACACTTCATTCGGAACTTCAAGATGCTGATAGCGCGTTCTCCATAAGCGGCGGCAATACCTCACTCACTTCGTTTGTGAGTCCCACCTCTCGCCACTACATCCGTACGGTAGATTCAGACTATTTCTCATCGCCAACCGATTTTACGTACGAGCTCACATTTACTTCCCCCTTCAGCGATCCCGGAGTAATTCAGTTTATCGGGTTGGGGGATGGCTCTCCGACCGGGCCTTCCGGCGAGCCTGGTTCGGGGTCGCTCAACCTTCGAATACACGGCCCCAATGTCGTGTCTGGCCGAGTGGATCTTGGTTACAACGGGTCTTTAGTCCCTGGTTACATGGGAATCGGCTATATTGGCACTACTGGGCCGCATCGATTGCGGCTCTCCTCATTGGGAAGCCTTCTCACTTTCCAAATCGATGTGAATTATAACGGCACGTTTGGCGCTGATATTGCATCAAGCATCGATCTCTCTAATCCGGCGCATTCGTCTATCCTTGGCGCTCTCAATAGCTCATCGCGGCTATTCTTCGGGACGGCTCTACCAGCGGTTGATTACGATGACATGCTCGTTGAATCGGTAGTGCCGGAGCCAGGCTTTGCTTTTCTACTGTTCGCGGCTGTTGGATTACTTGCTTGTCGGCGAAACCCAGTATGGGCAGCCCTAATTTAGCAGGGATGTTATATTTGGCGTGGATGCCCTTGAATTTTTCGAGGGTATCACTAGATTCTGATGCTTCGCAGTCCTCCCATCTCAAATCACAAGTTTCTTGACCTCAAAGCGGCCCCTGCCTAGGCTTGAAGATGGGGAAGAGGTTATGCAACTTTGTGGACGGCGACTGTTATCGATCTTGTTGGCGGGGCTCTGCGCCCTGGTTGCGCGCGAAACTTCGGCCGAACAAGTGCCGCTGGGAGGCTTCATCCCGTTTGTGGGGATCGGACTGACGCGTAAGTTTGAAACGTTTGATTCAGACCCCAACGGCACGTTCTTCATAGCCGATCCGGAGTCGAGCTGGACCGGCACGCCGATGGGGCCGGGGGGCACGCCCTACTTCGATCTCGCACTGCTCGATACCGGAGCTGCCACGCACATCCTCACGCAATCTGCCGCGAGTGCGAGTGGTTTTGGCATCGCCACGCCATTCTCGGGCAACAGCGATGGCTTTGCCGGCACGAATTACCAAACGATTTTCGGCGCGAGCGGCCAGGTCAGCCTGCGAATCGATGACCCGCTCGGCGTGTTCGCTGCCGGCCTTTCGCACGGTAGCTCGAATGGCGCCACGCTCTCGATGCAAACGAATGCGCTTCGCGGCCAAAGCAGCTTCGCCTTGCTCGAAGGCGACGCCAGTTGGAAGCTTCCGAACATTCTTGGCCTGCCCATCGCGGCTCATCATTCGATTGTGATCCGTAACGATCAGCCGCAAGTATTCCAACATCAAGGGCGAACCGTTCGCACCCCCAACATCGAGTTCATCGATCGTGGGACGGGCAGCCAACAACAAATTTCGCGGCGGACCAATCTTAAGATCAGGCCTTCCTCGGCCTTCATCCAAGGGCCCTTCTACGTGCAAGGGACGGGGGACATCTTTAATCTGAACCTCCACGAGGACCCCGCGTCTCCTTCGGTGCTCGAAAACGGCGCGTTGTTTGTTGAAACGGACCTTGCACGTGGTGCCAATTCGTTGAATGACCACGAACTTTTGTTCGATACCGGTGCCGACGTTACGGTTGTTTCCGAGCTTACGGCCGCCCGCCTTGGGTTCGACGTGCTGCTCGATACACCCGACTTTCTGCTCGAAGTGGAAGGTGCCGGGGGCGTCACCAGCGGCATCCCGGGCTTCTACCTCGATCAACTCAAGATCGATTGCGTGGGTGGTTCCTTCATGTTGGAAAATGTTCCCGTGGCGGTGCTCGACCTGCCGAACCCCAACGACCCGGGCAACGTCGTCGATGGCATCTTGGGCATGCACCTTTTCACCGGCCGCAATCTTGTGATCGATGCGAACCCGGCCGCTAGCCCCGAAGGAGGCGACCCGCCGCGACTCTACATCAGCGATCCCGTCACTCAAACGCACACGTGGGCCGCCCCCACCGCAACAGGCACCTGGGCAACGGCGGCCAACTGGTCGGCTGCCGGCACGCCCGATACGCTGTGGGTTGCGAACGTCGTGAACAGCACGGCGAACGACAAGACGGCCAACATCGCGGCAAACTCGACCGTCTACCAAGTGAACGTGGGCGCCGCCTCGACGGGCAAGATGACTCTCGAGATCCAATCCGGTGTCACACTGACCACGTTCGGCGAAGCACGAATCGATAGCGGAGGCTCGATCCTCGTTGCCGCCGGCGGTAAGCTCGATTCGCAATTCGTGAACCTGTACGGCGGCACGCTCGGCGGCGAGGGGACGGTGTTCGTCGGCAGCGGCCCGGTCGATGGGGTCGTCCGCAACCTCGCCGGTCGCGTGGCGCCAGGCGGGGTGATCGATACCCTCGGCCAACTTTCGATCCAAGGCGACTTCGCCAACCTGGCAGAGGGCACGCTGGCCATCGAACTTGGCGGCACGACCGCCGTGACCCAGTACGATCGGCTTGCCGCCGATCGCTTTGCCTTCCTCGCCGGTACGCTTGAAGTGACTCTCGCCGGTTTCTCGCCGAGCATCGGAAACACGTTTACCATCGTTACCGCCACCGAGGGCGTGAATGGACAGTTCGAGCACCTTGTGCTGCCCGCCGGGTACACCTGGGGTATCGCTTACAATGCGTACGACGTTGTGCTGAGCGTCACCGGGCTGGGGCTGGCCGGTGATTTTAACAGCGACGGAAAAGTCGATGCGGCTGACTACATCGTCTGGCGCAAGAACGGCGGGACGGCCCAAGAATATCAAACGTGGCGAGCCAACTTTGGCGCCACGATCGGAGCGGGCGCGGCGATTGGAAACCAGGCCGCCGTTCCCGAACCGCTGGCCGCTGGCTTCGTGCCGTTCGTTTTCGGCACCTTTCTCGTTGGCCGCGCCCGGTGCCGCCGAGGTTGATCGCCCCGCGCTCATTGCCGGTCTTGGAGTAGATCGCAGGTGTGCCGGGGATTTTGCGTGTTTTGCAACGGGGGCGGAAACGTGTTTTTGGATGCAATAATCGGCGCTATTTGCGACGGGGGCCGGGCGTTTCTGCCGGGAAGTGAAGCGTTTTCCCGGGGTTGGGGTGTTGCAATAAGCGATGATTTTGCTCATGGATGCGAACATTTAACTGTGGGGGTGGGTGGTTGTCGTTGGGTGGGTGCTTCGCCAGGCCCCCGGTCGTTGACCGGGGGCTAAATGGGATGATGGTTCATCGGGGTCGGAGGCCCCTCCTGCAAATCAACCTGCAAATCTAGCGGGGGCATCTTAGCAGGTTACAGTACACAATTCCACTAAAATTCTTGGCCACTTGGTGGGTCGAGGGTCGAGGGACGATGGCCAGAAGGGAGGTTGTGTGCAGGTTGGGTGTTTAGCCGCGACGCGGAGCGGAGCGCGGGTCGGGCGCGAGTGCGGTGTGGCACGGACTTTAGTCCGTGAGGTGGTTCGCGCGGGGCAGGTTGCACGGACTGAAGTCCGTGCCACGCATTGGGGCCGTTGGGGTCGGTGACGGTTTGCACGGGTGTGCCACGGCTAACTCGTTCGCCGTGTGATTGGCTGCCAACGACTTGCTTGTTGGAAAATCGTGTGGTAGTTCAACACGCAAGCTGTGCGCAACAAGGCAGCACGGCTGGGCAAGTTCTCGAAACCGCCCGCGGCGGGCCAGCAGGGGCGCCCGGAGCCTGACTTCGGAACTGGGCGGAAGAAGTTTCACGCAGAGGCGCGGAGACGCAGAGGGGGAACTATTTAGGAGGATGGCTATTATTGGTCATCCCGGGAATTGAGCTGCGTCCCCTTTGTTTGGCCCCCTTTGTTTGGCCTCAAGGGAATCGAGCTGCGTCCCCTTTGATTCGTCGGCCGTGCGTGCCGTGGGTGTACTTCACTTCATTTTGCACGGTGCCCGAGCCATCGGCATTGGCGGCCGACGTGATCGTGGTTGGCCGACCGAGCGTGTCGTACGAACGGCTGATCGAGCGGACGGCATCCGTTTCGCTGCTGCCGCCGTACACGCTCGATGGGATCGTCGTGGCCCCTTCGCGGGTAAGCCGCCGGGCCGTGTCGTAGG
>JADZFK010000168.1 GCA_020849945.1 Pirellulales bacterium | reverse complement strand
GGCGATCGACCAGGTGAATTGGTTCCGCGACACGCTGCTCGAGATGATCGGCATCGGCGAGTTCAACGTGCTGATCAACGAGATTGGGTTGTAAGCCGAAACCCCGTCCGGCCTCGGCTGGCGCGGGCGATGCGTCACGGTTCGTCACCTCCCTCCATCATTCGCCGCGCGAGGGCCGGGTCGCGGTGCTCGCGGGCGAGCATCTCGCCCGCCCACTGGTCACTCCGCTGGCTGCAGCGCGACACGTCGAGTCCCGAAGTGTTGAAGGCGATGAGCCGGCCGATTCGTCCGAACTTCAGCTTCGCAGTCGCACAGTGGTGAGCGGCTGTGAGGAACCGCAGCCACTGGTCGTCGCTGTCGTCGCCGAGCCAGTCACGATCGACCGCAACGTCGTACATGCTCCGCAGCAGCCGGGTGTCGCCGCGACGGACGGCCGCGACGAGCTCGTCGTCGGTGACGCCTTCCGCACGATCCCAGGGCCTGGCGATCTCACGAGCCGCTCGCCGTGTACCACTGCCGACCGCTGTGTACCCGTGTGTACTTGTGTGTACTTGCTGTGTACCCGTGTGTACTTGCTGTGAACTGCTGGTGGAGGTGGTGGAGGTGGTGGTGGAGACACCGGTTTTAAATCTGGTTTTCTCATGGAGTACACCAGACGAGGTACACACCGGTACACACCGGTTCACACCTGGTTCACACCTAGTACACACCGAGTACACACCGGAGTCGCCACCTCGATCAGCAGGCGGCCCGCGTTCGTCGCTCCTCACGAGCAGCGTGTCGAGTTGATCGAGTCGCGAAAGCGACCTGGCCGCGACGTGGTCGAGAACGTACAAAGGTGGCTTCGCGGCACCCTGGGGGATGATGCGAAACCACGGCACACCCGCGGACCGCTCGCCGCGAGCAAGCTGGTCGGCACACTTGGTGACACACCGGTTGCTGCACCCAAGCAGCCGAGCCGCATCGCGGCTGGAGATTTCGAGGACCGTCACCACGTCCTCGCCAATCTCACGTTTCACCCCCTTCTCGAACACGAGCCCCGCCAGACCCGCCTGGTGTTTGCTGTAGCCGCATTGGAGCAGGTGCTCGCGGAACCGACCCGCGTCGCTGAAATCGAGCGATCGCTGGGGGGCGAGGGCCAGGCCTTCGTGTTTAGCCGGAATACTCATGGCTTTGTTCCTTGCGTCTTGGCGGTTCGTGGCTTCCGGCGGCTGGCTTCCTGAATGCCAGCCGCCGGCCGCTTCGCCGTGCGCTTCGTGCGCGGTGTTTGCCCTGCCGCCTCCTTGGGCCCGGGCGGGTCCACAATGTCGCTACCGAAGATCGCTTTCTCAATGAGCCCGATCTCGGTGCGATCCTGCTCGACGCCACTCCGCAGCCCCTCACGAAGCCTCCGAGGAATCGGCCTGCCAAAACGATAGAACTCGTTCACGTGCCGTGCCCAGCCGCCGCAGCCGTAGTAAATCAGTCCCATGTCAGGCTCCCTTCTGGCGGGCTCTGTGCTCGCGCGTCATCCGCTCACACACGTTGGCGATCGCTCGGAGACAGTCGTGTTCATAGATCGTGTCCGACAGAGGCGTGAACGAATAACAGCGAAACGGACCGTACCACGCGATTTCGCCGAGGAAACACTTGCCAAACTTCGACCCAACCAACACGGTTCGAGTCTTTGCTTTGGGTGGTCCCTCAAAAAACTGGAGGTACTTCGTTTCACTTAACAGTCGCATCGATTCGGTAGCGTTCATGTCGCTGTTTCTCCTTCTGGCTCTTGACTCTCGACCCTCGACTCTCGACCGGCCTCTGGCTTTCGCTCCGCCTCGATTCGCTCATGCACCTCGTGCCGATGCACGGGCGTGTGGCGTGGTGCCTCGAAGCCCAGCCGCACCTTGTCGCCGCGCACTTCGATGACGGTCACCGTCACGTGGTCGCCGATGATGATCTTTTCGTTCGTCTTCCGTGATAAAACCAGCATGTTCAACTCCTTTTGTGTGGTGGGTGGGTGGCGAGTCAAGAGTCAAGAGCCAAGAGCCAGAACTCGTTCGCAACAGGGTCTCCTAGTTCTGGTCCTCGGCCATCGACCCTTGCTCCTAAAAGTCAACCGTCACCCTGAGTGAATCCAGTAATGTTTCGATCGAGGACCGGGCGCCGGACCGAATGTAAGCGTCGATGATTTCTTGCTGCGCGAGTTCCTCGTGGTCGACGCGGAGCGTATGTATGATCAGGTCGGCCAGTGAGTCTTGCTGGTCCGCAAGTCCGGCGGCAGCGACCGCCAGCAGATCGAGCGTGGCCAATTCATGGGGTGTAATCGCGTAGATCATGGCATGCCTCACTGCGTAACAAACATCCGCACGTGCCCCTGCACGGCGTGGAAGAGCGCGCGGAAGCTTTCCCACGCACGGCCGTCGTCGAGCAGTTTTCCCCACTCGCCGCCGCCGTACTCATGAAGAACTTCCGCCCAGTACTGAATCACGCTCGACGCCTGCTCGGGCGTCGGCGGTCCAAATACCATCTGGATGTCGATCCGCGACAGGAGGGCCGAGTCGAGCCGCTCGGGCATGTTCGTGGCGAGCACGAACAGCGTCGGCGCTTCCCAGCGGTCCAGGTATTGCCAAAACACCCCCATCGCGCTCGATATCTCGCGGCCGATCGAACTCTCCGAAAAACTCCGCGAGGGCAGGATCGTCTCAACCTCGTCGAACAGCACCACGCACCGCGGCTGCTTTTCGAGCCACCGCATGAGGCGATCGATGTTCGCGCTCGTTTCCCCCAAGTACTTGTTGACGAGCGTTTCGCAGCGCACCCGGTAAAGCGGCGCGTCGATCTCGCGGGCGAGCCACTGGCTGGCCATCGTCTTGCCGTTTCCCGGCGGCCCGTAGAACAGGAGCCGATCGACGGGGCGAATGCCGTGCCTCGCGAGCGCACGGAACTCCGCTTCGTGCTGCCACTGGGCGAGGACCACATGGCGCAGCTGCGCGAGTGCCTCGGTCGTGGCCAGGGCTGCCAGGTTGCGAGCCGGCTTTTCGAGCGACAGCCCGTCGGGCAACGCGGAACCATTCGTCGTGGCGTGGGGAAGTTCGTTCATCGACTGTGCTCCTCGATGAAATCGTTCAGCCGGTCCTCGATGGCGAGTGCCATCGGCTCGGTGATGCCTTCCATGTTGGCCCACCAGCCTTCGCCCTCAGAGGCCTGCACCCGATCCTGAAGTTGGCCCACGAACAGCACGTCGGACGCCGTGAGGGCGTTTGTCGCCGGAAGCGACAGCCGCAGCGCCGTGATCGGCTCCTTCCGCCACTCGGCCGAGTGCTTGCCATGCTGCTTCTCGCTGGCGGGTTCCATGCGGTCGAAGAGTGGCAGGATTTCGGCGGGGCCGGGCCGCAGGAACATGAAGAGCGCGTGCTTCGTGCCGTCTCTGGCATCGCGGGCGGCCGCCAACTTTTCCTTCGCCGCGTCGTACTTTGCCTTCGTGTCGTAAACAACCTGTTGAGCGTCGACGACCTCAGCGTCCTGCGTGCCGACCAGCGCGATGAACCGGGCCACTTCGCCCCACACCTCATCATACTGGTCGAGTTGGGACCGCAACGCGTCAGGGTCTGTCGAACGCTTCGCTCGTGTTTTTTTCTTCGCCATGTCAGTCCTTTATCAGACATTTTGGTCTACTCACAACTCAAGAGGGCAAGAGGGGCGGCGGCCGGGGTTCTGGGCCGCCGCCCAGCGGTTCGCAAGACAGGTTTGTTAGGGGTGCTCCATAGGCGCCTCCTTTCTGAAATGGCGAGCCAGCCGCCGCGCCCACGAACGCAGGCGGTGAAAAAACGGCGTGTTGCGAGGCGCGAGCCGCGAGGCGCGAGTGACGAGAAGCAATGCTGCCCCTTCGACTTCTCGCCCCTCGCGCCTCGCCCCTTGCCCCTCGGCCAGCTTCGTCCGCACAACGTGCATTCGCTGGCTGATGGGCTGCACACCCGCGGCCCGGCGTCGGCCATTTTCAAACTCGATCCAGAGTTCCTGGGCCATCGCTCGCAACACCGAGAGGGGGATCGTGCGGCCGCAGATTCGGTGGCAGGCATGCCGCGCGCAGACGGTGATCGTTTCGGTCACGTAGACCCCGTCGCCGACGAGGACATGCGAGTTCGAGATAACGACAAACGTGTCACTCGCCGCCGTGAGTGCGGCGCCGCAGAGCGGGCAGGTGGTGGGCGACTCGAAATCGACGATCGACGCGGCGGGTTTGGGGGTGTCGGTCATGGGGTTTCCGTTGTGTTGTGTGGGGTGGTATGCGCGGCCAGCTCGCGCAACAGATAAGCGAGCTGACCGCGAAAAGTCGGGCCGCCACGGTAACGTGAAACTTCGATTTTGGCGCCGGGGATCGGCAGCCGCAAAAGATCAAACGGACCAAACCCCGGCACGTCGAATCCATATTTCTGGAGGGCGCTGCGAAATTGCCCTTCGCTCATGTCTCGCGTCTTACGCTTCTTCATCATGCCATCCTCACGGGTTGTCGCCGGAGCGGCCCCGGCGCGAAGCCGGTGAAACGGCCGCGGCCGTCGTGTTTGAGTTCGTCGAGGTTGCCTTGTGTGTCGTAGTACAAAACGCGGCGGTGGTGCGAGCCGATGAGTCGGGGCGAGCCCAGGAGCCCGCGGCCGTACAACTCCGCGACAACCGCCTCGGCATCGTTGGTGATGCTCCGTGGCCCGTCGAGGTCTCGCAGCACGATCGCATCCGTCGTGGTGTTGTCCCACTCGATCTCAAACTTGGCGTGCATAACATCTCCTCTTGGCTCTTGACTCTTGGCTCTTGACTCTTGGCTCTTTTCTAAGGCCCCGCCGCGCGTGTAACCGCACTTCCCTGCGCGCGGCGGGGCTGGAACGGCCGGCGCTCCCACGCCGGCTCGGTTGAGGGAAACAGGCGACGCGGCTTAGCTAGAACAGTCGCTTCTGTCGTTCCGGCGTGATCGATACGTGGGGCAACCGAGCGACGGCCGATGCGACGACCTTCTGGCTCGTATAGTGTTCGACCGTCGTTTTGACCGTCGAGTGGCCCAGCGACTTCATGCAGGCGAGGCCGTTGATCTCCGCGAGCTCGTTGGTGTGGAGCTTGCGAAGGCCGTGGTAGGCCAAATGTTCGCGCCGCTCGGGTGCGAGACACTGGCGGATGAGGTCGTGTCCGAAATCGTACAGAGCGTGGCGGGAGGCCGGCCAGGATCGCGGCCAGGGGAAGATGCGTTCGGCATCGAATCCATCCATCGACTCGATAATCGCCACGGCGTCGGGGTTGAGCTCGACGCGTTGCCCACTCCTGCCCTTCGCCGCTCCGGGGGGGAGCCAGAGGTGAGGCAGCCGGTCGTCGGGATGGTAGTGCTGCCACGTGGCACCCATGATGCCGCCAATTCGCATTCCCGTGAAGAATATGAGCGCGTAGATGCGGCGGTGGTACATGCCGGGTGAGATGGGCCGATCGCCGATGCGAGTGGGTAATCGAGCGGCGTCGGCGTTTTCCACGAGGCGCCGCAGCTCGTCGAGCGTGTAACAATCCTCGGCCGGTTTTCCTTCTCGCGGCGGCCGCGGCACGTAAGGCACCGTGTCGAGAATTCCGACCGACTCGCGGCGATCCCTCGAAGGCGGCCCGCAGAGATCGAGTATTGCCTGGATCGCCCCGCAGTGCTTCCGCACCGTGTTGTTCGAGATCGTGGCGCACTTGATGCCCTTGAGCTGCTTGAGGCCGACGACGAAGTCGCGAATCGCAAAGGCGTCGATGGCCGCCAGGGGCGGATCGCCGGTGAAGCGGACCCAGTACTTTGTGCTCTGATCGACCTCCTCGAGGTTGCGAGGCCGCGCGTCGCGGGTGAGGAGGTGTACCGGTTTGTAGTAACACTCGACGAACTGGGCGAGCGTCATTTCGCCGGACAAGCCGCCGCGATCGGAGTCGCGCCGTGCGTCGTAAATGCGTAGAGCCTCGTGCGGTTGGGTTGCATCCTGCCATTGGACTGAGAGACCCATCACTAAAAACCCCTGCCTGTAAACGGAAATAGAAGGTACCCAGCGCGCCAGCGTAATTGGCATCGCGCGGCGATGCAAATTTCGCGGGTAACAGCCATCGCGTGGGTGGCCATTTCTAGCTCCCAGGAGGAGAGTCGGTCACCGCGCCCCGGGCCGAGCAAACCTTGGGCGGGAAACGCCCGGGCCTGCCAGCGCAAGTGCGCAGCATCGAAGTTGTCATGCAATCTTCGAGGGGCGGCGGCGACGCGACGCGGTGGCGTCGGGTTTGGTCGGGGCCGTGACGGGACCGATCGGTCCCGTTTCGGAGATTGCCCAAGGTTTTAAGTTCACGTGAGCGCCAAAAACGCTCGCGTGTGTGACGTGGGCCAATGTGCGCGATCCGTGCGGGAATTGCAAGCGGAATTTTTCCGCTAGGTGCAAATTTGCGTCGCAAGTCTAAGCGCCGCTAGGAGAAAAAACTTTTCGGGGCCTTAAGAAAAGGGGCGACTCAGTCGCCCGATATTGTCGGAAACGTGACCGGGGTTCCGCAATTGGGGCATTTGCCGGTGCGCCCCGCCCAGTCCGCCTTGGCTTTCACGTTTTTTCCGCATTGGAAACACCTCGCCTTCACGTCGGCCTCGGGGGCGAAGCCTTGCGGTTGCGAGGCGGTAGACGCGTCGAGCCTTTCGATTTTTTCGAGCGAGGCGGCCAGCATCTCCCACCGCTCATCCAGGAATCCTTGATGGGTTCGGTCGCGTCGATCCGCGTCATCACGCAAGTTTTGCAGTAGCGCGGCCATGCGAACAACCTTGGTCTCGATCGAACATAGCACCGCGCCAACAAGCAAGACCCCCGCCAGGACGAGCATGGTCGCACCGAAAATCTGATGCATGATCGTGGTGGCGGCGGCAATCGCCATGGCGCCGCCGATGCCAGCTATGAAGGCCAAGAGAAAGAAGAAGATCGTGCCGATCATTGCCAGTCTCCTACTCGGGATTCGGGATGACGAGCTCCACGAGGACGTGATCTTGTTCTCGGAGAACCTCTTGAACCGCTAGGGCAAATTGGCCCACGGCCGTGGGCCGTTCGTGGGCGAAAAGTTGCTCGTTGCAGACCGGGCAATCAGTGCTCCGAATCCGCCGCGAAACCTGGTCGATGGGCAGCTCGAAGGCCGTGCCGCACCTGCGGCAGGTGAGCCGCAAGAGCACAATTTCGTCCATCGGGATGTGGACCCGCTTTTCCATCGTCATGCCGACATTGTAGCAGACGAGCGGTGAGGCTGTTAATCACCGCTCAAGATGCGATCGACTTCGCCCTCGTCGATTCGGTTTTCGTTCCAGACGAGCGGCCGATGCAAAAACCGACCAAGCTGCCGAGCGCGGCCCCAACAGAGAACGATACCATCGATTCGCCAGATTTGAAACGGTTAGGGTTTCAACGATTGTCTGGCGGTCCGCCCCGCTGCTCGTTAACTCGTGTTGTCACACACGCTTCTAAACAAACCTTGAGCTTGCTGAGAATTGAGTTAGCGCGGTTCCGGGGCGAACCACCGGACAATCGTTCCGGTGGTTTTTCGTCTGGTTGTGGATTTGGGTAATTTCGTTTTTCCCTCGAACTTGTCCTCCTCTACGGTCTGGCCCACTCCACCGAAAGTCCGGTGGTTGCGGGTAACTGAAATTGGTAAATTGACCGCATGGCAGCGAACAAACTCCCAACACGAACTGAAAATGCCGCCGTCGATCGAGCCTTGGAAGCTCTTGCCTTGGCCCAGCGATTCACCGCCGAAGCTCGACGCGGGTGCGGCGACGCTCGCCTGCTCAATGATCGGTTTTTGGTGCCCATCTCTGAACGCCTCGAATTTGCAGTAAAGGAACTAGCGTTTGAAATCCATTCGCTCAGTTGCCGCTTGGACGCCTTGGAAGTCGCTGCTTCAAATAGCTCAGACGCTCGTTCGTCTTAGCTTCACGTTCGATGCCTCGCTCCAGGTGAACGATAAGATCGGCAACGATATTGGCCACGTTCATGGCATCGGGACAATCGCCGCTCTGCATGCCAATGTGAGAGGCTCGTTTCTTGAGTTCCGCCAAGCTTCTGATGCGAATTGTCATGTCGCCCCCGTGAATTAGAAGGTGAGCGACGCGGACGGGACTCGAACCCGCAACCACCGGATCGACAGTCCGGGACTCTAACCAATTGAGCTACCGCGCCATGAAAACCCAACCGCCACAGCCATGGCGATCCGCTCTCATTAGACTCAAAACTATAACAGACTCTTCCACCTTAGACAAGCGGCCCCTTACAGACAAGCGGCCTTTCCATGGGGTTCTGTACGGCCAATTTCAACCGGGATTGCCGGCCCGGGTTCGTGCCGGGCCTGCTCCGGGGCGGTGCCTTTCATTCGCATTGTGTTTCTTTTCTCCGCAGTCGGCTTGCTGCCTTCACAGCACGACCTGCTTCCAGTTTGGTCGCTGCCGCGTGGGGCTTGCACGGGGCCGGCATAAATCACACGACCGTTACGATTCATCCCCCCGCCCCGCGTCTCGCTCGAGGAATCGAGATTGGCCGCCTGCCGTAGCCTACATTTTGAAAGGGCCGCTCTTGCCTCTGTCCCGCGCTAGAATTCGAGCATACTGGAACACACCATGCGATTATTCCTTGAAGATGCTTGGACTTACCTCTTGCAATCGCCGACGCGAACTTGGGACTGGTTCAACAGCTTGAATCGCGAAGAGTGGTTGGTTGTTTTAATCGTGATTTGCGCAGCGGGGTTTGTCAGTCTGTTTGGTCTTCAAACGCGGCGGTTGTAGCACCTCCAACCTACCGGTTGTTTTGCATCGGATGTTAGCTCAGAAGGGCTGAAGTAGAGAGAGGCGGAAAATGATCGCCCTGTTATTAAGCGGAAAACTTGCGATGTTCGCCTCGATTGCATCACTCGAGATCGGCCTCCCTATTACGGCCGGGCTGGCCGCGGTCGCGCTGGTCGGCTACCTCTTTGGCACCCGCACGCGAACGCAGGCGAACAAGGCGAGCGATCAGCGACGCCAACAAGAATTCGATCGCGCCGCGCGAATCGCCAAGCAATTGGAAACGATCGTGGCGAACCTACGCCAAGACCTGGTCGCGCACCACTCGCAACTGGCCACTTTCAAGCGGCAACTCAAACACGCTCAAGAAGAAGGTCACGAACGAGCCTGGGAACACCTGTGCGGCAAGGCCGAATCGATGCTCGGCCCGACGATGCAGCTCGCGCAACAGTTGTCTCATGCTTATGATCAAATCCGCCAGCAATCCGACGCCCTGGAAACCTTCTCGCATGGTCGCATCGATCCGCTTACGGGCGTGGGAAACGGTCGGGCACTCGAACAGCACTTAAGCATTCTGTTGAGCAACACTTCGCGCGGCAAATCGATCTTCTCGATCGGCTTGTTCAGCCTCGCGGGCGGTGCGAATGAATGCGAAGCCCGAGATGTCGCCAGTAACGTGCTGTTGCTGCCGAAGTTGGCGACGCTCATTAGCAGTTGTTTGCGTGAGTGCGATTTCGTGGCTCGCTACGGCGACGACGAGTTCGTCGTGCTGATGCCGCAAACGCCGCTGTCGGGTGCCAGGGTGTTTGCCAATCGCGTTCGCAAGCGAGTTGTCGTGGAATTAACCGCAAACGTCTGCTGTGGGCTTGCCGAAGTGCAGGCCGGCGACGACGCGCGTGCCCTGTTAGCCCGCGCCGACTCAGCCCTCTACAGCGCAAAGGCCGCCGGCCACAATCGCTTGTTCGTCCACATGAGCGGGCAGATCCGCGAGGACCAGCCTCCTCCGTTGGTGAAGGCCGTTCCCTCCGAATGCGAAGCGGCCATCCTCACCGCTTGACGCAGAGCCTGCGACGGCAGCGGCATCAACATGGCTGAATCCGAGTTCGACAGTAGGTCTGTCGAGCCGAGGCGGACGTGGGAGATTGCGGATTTCGGATTGCGGACTGCGGCTCGGAATGGAATGGAATCTGAATGGATTGCCAAGTCAAGTCCGTTCGTGTTGCATTGGGTGTTGGATAATCCGCAATCCGAAATCCGCAATCCGAAATTTGCGGGGTCGCTCGGCTCGTGGCCCCACTGTGGCTGAAACAAGCGATTTTTTGGCCTTCTTGCGGGGGTGCAATTCCGTAGGGAACGCACGTTGACGATGTGCTGGTTGGTTCCGTACCATCATAGGCAGTTACGCATGCGATTGGCGAAGGCCCGAACGAGCACGCCAGGCTGTGAACTTGTCTCGGAAAGGAGTGGAACATGCCCCTGTTTGAAGTTGAAACTGAAAACCACATCGTGATTACCTGGGCCGAAGATGGCGACGCCGCCTCGGCCGTCGTGGGGGATGCTTACCCTCAAGAGCACGTCATGCGGCTCACGAAGCGGCCGCGCGATACCTGGGTTATCTCCAAGAGCGCGCTCGGCATATCGGGGAAGATGAACCCCTGCTATACGGCCCGCGATTGCCTCTCCAAGGCCGAGGGCGATAAGGTCCATGCCATCCGGCTTTACATGCACGAAACCGGCTCCGATCTCGAACAAGCCCGCAAAGCGATCGAGTCGAACATGGTGATGGGCTGGTAGCCATTCTCTTCCACCACCGCGCCGAGCAGGGCAGCAACGTCAGCCCGCTTCAACCAGCTACGTGCTTCAGTACGTCCGCGTGGTAGGCACACTTGTTGGCGGGGCCGATTGGGTCGGCACGGAAGGAACCGTGGCGGGCCACGGTTGGGTTGCACCCGCGCTTGGCGGAACCGCACTCGATGGCGTGGGTGTTGCGGCTGAAGTCGCCGGCGTTACAGCGGTAGTTGTTGCCGTTGATGTTACCGTAGATCCCGTGGCCGCGACCGGCTTTGGGCGGCTTGCGATTTTGAGTGGTGAATAGCTCGCGGACCCGGCGTACGTGCTTGTGCGCCCAGGTCGATACATGCCCGGCGAAGAAGCAAGCCGAACCGCTGCGGGCGAAACCGTTGTTGCGGTTTGCGGCGCTGTTGGCAGTGATGTTATCGGCAATGTTGTAGCGCCGCTGGCAAGAGGCTGCGTGGCCCCGGTTGCGCCGGCAAGCCCTGCGACGTTTCCGGCCGCATTGTTATGGGCCAAGCTGGGCAGGTTCGGGTTCGCATACCGATCGGCCGCCACCGTCGCGGGATCGGTGATGGGCGTCATCCCCGGCAACGCGGGCGGCGCGGTCGAAGTTCGCGAAGAACCATAACGATCGGCCGGATCGCTCGCAAGCGACTGGTTCGTTGGCACGGTTGAATTCGCAGGCAAGTTTGAATGAGCGGGAATCGGCGCGGCTGCCGTCGCCGCCATCGGAGCGGTTGCCCGTGGGGCCGCCGCGGTGTTGCCGAGTCCGTATCGATCATCGCTGGCCTCGAGAGCTCCTACGGCAACCGCCCCAGCACCGGCCGAGCCTTGATACGCATTCGGGTCATACGGACCGGCGGCAGCAACCGCTGCGCCCGTTGCCGGAGCGCCTGGCATCATGCCCGGGGTTGCGCCGGCTGTTGCGCCGGCTGTCGCGCCCGTTCTTGCGCTGGGTGTTGCGGCGATGCGGTCGGCCATCGCGTTCTGTGGAGAGTAATTTGCAAGCGGTGTTCCTTGTGCCGTTGGGCCGGCTAATGGGCTGGGCGTGGCCGTCGCCCCTTGAGCGATTCCGGTCGAAGTTGCGCCGTGCAACGTTGTTCCTGTTGTCGTTCCGGCGGAAGCGGTCGCGCTCGAAGCCGCTGCCAGGTTGGTTGAAGAAGGCGGAGCGGCGGGCGTTAATCCGGCCACGGCCACCGCCTGCGGAGTCGATTGTGCGGAAGGCAAAGCGGTTTCGGCGGAGCGTGCCACGGCCGAGGTATCGTCCGAGGGCTTGTCGCGTTTCCACCATGCGAACTTAGGCCCCGACTTGCAGCCCGCTACTAGCATCACGCTCACCAGGATTGCCACAATGGGTTTCGTTGTTCGCGTCATCTTGATGAGAGTTTCCGAAGATGGGAAAAGGAGATTGCGAGAAGCACCCCGTGCGTCGCAAGTTAAGCGCGGAGCTATCGACCCCCGTGGTCGACCATGGGCATCTGTCATTCTCTTCGGCGCAGCCAGAGCCTATCGTTTATTGAAATGCCGTGAAGTTTGCCGGCCAAGCAGAATGCCAGCAAGCCGGGCGGATTATAGGAGGGCCATTCGTGGCGTCAATGGCGATCATTCGCTTGCGATGCAATCACACCACTACTTGCACTGCTGGCGATGCTGCTTCCGGCCAGCCTGGATTCTTCACCACGGGGTCGTTAACCACGGAGACACAGGGGGCAAAGAGAAAGGGCAGATTTGTCATTGGCAATTGGCCAATTGAAATTGGGTCATTTCTGAAATGGCCAATGACCAATGACCAATTTGCAATGACCGATCTGCTTTCTCCGTGTCTCCGTGCCTCCGTGGTGAAATCCTACAATTCATTCACCACGGAGCACACAGACGCGCCACAGAGCGGAAATGGCGAATGCGGATCGATCGGCGGTGGGATTTCGGACCGGCTCAGGGGACGAGGTCCTGCGTTGGGCGGCGGGATCGCTGCAACTGTGCGGTGCGAATTCCCTCGTATCGTGCGCGGGCGGCTTCGACGGCCCAACGTTCGCGCTCGGGATCCATGAGTTCATAGTGGACGTTTCGCTGGCGGGGCAAGAAGCCCAGTTCCTCGATAGCGCCGCGGATGTCGTCGAGCGTGAGGTGGTGAACGGTTCCCGCTTCGGAGACGACGTTTTCCTCGATCATCAGGCTGCCCATGTCGTTCGCGCCGTAGAGGATCGCGAGCTGTCCGATCTTCAGCCCTTGCGTAACCCAGCTCGATTGCAGGTTGGTGAAGTTATCCAAGTACAACCGCGAGACGGCGAGCGTCTTCAAGTAGTCAAATGCGCCGGCGGGTCGAATGTCGGCCATCTCGGTGTGCTCGGGCTGAAAAGTCCAACCGATAAACGCGGTGAAGCCGCCGGTTTCGTCTTGCAGTTGTCGCAAGCGATCGAGGTGTTCGATTCGCTCGGCCAGAGTTTCGACGTGGCCGAACATCATGGTGGCCGTGCTGCGGCCGCCTAATTCGTGCCACACGCGATTGACGTTGAGCCAATCCTCGGTGAGAGCCTTGCCGCGGGTGATGGCCCGCCGGACTCGATCGACGAGGATTTCTCCGCCGCCACCGGGCAAGCTGCCGAGCCCTGCCGCGCGCAATCGCTCGAGCACGGTCCGCATGGGCAGCTTCGAGACTTTGGTGAAGTGGTGGATTTCGGGCGGGCTGAAGGCGTGGATTCGCAGTTGCGGATAGCGCGCTTTGATGTCTCGCAACAACGACTCGTACCATTCCAACTTGAACTCGGGGTGCAATCCGCCTTGCAGCAGCACCTGCTCGCCGCCCAACGAAAGCGTCTCGTCGATTTTTTGATACAGTTCCTCGCGTTCCAGTACGTAGCCCTCTGGCGACTTGGGGGGGCGATAGAAGGCGCAGAAATCGCATACGGCCGCGCAGACGTTGGAGTAGTTGATGTTGCGATCGATGTTGTAAGTGCGCCAGTTCTCGGGATGAAGGCGGCGAGTGACCTCGTCGGCCGCGCGGCCCAGCGCCGCGAGGTCGTTCGATTCGAGCA
The DNA here is from genome assembly GCA_020849945.1 of Pirellulales bacterium. Lineage (GTDB taxonomy): Bacteria > Planctomycetota > Planctomycetia > Pirellulales > Lacipirellulaceae > JABDGM01. The sequence goes on along the minus strand of JADZFK010000168.1, from coordinate 2,271 downwards.
ATCGCAGGCCTTCATCGGGGGTTAGCCGCTCGCCCGCCACGGCCCGGTCTAAGAGGATGCGATGGTTTTGTAGTGCTACCATGATCGTACACCGCTAAGAGTTGTTAACCATAACGACACGAGACAGACGACTTGAGAGGGAATGATGGTTTTTGTAGCCGCCGGCGGAATGGCCGAGGCATGCCCCTCGGCTTGCACCAATGGCTTGGGGGGCCAAGCCGAGGTGGTTCGTGCTTCATGCAATCATCGAAAAAATGGAAAAACGCCGCCCCGGGACGGGTCGGTTACATGGTTTGTTCGCAGAGGTTGATGGGGGCCAGGTTATGGGCGACGCACAGCTTGTGAAACCTTGCGAGGCCGGCACGTTCGCGTGGCCCCAGTTCGAAGTGTAAGTTCTGTTGAAAGTATGCCCGTGCCAAGTCTGCGGGGACACCGACGAGTGGGCCTTCGCGCTCGGCGATGGCATGCAACTCGCGTAGACCGCGATCGCGCGCGGCCGCGAGTGCGGCGGTTACTTGCTCAACTTGCAACTTATCCAGTTCCTGCCGGCCGACCCACATCGCGAACACGAACGGCAAGCCGGTCCAGTGGCACCAGCGCTGGCCCAAGTCCCACGCCTCGACGAACGAATCGGGGTGAGCGCCATCGTGCTGCGAGATGGCCCGATCGCCGATGAGCAGGACGGCATCGGCCTCGGCCTCGTGGGCGCCGCACCCGATCGGGAGCGGCACCCAGGTGGGCTTCACGCCGCACAGTTCGGCCAGCAGGATTTTCGAGAGCGCGGCGCTCGTGCGCGAGCCTTCATCGAGGGCGACTTGCCGCACGGCATGAGGCGGAACTCGAAACAAGAGCTTCACGCTGAGCACGGGCCCACGACAAGCCACGCACGCATCCGAGATGATTTGCTGCCGACCGGCCGCGCGAAAGTATTCCACGGAGGGCACGAGGGCGACATCCAATCGGCCAGCCGCGAGCGAATCGGCCAATCGGCTGGGCAGGTCATACGTAAGACGTGCGTCGGGAACCAACTGCGCAAGGCCACGCACCAAGGGTTTGCTATTCAGATAATTGACAGCCCCAATTCGCATCATGTTCCTATTCAACCGGGCTTGGCCAAGACGTGCAAGCGTGGCCTGCTCACGCGGGCCAACGGGCGAAAACGCCGCTGGGCAGGAGTCGGCCGTCGGCCGATTGCAGGCTCAGTTCGCCGGTAAGGGCGGGCTGGCTGCAACTGCCAAAGACCCCTTCCGCCAGGTACGCGCCGAGTTCGGCGGGGCCGATGCCGGGCGAATGGCACGACACCAATATGAACGACCTTCGCGTGGCCGTCAATTTGCCACACAGTTCGAGCAGGGGCAATAAGTGTTCGTGGATTTTCCAGACTTCACCCTTCGGGCCGTGGCCATAGGTTGGCGGGTCGAGGATGACGGCATCGTACTGGTTGCCGCGTTTGAGTTCGCGTTGGCAGAACTTGAGGGCGTCCTCGACGATCCAGCGAATGGGCGACTCGGCGAGTTTGGAGAGGGCGGCGTTGCCACGGGCGCGATCGACGATGCTTTGCGCCGCGTCGATATGCACGACAGCCGCGCCCGCCGACGCGGCGGAGAGCGTGCTGCCCCCCGTGTACGCGAAGAGGTTCAGGACCTTGGTGGCGGCCCCTTCGCCGAGCCGTTGATTTGCCCGCCCGACTTGCCTTGCGATCCAATCCCAATTTGCCGCTTGCTCGGGAAAGGCGCCGATCTGCCCGGAAGGGAGCGGCTCCAACTGGAGTTGAAGCGGTGCCTTGCCCGAGTGCTCGAATCGCCACTCGGCGGGCAACCACTGCTTGGGTGGAGGCGACCAAAAACCATCACCCGTGCGCGAGCCGCGGAACTGCGCAACAGCGGAGGCCCACACGCCTGGGTGTTGTTTTGGCAGGCGATCGGCGGCGGGGCACGGTCGATCCAGGACGACCGAGGCGAATCGTTCCAGTTTTCGGCCCGAACCGAAATCCAACAGATCGTAGGGTGTTCGAGCGTTGTGTTCCATTTCTAAATACTCGAAGCTCGGATTACTCGAATCCCAGGCCCTTCGTTCGCGTTTCGATACGGAGCAAGTTGTGATTCGCGCAGATGAAGAGCGTCGCGCCTTCTTCACCGAAGCGGACGTTGGCCGTTCGATCGCCGGTGGCGAGCAGTCCTAGTTGTTTTCCATCAGGCGCAAAGACGCCGACGCCGCCGGGCATCGTGGCGAAAAGATTTCCCGCGTGGTCGACAGTTAGTCCGTCGCACG
>JADZFK010000167.1 GCA_020849945.1 Pirellulales bacterium | reverse complement strand
TGGGTTTCCCCAATCCGGCGACGAATGCGAACAGTTGTTTCGGCATGTTTTGCCGGCGCCACATTGGCACCAAGCTCAAGTTTGCCACCGATGGCCTCTCGAAGACCTTCTTGGTGGGGGAGACCTTGCCGGCCCATTGGGTATGGAACTGCGTGTTCTGCGATAACTTTCCGGTGTCGTCCACTCAGATTCCACTCAACACGATGGAATCTCGCCCGGACGACGCCGAATACTGGCTCACGAGCGGATTCAAGAGCACGCACACGGGCGGCGCGAATTTCGCCATGAGCGATGGCAGCGCCCAGTTTATTCAAGACTCCATTGATTACTCCGTCTACAACATGCTGGGAAACCGTTCCGATGGCCAGTCGCCTCAAGATTACTAATGGCGATTCCTTGGATAAACGTGTCTGAATGCAAGCAGCACTTCCGCTTACTGTGATTTGGGCAACTGTTTGCCATGTAGGGGCCTCATCAACGTTTCGAGAACGCATCGTGAAGTATTCACTACTACTCCTGCCACTGATTGCCACGTGCTTCGGTTGCGGCAAAAGTTCTGACACGGTTCCTGCCAGCGGCAGCGTGACGTTCGCGGGCGGTCCGCCCCCCGCGGAGGGAACGATCATTTTCACGCCGGTCTCGGTTGCCGAAGGTTTTCCCAAGCGGCCAGGGCGCGCCCATTTCGATACGAGCGGACACTTCACCGTTACGACTTATCAATCGAACGACGGGCTATTGCCGGGCACTTATCGACCGAGCATCGAATGCTGGATGGGCAAGCCCGACAGCAATGATCCAAGTTCATTCGACCGCCTGAACCACGTTCCCAAAGGGTTTCAAGCCCAAGAGATCACGGTGTCGCGGGACTCGGGCAGCGTGAACGTGTCGATCGATATTCCGAAGAAACACTGAGTGAACAACTGTAGTTTTTACCTGATCCTTTACCTTTTTCCCAAGGAATTGAGCTAATGAGACTTACGTATTGCATCCTTACGTTGGGAATGGCGTGCCTGTGTGCTTCCCGCGCAACGGCGTCGATGATCAGCATTGCGATGGATCTGGATACCACGAGAACTTCAAGTTCCAACACGGGCGGCACGATTTCGACACAGCCGGGATTCGTTTCTTGGAATGTGACAACGCTAGGCACCTCGGGGACGACCAAAACCGAGCAGGGTGTCACGTTCGAATTGTTTGGGTTTGCAGGCTCGAACCAAAGTCGCCTTCGCTCAGCAGGTGATGGCGGCGTTTACAACGCAATCACCACCGATTTTGTTTACAACGAAGGTGGCTCGAACCGCGCGATAGGTTTGCGCATCACGGGGTTGCCGGTAGGTAATTACGACATGCAGAGTTGGCATTACGATTCAAGCTTTCCACCGGCTACGAATGACGATTTCATTCAAATTGAAGTGCGTAACCAGGGGGAGGCCTCCGATCCTCCCAATCAAACCGTCGTGGATGCGTTCGAATTTAGCGGCTTGCCCGCGTCGTTCGTTGTTCCCGTAACCGCTGCTGGGCAAGTGAAGGAAATCATCTTTCGCGAGGATTCCGCGACGAATCGCGCGCGTTTGAATGGTTTCACCTTGACGACCGGTGTACCGGAAGTTTCAGCCAGCGTGCTCTTAGCGGTGTACGGAGTGATTATGGTAGGCCGACGCTTTCGGGCTTCCGCCAGCCTTTAGAAAAAGAGAATTGGTTTCATTGTGAATCCACTTGTGGCTCTTGGGATAACAGTCATGTTGCATCGGCTACGAACAATACAATCGTGTTCCGTATCTCGGTTCTTGGCGCAAGTGCTTGTCGTATTGGCTGCCCTGGCGTTTGCTTCTTGCCCGTGCCTTGCCGTGAATGATGTGGCGGGCAACCTCATCGTTCTCAACGACAACGGTGCCTGGTCGTGGTTCGAGGATGAACGAGCCATTGTCGATCTATCCGCGGGTAGCTCGGGAAAGCTTCTGGTAAGTTCCGTGGCGAACAGCAAGGGCACGGGCGGGGCGGCTCGCCATGGCGACGTTGAAGTCGTTTCGTTGGATCTAGCCACTCAAGCCATTCATCGATTCACGCTCAGCGACGCATTTCAAGCCGATGACCACGACTCGGCAGCGTTGTGGAGACGAACCGACGGCAGGTACGTGGCCGTGTATGCGAAGCACGGCAACGAATCGGTTGCTCGCTACCGCATCTCCACCGCAGCCGGCGACAACACAGCTTGGGTCACGGAACAAACAATCTCCTTCGGCGCTGGCACAACTTACTCGAATGTCCATTTCTTGTCTGCTGAAAATGGTGGAAATGGGAGACTCTACGACATCGCACGGACCGTGGATCGCGACCCGCATCTTGCCACTTCGATCGACCAGGGGGAAAGCTGGACCGTTGCCGGTCGATTGCTCAATTGGCCTACCCCAACAGGCGATCCGAAGTACACAGGCACCGATGGCAGCCGGCCTTACCTGAAGTATGCGTCTAACGGCACCGATGAAATCCACTTTATTTCGTCAAACGATCATCCCCGCGCGTACGACAACAGCATCTTTCACGGCGTGATCCGGAACGGCAAAGTCTACGACTCGTTCGGAAATGAAGTCGATAATAACGTCTTCGATGCGACGGCATCCTCCCCGACGGCTTACACAACGGTCTTTAATACGGATACCTCACCACTCGGTTTCGCTTGGACAACGGACTTGCAACTGGATTCGCAAAGCCGCCCCTATGCGGCCATGACCGCCCGGTCAAACAACAACAACTCGAACGATCATCGGTTTCTGTACGCGCGCTTCGACGGTTCGCAGTGGGCCGTCCACGAAGTGGCTAAGGCGGGCGGTTACTTGTACAGTTCGGAAAACGATTACACCGGGCTGATAGCCCTAGACCCGAGCAACCCCGACCGACTTTTCATCTCGACGCCCATCGATCCGCGGACGCAAGTGTCGATGGCCCATTACGAAATCTTTGAAGGAACAACTTCCGATGGCGGTTCCACCTGGTCGTGGCAACCGATCACATTCAACTCGACGATGGACAACCTCCGCCCCATCGTTCCGAAGTGGGATGCGAGCCACACCGCCCTGCTTTGGATGCGTGGCAGCTATTCGACCTATACGTCGTATGACTTGGATGTTGTTGCCCTTACGCAGTTCGGACCGTTGCTTCCTTCCCCACTGGGGGACCTCGACCAAGATCACGACGTTGATGTATCGGATTACGTTCTGTTCCTTGGTGGCCTGCATACCGACGTGACAGGGCTCTCTGGAGAAGCCGCTCGCTTGCGCGGCGACCTTAACGGCGACCTGCTCGTTGATTTTCGCGATCTCGTGTTGTTTCGTAACGATTACGACTTGTTCCACGGGGCCGGGGCATTGGCGTCACTCGGCGTCAATGTCCCCGAGGCGCCTGTCTGGGGACTGGTGGCGGCTGCAATGTGTGGTGCTCCGTGGCACGTCGCTCGATCATTGCGAGCCACGTGTGTTTTTTGATTCAGTCGGGCGCTGAAATGTTTTCGCATTCACCCGTTTCCCTGAGTTCGAGCAACCCAATTTGGTTTCTGTTTCGATACGTATCCAAGTAGATTCATTCTGACTTCTTCGCTGGGGCTTTTCACGCATTATTGGAGGTACTCATCATGTCTCGTTCGACAGTTCTTTTCCTCACTCGGCAAGTGACCCACGTTGCCGTGGGGATCGTTGGTACTCTTCTTGCAAATGTGACCTTTGCCGTCGGGTTGGTTTATGTGGATGCAGATCCCATACTGCCAAACATTGCCCCAGGTGCTGCCTTTGTGTCGTCTACGTCTAGCACCGATAACTTGTGGGCCGCTCGAACCGGCTACGGCGCTGCTCAAACTATCTTCGAGTCGATCGACATGACCGAGGATGCACCTGAGCTGGTTCAAACGATTTCTGGCCTGACGCCCGGCAACACGTACGATGTCTACGGCGTGTACTGGTCGGACGAAGACGAAAACTGGTCTCTCAACGCGGGGATGTCATCTGGTGTTACAACGCTCTACAGTTGGACGGGCACTGGCGGAAGATACCCTGCCGCCGGCTCGGCGCACGGTTTGCCGGCCTCGTTGGCGGTGTGGGATAGTCCGCCATCTCCCACCGTTGAAGGCACGATCTACACACAACGCCCCGCCGACCCGCTTGTGATGTTGCTGGGCAAGGCTGGGACGGGTGTCGCCGATGGCTCGGGCAATTTGGATGTCTACCTGAATGACATCAATAACAATGTCATCTCGGGGCTGACCGCCCGTCGCCGCACGTGGCTCGATGGCGTGGCTTTTGTCGACGTTACGGGCGGTGCCGTTTCCGTGGCGGCCTCGGCCACGCTCGATCGCCAAACGGGTGCCCTCACCTTTAATAACCCGACTGCCCAGAATATCGACATTAAAGGCATTCGCATCGCTTCTTGGGACACCGGTGCCCTGAACGCCGTCACCTGGACCTCAATCCACAGTTCAAACGCCTTGTGGACAATCACCGAGCCTGTGGATCCTCCCAGCACCCCTTACGCAAACATCCTCGATGAAAACGGCGGTGGCACTTCTATTACACTCACCAGCGGTGGCGGCTCCCTGAGCCTCGGGAATGTGTGGAACCCGTCTCCTTTCGATCACGTCGTGATCTACCTTACCCTAGGTGACGACAGTCTCGCCGTTTTGACGCCACAACTTACGGGAGACCCTATTGATAACGGCGATTTTGATGCCGATGGCACAATCGATCTCGACGATTACCTTACGTTGCTGACGAATATTCACACCGATATTTCGAGCAATTCGCGGGTCGAAGGATATCGCAAAGGGGAAATGACGAGCGATGGCCTGATCAATTACAGTGATTTTGTCGCTTTTCGAGCCGCGTATGACTTAGCTCATGGCACAGGTTCCTTTTCACTCATGTCACAAAGCGTTCCCGAGCCGTGCAGCTTGCTCGGCATGCTTCTTGGTGGTGCGTTAGCCTGGGGATTCCGACATCGGCGCGGCTATGTGGCCGGGCTTGCCCTGCTGCTGGTCTTTTGTGCCACTCAAACCTCGTCGGCAGTCCCCGTTTTGGCCGTTGATATCGACGATCGGACCGCTTTTGATTCTCCGAACGGTGTGGCTGGCTTTGAATCGTTCACACTCAGCACGACCACGGGCACCACGACCCGAGCTCTCGCCGGCGGGTTCTCGGTGTCGGTGGCGCCGTTTGACGATCACGTCGATGAGAACAGCGTCACTGCCGGCGTGCAAGATGGAACCGGCACCTTGGACGACCGAGATCGCTCCGCTCCCGTCGATAGCGGCTCGCTTACGATTGCCCAACTCTACGATGACTTCATCTATGCAACTTCAACGGTCGGTCCGACCGGCGGCCTCGATCTCACGATCAGTGGTGGTACTCTTCAAAGCAACAAACCCTATTTAGTTTCCATCTATTCGTACGATAACACGACCAGTGGGTACCGAACTACGAAATGGTTGGATGTGACTCGTCCCATCGTGCCGATTCTTACGACCGGCTGGGATGGTGATGTCTTACCGACCACGAACGATCAATACAAATTCTCTGGGGTTGCTCTAACGAATGGCTCCGGCGTCCTTTCCCTACAAGGGAGAAGCACTGCAGGACATAGCACATCTGGCAGTACCAAGAATGCTGTATTCCTGAATGCCTTCGAAATCAACGATTTTGCTGGCATCACTTTGGAAGTAGACACCACGACCGGTGCCGTGCGATTGCTGAACGAACAATCCAACAATCTGAACCTAAGCTACTACGAAATCCGCAGCAGCTCCGGCGCGCTAGACCTTGGCTCTTGGGCAAGCTTGGATGATGCCGAAATGGGTGACCCTGTTGGCACCGGCTGGGATGAAGCCGCGGGAAGCAGCGCGAACATTCTCAGCGAAGCGAATCTTCTTTCGGAGCTTACGCTCTCTTCCTCGGGTGGCGATGCCTCGCTTGGCTCGGCGTATAATACGGCCGGCTTGCAAGACCTGTTGTTCTATTACGCCGAAGCCGCCGACACCGCGCTACGGCCTGGCTACGTGAAGTATGTTTCCAGCCCCGCCGGCGTCCCGGGCGACTACAACAACAATGGCGTAGTCGATTCGGCCGACTACGTGCTGTGGCGGAAGGGTGGGCCGCTTCTGAATGAAGTCCACAACCCTGGCACCGTCTCGGTCGAGGACTACACCGAGTGGCGAGCTCGATTCGGCAACACTTCCGGCAGCGGCTCGGTGCTCGGAAATGGATCGGCCGTCCCCGAACCCACTACTTTCGGCACGGCGGCACTTCTGCTGCTTGTCGTAGTCGCCTCTCGTCGCCAAGCACCGTACTTCAAGGCAATGCGTTGATCGTTCGGCGTTTCAATCGAGTGTTCCACAGACCGAGGTTCGCTGAAAGCTCAAAGGTGCATGCCAACCGTTGCCCGACGAAAGCGGTCCGTGGACTTTCGTAACTTTCATCTGGTTCGTGGCAGCTTGCTGCTCGCACCTCAAGCTTAGGTGCGAGCAGCGAGCCAAAGACGCGAGTGCCCAACGCGGCGCGCCAGCGGCACAATAGTTGGCTGAAACGTTGGAAAGGTGCCTGGAGCGTAATGGCCCGAAGATAACGCATCCAGTTTCGAGATACTGCGTTGAGGGTATCCGGGAATGGGATACACAGCCCCCGGCTTTGCCGAGGGGTTTGCCGCGATGTCACGATGCGTGGACGACCTAACCCCCGGCAAAGCCGGGGGCTGCATGCGGTGCCAATTCCCGGACACCCTGACAAACTGTGTTATCTGCAGATGCTTCGGCGTGGAATGGTTGGTCGGTAAACCGTGATACAAATCAACCGTAGTGCGTTATCTCAGCCGCCATATCCTGGCACGGGGGGCAAATGCGCGACGAATCGCAGTAGCACGGTGACGGCGAAGTACATCGCACAATGGAAGAAAGCGCTGGTGGGTTCGAGGTCGAACGAAGCAAACGAGGCGAGGGTGCCGGCGGCAATAACGGGGATGATGAGGACGACCATCTGCCAGATTACGAGGCCCTTAGTCATGGCATCTGGGCCGAAAAAGCGGCTTCCCAAAAATGCGAAAACGGCCCAGAGCAACGCATAAACCAAGCCGCACGAGAAGGAACGAATGAGCACGGCGGTGCCTGCGTAGGCTTCGAGTTCGGCATCGCGGAGAAACGTGTAGCCCGCCCAAGCTAACGGGGGGCCGAGCACAGCGGCCGCAAGAGCCTTAACCCACAAATCAATCGTGCCTTGTTTACCAAGAAAAAAAGCGATGAGTAGTGCAACAAGTACCGAGGCTGCCACCGTGGTGAAGACGAGGGGCTGAAATTTTGTGTCTTTGCGTTTGTAGGTTTTGAGAGCATGCCGCCCGCCCGCGCCGATCGCCCCCGCCTCCGAGTGGTCCGGAGCGTGGATGACGACCTCCTCCTCCTTTTTGGGGATCGTGATGACGGACTTGCACTTGGGGCAAGGCCCTTTTTGGCCAGCGAAATTGTCGGCAACGCTGAATCGCTTAAGGCAACCGGGGCAAGTAACTTGGATAGGCATGGACGAAGGACGAATGACGAATGACGGAGGACGAAGGACGGAGGACGAGTGACGGAGGACGGAGTGACGGAGGACGGAGTGACGGAGGACGGAATGAAAAAGAAGGAAAAATGAAGGAATGTCGGACCGGGTGGCTTTCGTCATTCGTCATTCGGTCATTTCACTCACGTGTCTTTTAGTTCGTCTTCATTGATGGCATGAAACCCTTTCATGCGAAGCGTTTCGATGGCGATTTCGATGTTATCGACCATCAGGGCAACGGCGGGTCGGCCGGTGGGGCGGAAGAGCAGCGGATAGATTTGCGTGATGTTCACTTCGGCGGCCAAGAGTGCGGTGCATATCTGCAGAATCGGTTGAGGAGATTCTGGCAACTCGACGCCGATGAGATCGGATTCGACCATGGCGAGCCCCGCTCGTTCGAGTATTTCGCGGCCTTGCTCGGGATCGCTGAGCAAGAAACGCACCAGGGCGCATTCGGTGGAATCGGAGATCGTGAGGGCGACGATTCGGACCTGGCTCCCCTCGAAACGGCGGACGACATCGAGAAGTTGTCCCACGCGGTTTTCGAGAAAAACCGTGAACTGGCGGATGGCCGGATAATCGCGTCCGTGCAACGTGGCAAACTCGATTCCTTGACCGGCATCGCCTCCTTCACCGAGACTCATGGCAATATCCTTCCTGTACAAAGAGGGTCTGTCGCCGCGGTGGCGAACTTGGGGGGAAATCGCCCGCCGGCCGCTCCCCCGACGTAACTATATCCTATTGCGCCCATTTTGCAACGTGGTTAGCCAGGGGGTCGAGCCATGTGATACAACAGGTAGGCTGCCCACCCATTGTCATCAAGGAGTCGATTCACCGTACCATGTTGCCCGATCACGAAGTTGAAATTCGCGTTCGCTACTACGAAACCGATGCCCAGGGTTTCGTCCATCACGCGAACTACCTGCAATATTTCGAGCTGGCGCGGGTCGAGCAGTTGCTCGCCCAGGGCTGCGACTACGCCCACCTCGAACGCGATGGATTTCTGCTCGTCGTGAATAAAGTGAACATTCATTACCTGCGTCCCAGCAGGTTTGGCGACACGCTGCGACTTCAAATCCGAACGGTGCGAGCCCGTGGTGCGCGAATCGATCACCAATACCGCGTGCTGCGAGGCGAGGAAATCATTGCTGAAGGAGAAAGCACCCTGGCATGTGTCGATCGGGAAGGCCGCGTCCAGCGATTGCCAGATTTCCTGATAGTCAAGGACAAAAATGAATCGTAGCAGTTCTGGCACCTAGACAGATGCCGTGTAAAATTGATAGGAGATCACTCTTCTGATTCGGAGTTTTCGGACCATGACAATTTCATTGAATGACGAAGTGGATCGCCAACTTCAAGAGAAACTGGCGTCTGGCATGTATGAATCGATCAATCATTTGATTAGCGCTGCATTGCTTGCACTCAACCATGAAGAGCAAAGTGTCGCAGCTATTCTAGAAAGCAACGCCGAGTATGAGGCGGGGCGTGTATCGTCGTGGGATGAAGCCGACAAGGACTTCCGCCAAGTAAAGGGCTTGCCCTTTCCACAATGAAATACCACTTGATTCTGACGCGGCAAGCTTTGGGAGATCGCGACGACGCCTACAATTGGTATTGTGAACACTATTCGGAAAACTTTGCAAATCGGTGGTACGTGGGCCTCGCCGAGGCAATTGAATCATTGCGTGACAATCCCTCGCGTTGTCATCGTGCTCATGAAGATATGCACGTGACCTTTGATCTGTATGAACTCTTGTTTGGGCGCAAGAGTAATAAGCATCGCATCCTCTTTTGAATCGACGGAGATCGTGTGGTTATTCTGATGATTCGGCATTCTGCTCGTCGCGATCTCTCGGAGAACGATTTCTAGGCTTGCGCCTGCAAACCAAACACATCGCGCACTGAAGCTATGGAATTGAGCGAGATGCAACGACGTCGGTCAATACTCATTCTCACAGGCGACTTCGTGGAAGACTACGAAGTGATGGTTCCCTTCCAAGCGTTGGCGATGCTGGGCCACCGGGTAGATGCCGTCTGCCCTGGCAAGCAGGCGGGCGATTTTGTGGCCACGGCCATCCACGATTTCGATGGCCATCAAACCTACAGCGAAAAACCGGGGCATCGGTTTCGGCTCAACGCCACGTTTGCAGAGGTGAAACCCGAACAGTACGATGCGCTCGTCATTCCAGGTGGTCGGGCACCCGAGTACTTGAGACTCGACGAGCGAGTGCTTGCCCTGGTGCGTTACTTTGCAACTTCCAAGAAGCCGATTGCGGCAATCTGCCACGGTTTGCAAATTCTTGCGGCGGCCGGCGTGGTTGCGGGGCGGCGTTGCCAAGCGTATCCCGCCGTAAAGCCCGAACTGCTGCAGGCAGGTGCCATTTGGGATGAGCCCACCCCAGGGCTCGACGGTGCTTGCCAGGATGGCAACTTGGTGACCGCCCCTGCTTGGCCCGCCCATCCGGCCTGGCTCCGGGAGTTCTTGAAACTGCTTAAGGCTGTTTGATCTGGGGACCGAATAATCGTTAGAACCGGCTGTGAAAGAACTGATAGCCACCCCGTATCGGGTCGGCGAAACGAACCTAGAAGACTTCGCGTTTCCGGGAGTCGTTTCCTCCGGCCCAGAGGGCCGGGCTAGGTGTTCGGGGCCGACTTCCGGCCGATTTTTTGACGGCCCCGCGGCGGTCGATTAGGCTGAGGGTTGGAACAGATTCTTGTGGGCCGACTCCCATGCACCTCGATCCTACCGCGGGGAGTGTGTGTGCCCATGTTTACTTTGCTTTTCTAGAGTACTCGCATGATTCGGAAACTGGCAGTCGCTTTCCTGTTGTCAACTTCATTTGGGCTTCCCGCTGGGGCCCAGCATGTTGTTCGGTTTGAAACCACGGTGGGCGAGTTCGATATGGTATTGAACCCGACCAATAACCCCATGCTGGAAGATTACGCGAACAATTTCTTGATGTACGTCAACGAAAACAAATACAAAGCCAACTGGATCAACCGGGCCGATACCGGTTTCGTACTGCAGATGGGCGGTTTCTACTCGCACACGAAGCGCCCGCCACCGATGATCGACAGCATTCGTTCCGTCGTAACGTTTGAGCCGGTACTGGGTGCCCCGGCGGCCGTTACGGGTCTTTCGAATACCGTGGGCACAGTCTCACTTGCGCTTCCAGGCGATGGCCATGGCGGTACGAATCAAGACGCCGGGACCAGCAGTTTCTTTGTGAATCTCACCAGCAACACCTTCCTCGACGCCGACTTCACGGTGTTCGCGGCAATCTCGGATATGACCACGATCAACAAGATCATGGCCCTTTCGACAGTGGACCGCACAACGGATTCGAACTTCGGTGCCGGCTCTGGCAACCTCGCGTTTACCGATGTGCCTGTGGATGAAAACGGTTTCCAGGTGTTTATCAAGCGGGCGTTCGTTGTGAGCGATTCATTGGCCGTTGCCAAGGCGTTGTCGGGCGTTTCGCCGATCTTGTCGGCCTCGGCCGCAGGCAGTTCTTCCAACGCCGGGCTTGAAGCGCCACTGCTCTCGAGCGGTGCTGGTCTTGGTGCAACGGTGGTTCCCGAACCTGCCACGGGTGCAATGGCGATCCTCGCGGCGATGGGGATTTTTCTTGGCTCTTGCCGAAGGCGATTTGGTTGAGCAAACTTTTGCGCGCGGAGGCCAGGGGCGGGGACGCCCCGGCTCGCAACTCACAACTCGCTTCCCGCTTACGGTACGGTTGGCAAGGTTGGCGCGGTGGGCAGGTCGTCGAATGCGGCATCGCCTGGATCGGTTACGATCGTACCCGTATTCTTTAGGTTGCCGAACGTATCGGTCTTTTCGAAGACGTCGAAGTCGGAGCTGTTAAGCTCATGGAGATCGAAGTTGCCGGTACCGCCGGAGGCGAGGTTGGCATCGGCCCCCGTGCCGCCCAGGCTGAGCCGCATGAAGGCCGAGGCACCGTCGGAAACGATATCGAAGTTCTGACCCGCGCCGTTTGAGTTCAGGAAGGTATTGCCCTGAATCGTGGCGTTCATGAGCGATGTTTGTTCGGCGGTGATACTGGCCGCCGCATTGCCCGCGCTATTGTTCGAGAACGTGCTATCCTGCACCGACAGGTTGAATGTTTTTCCGCTTGCTCCGGCCGAGTCGATCAGCAAGGCCGTGGCATTAACGGCGGTGAAGGCATTTCCGTTGCGGAATGTTACGTCGGCGTTTGTCGCAGAGCCGCTTTGGATGAGCGAGAAGGCGACTTCGGTGCCCGTAGCATTAATGTCCGTGTTATCGACGAGCAGGCCGAAGTGGCCGGAACCGCTTAGGTCCATTGCAACGTTATTAGCCAGGGTACTATCGGTAAGTCGAAGCGCGAAGGTGTTGGTGCTAGCGGCAGCCACATTGATTGCGTCGCTGAAAGCGGCATCGACTTGGAGACCGTCGATCGTAATATCCATGGCGGCGGTCGTACCGGCCGTATGGCTGATCTGAATGCCATGATCGCCCGCGCCGTTGCCGCCGCTAACGATTTGCACCTGTCGGATGTCAACATTCTGGACGTTTTGGAGGACGATGGCGTCGTCCGTCGAGGTGAGCTTTCCGCCCGCGCCAACCGCGCCCGAGGAGGGGCCGATGGCCACTTGGCCGCCAGTGAGATTAACCAAACGAATGGCATTCGCGGGGCCGGTGCCGCCATCGACCGTGATCTCGTTGAAATCGACCGAGCCGATCGCCATATCTTCGATCTGCAGGCCCATGCCATTCTCGGTATCGATCTCGTTCGTTAACCCGGTGACGGAGAGCGAACCGCCACCGGTGGCAACGAACCCTTGCGCCGAGCCGGTGGTTGTAATATCTAGCCCAGCAAAGGTGATCGTGCTGTTCGATCCCAAAGCGTCGTTGTTATTGAGCGTAACCGCGTTGCCGGAGGCAATGTTAAGCGTATTGGTGCCGAGGAAGTTGATGGTGGTCGCGTTGTTATCTTCGACGAGCATGCCTTCGTTGTCGTCGTTGATTGTGCTTGCGGCGGTGAACGTGATTGTTCCGCCCGTGGCGTCGTGAATGTGCACCGAGCGGCCCGTCGTGTCGCTCGCGTTGGCGACGGTCGAGTTTTCGATGCCGCCGGCGAAGCTGACGGTGCCGGTGCCGCCGCTGATTTCGAAATCGTCGCCGCCAAATTCGCGGATGCGTGTGGCACTATTGAACGTGAAGGATGCGTTGCTACCCGTGAGCAACACGCCGCCGGCCGTGCCGTTGACATTGTTGCCATCCATGATCACGGCGTTGGCCGTTATGGAACCTGTATCGACGTTGTCGAATTCCATGGCATGATCGGTGGAATCGTTGATGGTCGTATCATTGACGGTCATCGTGAGCGCACCGGTACCACCGCCGACGGTTTCGATGCCAAACGTTCCGTCGTTGATTTCCAGGTCGCTCAGGTTAAGCGTCATGGCAGCGGTATTGGTCTTTTCCACATGGACGCCCGCGACGGCGTTCGTGTTGTTGATGCGTAGGCCATTGAGGCTCACATTGGCCGAATTGACGACGCGAACCGCATCGACCGTGCCACCGGCAATGGTACCGGCGTCGCCGGCCGAATCGGTGGAGTTACCGATGGCGATTGGGCCACCCGTGTTGGTTTCGAGCTGGATGGCGTTCGTAGCGGCCGAGGCGGAGCGGTTTACGTCGTCGATGACCACGCCCGCGCTGGCGATCGTCATGTCCTTGATTTGCACGGCTTGGCCCGTTTCGGTTGAAATGGAGTTAACGGTGCCGGGCATTGAAAGCGTACCGCCGCCAGTGGCCACAAGGCCATTGGCGTTGTTCGTGGCGGTGATAGTCACATCGTTGGCGATGTCGATGGTGGCTCCGGTGTTGTTGGTGACGTTGATTGCCGTACCGCCGACCGTATCGATGGTCATGGCGAGATCACCGGCAAAGGCGACCGAGCCGGCCGAGTTCGAGTTCACAAGGATGCCGTCGCCGGAATCGGTAACATTGCCGTTAAAGGCGATTTGGGAACCGGTCGTGATATTCTCGACACTGACGCTTCGGCCGGTCGTATTCATGATGGTGCCGCCGACGGTGACATCGCCGCCGAAGCTGTCGGTACCTGCCACATCGCCATTGATGGCAAAGGCTGTGCCGGTAATATCCTCAAACGTAACGGTGCTTGCGAAGTTGAACGTACCGTCGGAATCGCCCAGGAGCGAGACGCCTTCGAGCGTACCGCCGGTGAACGTGGTGTTGCTGGCGGTTAACGTGCCGTCGAAGTTATCGGCACGCAAGCCGCCAGCCGCGCCCGCGCCGCCGTCGTAGCTCGAGTTGGTGCCGAGGGTGACTGCGGTAGTCGTTTCGATATCAACGAAATCGAACGCATAGCCGATGTTGTTTTGAATGTCGGCGTTAGTGATTGCGACATCACCTTCCAAGCTTTCGAACCGCAGAACACCTTGACCGACAACCCCGCCACCGGACCCAGCCGTAGCGGTGCCGTTGGTGTAGTTGGAGATTGAAGCGGTCCCGGTTGAGTGGGTGTTCAGCAACCACAACCCCGCGCCGTTGCCGTTCGTACTGTCGACATTGGAGATGGCAATCGTTTCCTGCAGGGTAACACCTGGGGCCGTAATATCCGTCGCGGTAAACGAATTGATGTCGATATCGTCGCCGCCGATATTGTCGAACGTAACTTCGTCGATCGTAACATTGCCGCGAACGAATTGCTCGGTCGTATTACCGTCGCTGTCTAAGTCGTCGGAATCGGTAATCGTGGCCGGATCAAAGGCAATGCCGCTGCCGGTTGTGTTGGAAATGGCAAGGTGATGCAGGTTCGGATTGCCCGCGCCGCCAGCCGGCGAGGTGATCGCTCGATCGGTGATGCCCGTGCCATCGATCGTGAAGTTGGCAACTTCGTTGTTGTCGGCGAGGGTGATGGCATCTCCCGCCACGCCCGTAATGTTTGGTCTTGCAAGAGAGCGGGCACCTGGCGCGGATTCAGGAATGTCGATCTTGCCTTCCTGCAGTGTGTCGACCGTAAAGACGAGGTCGTTTCCTTCGCCCAGCATGCGTTGGTTGTCTTGCAGCGTAATGCCCGTACCAAAGGTGGTTCCGGAATGAGCGAAGAGGATATCTCCTTCTTGGCTGCCCGCGCCGTTTGCCAGGTTCAACTCGTTATACGGGTTTTCAAAGGTACCATCGCCACCGGCAGCGGCGGTGCTATCGAAGTGAACGATGCGAAGTTCGCTGCCATCGGTTTGCGTGAGAGGAATTCCGCCGTGGCGTGTGCTACGGCCCAAGGCCACATAATCGTTCCGCATGAACGGCTCGCGCATCCGGTCAGGAACGCCACAGGCGGGCTGGAAGTTGGTGCGTGTGCGGCCAACGAACCACTGGAGCGAGAAAGTCGCGTAGGTATCGAAAATATCGTCGTTGCTGACGGCGATTTGGAGGAGCAAATCGGGGAATGCGTAACCGCGCAGACCGGCGCGGAAGCCCGCGCTATCGTTGTCGTCATTCGTAAGAAAGTAAGGACCGGCAAAGCCCCAGGCATCGCGTTGCGTGCCGAGCCGCCGGGCGACTTCCACTTCACCCACCATGTACGAAGAGTCGACGATGGCCCGCGTAAGCTCGGCAATCGAGTGCTCGTAGAAGCCGATCTCACCCGTTTTCTTGAACTTGCCCACTTGATCTTGCGGACCGAGCGGAATGTTCAAGTTGCTCCGGACGTCCCACATTTCACCAAGCGATTCGTAGGTCAAGCCAATTTGCGGGAAGAAATTGCCCGCGTTCGTGTGGGTGCCATCCGCAAAGATGGCGATGCCATTGACGCGGCCCGTATCCATTGCGTAGGAGGGGAAGTTCATCCAACGGTAGCCCGTCCCCACATTGAAGCCGACGCCATCCTGGTCGTTCATTGTTACTTGGCCATCGAAGATCGCGGCCGAGTCATCCATGGTGATGACCTGCATGGTACCAATATCGAAATTGCCCTGACCGTCTTGGCCATAGCTTTCCGTGTTATATCGCAGGCGCAGAAGAGCGCCCAAGTCTTGCGAGAAGAAGCTCACGTTGCCCGACTGCGAGATCGGCGGCGCACTGGGGTCGTAAGTATCCGTGGGAACAGGTGCCGCCGCGACGTTCTGCGCGCACACGTTGCTCGACAATCCGAACAGCATCACGACGAGCGACACGATGATCGCGAAGCAAGTGCCGTATCGACGTGTGCAACTGCATGAATACGAAGCAGAAGTGGCGGAGCTAAGGCGAGTATAGCAAGTTCGCATGGATGACTACTCCGTCGAAACAGAACAATCCGCACGCACCGCCCATCAGGCGGACGCAAACCTTGATCGTGCGCCAGTCGTTCCGTTCGAGCGCGTTGGCCGACCGCGATGAACCCACGTGAAGCTCAAACCGCGGCGGCAAATGATAAGTAATTCAGCAGATGAGGTAGAAAGAGAAGTAGTTGGCCACGCCGAGACGGCAGGCGGCGAGATATTAGGCAAGCGGCAACGTCGGAACAAGACCAGTTTTCACGGCGTTCGCAAGGCATTATGAGCCAGGAAGCTGCAATCGGTTGGTGAAAACCCAGGAAATAACCGACGCCACGTTCCTCACAATCTGTTGAGGCAGGGCCGATCAGTTATTCAACTTGGACCATGAACCGGCATTTTCGGGTCAACGCGATAGCAGTGCGAATGTCGAGGTTTCCGACGTGCCATCGGTAAGTGACGGCCTTGATTTTGCGTGCCAAAGC
>JADZFK010000166.1 GCA_020849945.1 Pirellulales bacterium | reverse complement strand
TTCGCCGTCTGTTGTCGGCTCGTCCCACCAGCACTGCCTACGATCCGATTCCTGTTCGTCAAGCCGCGACTTTGCTACGCGCTTCCTTCAGACGACGCCTCGCGACACCGCCCTTGCGCTTCGCTAACTCGCCTGCGGCCACCTCGGGATGAAGGACTCCAAGGACCTCAAGCGGAACTTCCAAACGCTGGTCGTCGAGATGAAGGAGGCGGAGTACCTTGCCCCGCTTCCCGTCGCCGAGCGGTATCTCAAACAAGGGGTCGGCCTGTGGCGGGTCCGGCTGGAACTGCACGCCTCACGAGTCCGCGCCTCGTCCTCTCAGCAGGACGCCCACAACGTCCTCATGCTGTGGCGCGAAGGGTACTGCCACGAGGACTGCGCGGAGCCCGACGTGACGACCGTGTTCATTCGTAAGAATCGCCAAGGGCCGGTCGGGGCGGCGGAGCTTCACTTCAACAGCCAGCTCATGACCTTTACTCCGGTGGAGCGGCGACGGCTGGGAGAACGGTCGGCGTAGGCTGGTCTCACGGGTGGCCAGAAGGTGGTCCCTAAGGGGACCACGTTATGGACCACGCTGCGGACCACTCGGAGAGCGGCGCCGCAGGGCTTGGCGGAGCCAAGCAGTCGCCTCTGGGAGGGCGACACCGCTCACGGCCCGGAGGCCGAGAGGCCCCCGCAATCCACACGCCGGGCCTCGTACCTCGGCACCTCTGGGCGGGGCGTTGCGGGGGCCTCGCTGCCTCTGCGGGGGAGTGGGCGCGCAGGCATCGCCAGAGGCCAGGAAAGTCCCCCGCTACGGCCGCTCGCGCGGTCACCGCACGCCGGCCGCCCGACGGCGGAACCCGCGCAAACGCGGACCAAAACGCCCCGCCGCCGACTTGGCGGCGGACGCCGGTTACGGCTTGCGCTGCACGTCGCGGAACCATAGGGGGAGCGGCTTGGCGAGTTCGACCGCCGCGCCGTTTTCAAAGAGGGCCAGTTTGCGATAGGGGACCGCCAGGTCGGTGTTGTCGTAGACGACGACGTGGGGGAGCTGCTCGATCGCGGCTTTGAGATTCGCAAGCGTCCGGGGGAACCGCGCGGCGAGTTTGTCGCTCGGGACGTCGTGTCCCCCTTGCGAGACCCGCATCGCGACCCGCTCGGCCGAAAGTTTCGCGGAAGCGAGGCCGACGAACAACAGCGCCGTCGTGTAGCCCTGCTGAGCGCAGGTTGCGAGGAACTGGAGTTTCTCTCCTACGGGATCCGAGAACACTGTCTCAAACGCAATACTCTCGCCGGCGGCGACGAGTTCCCGGCGGAGCCGGTCGGCGACCTTCGCGGCGGCGTAGGGGTCGATCGCCAGCTCGGCCGCGAGGCGATCGGCGTTCACCAGCCGCAGGCCCGAGGGGGCAACGTGGGCGTGGAAGAACGTCGTCTTGCCCGCCCCGTTGGGGCCGGCGATGGCGACCACAAGCGGCCGGTCGTCGAGCCAGGGCCAGCTCATGGCCGTTGGCGGCCAATGGGCTTGGGCCGCGACGAGGACTTGCCCGCCTTAGCAGGCACAACCTGAAACGTCCCTTGGACGAACCGGCCGACGCTCCGCGCGCCGTTTTCTTCGATCCGCAGCAGGAGCCCCGGTTGATCGAGGGCCGGCTCATAGTGGGGGAAGGGCTGCGCGGCGAGGAGTTCCGCGACCCGCCGCCGACCCTCGCTCGTGTCGACGGTCGCGATGAGCTGGGAAAGGGGCTGTTCATCGCCCGTGCGGCGCAATGCCAAGGCCCGGTCGCCGGAGAGGAGCGGTTCGACCGCTCGACCCAGCCGGGCCCAAAACTCGATCTGGCCGGCGATCGACCGTTCGGCGACCGTGCCGGTCTGCCGGGCGTCCAGGACAAGGGCGTCGGAAAGCTTCACGGGTTGGCTCATACTGTAATGGTAGCATATTGCTACCGGGACGGCAAGTTCGGTTCGGCGGTCAAGGCGGCCCATTCCTCGGCCGTGAGCGACTCGGGCTGCCTGTCCTTATATTGCGAGCCGTGGCTGCGGCGGCTCCAGACCAGCCGGCTGGCGGCCCCCGTTCCTGGAGCTTCCAGAGGAGGTCTTTCGCGCCGTCGTCCCCCTTCTCATCGGCGTCCAAGAAAACGCCGATCCGGCCGCCGGCGCACCGATTGGCCAGGTCGATGAGCCTCTCGGTCTGTTCGTCGGTGATCCGATTGCTCATGAGGGCGACGCTCGCGACCCCCAGTTCATGGAGCCTCAATCGATCAGTAAATCCCTCGACGACCAGGAGGCCGTGCCGAGCGAGCGACTTCGCGAACCGCGGGTCGGCGAGCCACTCGACGCCGTAGAGTTCTAGTCCCCGCCGAAAGTGCTTCGCGGTCGGGAAGCGGTACTTCGTCGGCTCGTCGCCACGGCGGCCGCAGGCCTCCCAGGCGGTGAGTTCGTCCTCGTACTTGACGTTGCGACCGACCCAGGCGAGCGGTTGACCTTGTTCATTGCAGACGCCGAATACGCTGCCGTCCTCAAGGAGATAGCTGCATTCAATCGCTAACCTACCAGTACCGCAATTCACACTCAAAGTCCTCTGGGAGAGCGGATTCCGCATCCAGGACGCCATGCGGTTTTCCTAGGGCGATCTTGAACAAATTCATCCCGTCTGGCCGCGACTCGCCGCGCAGCATCCCACGATCGTCGTCCCCTCGTCGCAGAAGAACCGCAAGAACGAGGAAATCCCCATGCTGCCGGCGTTGGCCGCGCTACTCCGAACGGTCCCCAAGGAGCCGCGAACGGGGTGGATCGTTCAGCCCCAGGCCGTCGAGTACACGATGAAGCGGCAGGGCGACTCGTTTATGCCCGCTCCTTCCGACCTCGCCAAGCTCGCCCGCGAATACAGCAACTGCGCAATCGCCAAGGCGCGCCAGGTCTCCGAGCCGACGATCCGCAAATGGCTCGTTCGCATGCGGCTGGAACGCACGATCAAGCCCACGCAGTCGGGGAAGCCCGTCCCCGACGACGTCGTCGTCGACCTCCGCCGTCGAGCAATTCGCAGCGGATTGCATCGACGCCCGGCCGTGGGCCGACTCACGGTCGAGCATGTCGGACGTGTCATCGCCCAGATCGGACGCGAGGCGAACATCAAAGTCCGTTCGACGACCAAGAACGGCAAACCGGTCGCCAAGTACGTCAGCGCTCACGATCTACGCCGGGGCTGTGCCCAGCGACTCATCAACGCCGGGGTCTCCGCCGAGACCCTCAAGGTCATCATGCGGCACCGCGAGTTCTCGACGACCGAGAAGTACTACGGGGCGACGCGACGGACCCAGTCGGCAGCCTCGGAACTCGTGCAAAAATTGAGCGTCGGAGGCACGTCGTCGTCATTAGTGGGGGGATTAGTGGGGGGGAATTCCCGGCGACCCCTCGCTCACCCCAGAACAGCTAGCGAAGCTAAAATCTTTGCTCGCAACGCTTTAGCTGAGTGCTCCCTGTTGGACTCGAACCAACAACCTACTGATTAAGAGTCAGTTGCTCTGCCAGTTGAGCTAAGGGAGCGTTTGGGAAGGGTCGTTAGTATATCGCATGCCCTGGGGCGGGGTAAGGTGGGGCAGTGAAATTCCCGTTGGGCCGCCGCGCGGAAGACTCCTCAGTTATTGCGGCCAGGCGAAGTGGTTCGCGCGATTCGGGAGACGGCCCAGCACGCCTGTCACTTCAGCCGCGACATCTGCTTCAGAAACTCTTGTTCGAGCTTACGCAGATCGCCGAAGTGGGTGCGGAATTCGGCGAGGCGGTCCTCGGGCGTATTCTCGATGAGCGGCCGCTTTTCGGCAAGCGATTTCATGTAAGCCGTGTAGGCTTTGGGTTCATATTTAATCAAATAGTAATTGAGAGCCCACGCGTCGGCATACGCATCGACCGCCGTACGCGGATCGCGTAACCGTTGGCTGTCGCGTAGCAACGTTTCCAGCGAGCGGTCGTTCCAGTTGCTCAAGTTCTTGCGAAACGTTTCAAGCCGGGGGTAATTCACGCGGCCGATTCCCCGCCATCCGCGCGTGCTCGTCAGGTCGGGCGCTTCGAAGTACACGGCCATTCCCTCGCATTGCCACAGCGGGATATCGGCGTACCGCTGTTGCAGGCCGCAGTTGAATGCAATTTGATGCGTGGCCTCGTGTACGACCGTGGCCACCAGTGGCACGGCCGCCGGTTGCGAAAGCATCTGATTGATCTCGCGCATCGAACCACGGCTTCCGTTGGCTCGCAACGATTCCACCCCCGTCAGGTCGAATACGTTGATCCGATTGGAACGCAGGCTGTAGAAACCAATAATGTTGCCGGTGCCGCCTGGCAGGTCGTCGCGGCTTGCCAGATCGTACTGCACACGATTGGCGAAAAGCAGCACGGGCAACGGAAACTCGGGCTCATGCAGCTCGACGCCTTGCCCTTCCCAATAGTTGGTGAACGCTTTGTGAAGCCGCTCGAGTAGCGAACTGGTCCACTGCGCATAGGTGCGCGAGGTATTGTAAACCACCACGTAATGCGGCGTCGTATAACTGCGGAACCCCGCGGGCATCTCCGAAACGAGCCGCTCCGAAAGCTCCTTGGGCTGAAGCGGTCGAAACGGCACCTGACGGGGCGTGCGGGCAACCAACTCGTGCCGCTCGATAGGCCACAACGTGCCATCGGCCGTTTGAAACAGGATGCCCCCATCCGCCGCCTCGACGATCACCCGACCTTCGATCGATTGCGGACGCCCCCGCCGCGTGAACTCCACGCGCTCGGCAGATGCCGCGAGTTGCGGCGGTGCCGGTGGATCGCTCCTAGCGCCTCTACTGCGAGCTTCTTCCTGGCCGTACAACACGTGCGCCGGAAACGGCGGCATGGCCACGAAGATACCAACGGCCATGAATGCGCGGCGGCACCATGCGGCAGTGACGGCAGCAAGCAGGAGAGGCATTGATCTATGGGAAGGGGGAAGGAGGATGGGGCAACGATCCAGTTTTCGCGGTGGAAGGTGAGCAACGATTGAAATCATCGTCGCCTACGGGACCTCAATACTACAGAATAGCCACGATCCAACGATTTGCCCGGCGTGGTGGCCCTGTAATGCAACAATACACTTCTTTACCTCAAGAAACCTTGCATGACACGCTACCCCACGAACGGGGGGCAGCGGGCGAGCCGTTTATCTCAGCTCCACCGCTCGGAGGCACTTGGGAAGCGTATTCGATTCGGAACCCGTCAATCCTGAAACGTGCTAATGCGTATTGATGATTCGCTGCCGAGTCGCAAGCTCGCGGGGCTGCAAAGTGTTTAGGCTAAGGAAGATACGGCGAGAGTGGAGAGCGGTTCGGAGGCCATTGTTTGGCTCCCGTTCTGTAGAGGTAGGACCCGCCGAAAAGCGATGTCTTCGTGCAGGGACCCTTTAACAAATTGACGTTTGTTGAAAACTTTTGTTGACACTTTAAACCTACCGCAGGATAATCTTCTCTTGGCTCCTTAAGTCTTGCGTAAGACTTGAGGTACTTGGTTGTTTCTACTTTTCCTGGAGAGCGCGAGGCATTTCGCTCGGTGGATATGCGCGCAGAAACGGCGGGCTAATGATGGCTCACTCGACATTGCGGGGCCAAGAGTGCCCGCAGCATGTTGCTCGCCATGAAGCAGGCAACCCGATGGGGTCCACAGAGGGCGGCACCGATTCTTTTTCGCTCGATTCGCAGCTTCAACTGGTGGCACCGCGCTCGGCAACCGTGCTGATCGAAGGGGAGACGGGCGTCGGCAAGGAAGTAACGGCACGCCGTATTCATGCCATCAGCCCCCGGGCCAATAAGCCGTTCGTACCGGTGGACTGCACCGTCTTTTCCACCGAGCTGATGGAATCGCAGCTCTTTGGTCATGTGAAAGGCGCGTTCACAGGGGCCGTTGGAGCCGCGCTGGGCTTTGTTCGTTGCGCAGATGGCGGGACGCTTTTCCTCGATGAGATCGGCGAACTTCCGCTCTACGTGCAAGCCAAGTTGTTGCGATGTATTCAAGAACGCAGCGTGGTTCCGGTTGGTGGGGTCGAGCCGATCGCGGTCGATTTACGAATCGTTGCGGCCACGCATCGAGACTTGGCGAGCATGGTGCGAGCCGGCACGTTTCGGCAAGACCTGTACTTTCGACTCAACGTCGTGCGATTGCGGATCGAACCCTTGCGATGCCGCCGAGATGAAATCGTGCCGCTGGCGCAACAGTTTGCCGAGGAGTTCTCGGCCGCGTATCAGGAAATGCCCAAGCGGATCTCATCGGCTGCCGAGGCCGCGCTCGTCCGATACGATTGGCCGGGAAACGTGCGAGAATTGCGAAACGCGATCGAAAGAGCCGTGCTCTATTGCGGCGAGCGCACGATCGAAATCGTTCACTTACCCAACGAAGTGCGCGAGGCCGGCAAGGAAACGGCATCGGCGGCCACTTGTGCCAAAACGATGTCGCAGCGGGAAGCGGCGTTCCCACGCCTTCTGGATGCCGAACGAGAATTGATTGCTCGAGCACTCCAGCACACACGCGGCAATCAAACAGATGCCGCCCGACTGCTCGACGTGGAACGCCATCGCTTGCGCCGGAAGATCGTGCAGCATGGCCTGGAGCACTTGGCTCGCTTTCGCCCACGATAGGCGGCGGGCTCCACACAATTTCTAAGCCTCTTCCAAGCCGCTGCCCGCGTTTCTGCGGCGAGAAGTGCCCGGCAGGAGCTGCTAACGGCGACGAACGGCCACAACGCTCAGCCAGGCAGGGCCATAGCGAGCCCACTGTTCGTGCTCTTCGCGAACGAGGGCTACCACGTCGGCTGCCGCTTGCCGACGATGTGTTTCGGCATCGAGCCTGTTGAACGCGGTGGCCATGCGCCCAGACCACTTGGCCGGCCGAGAACCGGGATCGTCGACGCCGATCACGATCCGTTCGCGCACCGCAATTTGAACGGAATGGGCGAGGTACGTGAAATCATCGGCGGTTCCCAGAGCGGGCTGGCGGATGGCTATCTTCTCGACCCCACTTGCACGAACACGCAAGGCGAGGCAATCGCCGGCCACGGCCACGTTAGCCCGCCCACCTTCCAGGTCGAGCATGGCGATGGCCACGCTGATCGGCAAGTTCGATAATCGACCCGACCACAAGCTGCGCAGCGTCATCGAAAGGAGTGTGCCCGCATCGGCAACGTGCATGGCGTGGGCGCGAAGAGCCGACCATGCACCCTGAGCCACCAAGGCCGCCTCTACGTTTTCCCCAAGGCAATTCCCTTCGGCCGAGTGCGCAAAGCCCGCCATCAGCATCACTCGACGATCTTCCAGAAGTTGCCAGTCGTGAAAATTGCCGCTCAACTGTTTTCGATGGGAACTCCAACCAGCGATTTCAAGCTCTTCCAACAGCGGAGCAAAGGTTGGAAACTGCGAGCTCCGTTGCAACGTTCCCGGCACAGAGTTAAGCAACGGCGCGGCTTCGATGGCTTCGACTTCAGGCCGCGCCGTTGCGGCAACCGCTCCGGCGGAGCTGGGTGACGAAGACCTTTTGCCACGGCGATGGCCGTCACGAATGTTGGTGCCAATAGCCAGGTCCTCAAGGGCTTCAGGATTGACGGAACGGATGCGGGTGGACATGGCAATAGGATTTGTTGGCTGGCCCTCGCGGGTTTCGTGGGGTGCTCTGAATAAGCTCAGTCGTGTAATTCCGACGAGGCCAGACTCGTAGCAGCGCTGCTGTTAGTAGGTATCGACTGCGATATTTGAAAAGAATAGGCAAATCGTGCCATTTGGGTAAATGAATCGTTTCGGTCCGCAGAAACAGCAAGAAATCGTTACTCGCTAGTCCGCATTTCTCACAATCATTACCACGGAGGCGGCTGTGTTGATTCTATATAGCCCGGCCCTCTGGGCCGGACGACCGGGTGTAGCGACTGATGCCAGTTCGCCGAGCCGATACGGCTCGGCTATATCCATACAAGGCACGGAAGCACCGAGACACCGAGAAAGCAGATTGGTCATTGCAAATCTGCCATTTGTCATTGACCATTTCAGAAATGACCCAATTTCAAATGACCAATGACCAATGACCAATGACCAATCACCTCCACCTCCGTGACCTCGGTGTGCTCCGTGGTGAGAAATCCGGGCTAGACACGAGGGACGCCGCTTATTGTGATGACGGCGAATATGCCGACCGCGCCTGTGAGGGAGTCGGCTTTGGGCCGTTCGGTTCGCGGCCCCGGCACGGCAATCTGTGCCGACGGCGTTTCATTATCGTCGGCCGGCTGTTAGAGTAGCTGCCAATCGGGCGTGGGCAAGCCATTGCGGGGAAGCGGGGAATTCGAATCGACGAGGGCGAAAAATACCATGAAGCGTAAAGCGAACGGCAAGGTGAAGCGGGCGACCGGCGAGTTGGCGGGATTGACGGCGATTATCGTTGCGATGGTGCTGGGGGCGGTGCTGGGGCTGCTGTATGGCCGTTCGATGTGGTTGGCCGGCGGCGGGCTGAAGGAGGAAATTGCGCGATTGGAAATGACCGTTGCTCAAAAGACCGAGCGGGCGAAGGCTCTGGAGGAGAAGGACCCCGCCGAGGCGGCTCGACTACGGGGTCATGTACCCGAAATCGAGAGCCGTCTGGCGGAAGTCCGGCAACTGCAAGAGCAACGGTCTAAGGAAGGCGTATCGAAGCTGGCGCTGGTTGCCTGGGAATTCACGAAGTTCTGCGGCGATTTGTTCTTGCAATCGTTGCGGCTCATGGTGGTGCCGCTGGTGGTCACGAGCATGATCTGCGGGATCGCGTCGCTGGGCGATGTGAGGCACATTGGCCGTGTGGGGTTCCTGACGGTGGCCTATTTTCTGGCAACGACACTGGTTGCAGTGGTGATAGGCATTGTGTTGGTGACTGCGATTCGGCCGGGCGTGGGGGCCGATGATACGTTTGCCTTCGTCACGAAAAACGTGCAGTCGCAGGAGGAAACAACGGCGATCGGTACGTTGCTCAACGTGGTCCGCGGGGCGCCCGACGATCCGAATTCGGGGATGATCCCCTCGAATATACTGGCGGCGGGGGCTGAAATGAACGTGTTGGCGCTGATCTTCTTTTCGCTTGTGTTTGGCGGGGCGCTCACCACACTTGGCGATCGCGGCAAGGTCGTGATTGATTTTTTTGATGCGGCCAATGCCGCCATCATGAAGATGGTGCATCTGGTGATGTGGTTCGCCCCGATGGGTATTTTTGGCCTGGTCGCCTTCAACATCGCAAAGAAGGGGGGCGGCGAGGCGTTTGCCGGCGAGGTCACCAAGCTCGGGAAGTACGTGGCCACAGTCATCCTGGGGCTTGTCCTCCAAGGGGTGTTTCTGCTGGTGGTGCTGAAGTTGCTTGGAAAACGGCGCCCGCTGGAGTTTGTCATGCACTCGGCCGAGGCGCTCTTAACCGGCCTGACCACGGGCAGCAGTTCGGCAACCTTGCCCCTGACGATTGAATGCACGGAAGAAAAGAACGGCGTTTCGGGGAGGATCGCCGGTTTCGTGTTGCCACTGGGGGCCACGGTGAACATGAATGGAACAGCCCTTTACGAAGCGGTGGCAGCCGTGTTCATCGCGCAGTCGCTGGGAATGACGCTGACCTTCGGCGCTTTACTGGTGATCGTGCTAACGGCCACGCTCGCGGCAATTGGGGCGGCCGGGATTCCCGAGGCCGGCCTCGTCACGATGGTCATCGTTCTCACCGCCGTCGGATTGCCGATTACCGGGATCGGTTTGATCTTGGCAATCGACTGGTTTCTCGATCGCCTTCGCACCGTGAACAATATCTTCGGCGACATGGTCGGAGCAGCGGTTGTCGAACGGTATGAAGCTGCGCCCGCACGATGAAAATCTGCGGCCAACCTGAAAACTAAAACGCAACGTTAAACCACGAAGAACACAAAGAACACGAAGGAAATAGGGCATCCATCGCGGCAGAAACAATGATGTGCCCATACGCTTTGCAACGCACAAGTTGACGAATGGAAGATGCTCGCAATTTGCCCCGGCCCGTCGAGGTCTGAATACCCAATTTCTTAGCTTGGTAGATATTCTGGCTTGCTTGGTGTTCTTCGTGTTCTTGTCCTGGTTCAACGAGAAATGGAATTTTCGCATCTGGTCGTTAGTGGGTAACAGGGTTTGGTAATTGGTTTAAGCTCCTGGGAGCTGAGGAGCGGCTATCGCCGCGGGGGAGTTATTTGCGTTCA
>JADZFK010000165.1 GCA_020849945.1 Pirellulales bacterium | reverse complement strand
TAGTACGTCGTGGTGTCCGCGCAGCCTCCGCAGTGGTCCGGGTAATCGCAGCAGGAGGCGACCGAAGTCAGCTCAACCGAAACGCAATTGCCAAACGTCCACGGGAGGTCGTGGTGGCGGTTGTTGGATTCATAGACGAGGCTGCCAACCCGCCATTGGCTGAAACGGTAGCAATAGCCGCTGGGCGGTGTTGAACTATCCAACAGCCGAATCTTCGACGGGCAATCGACGGCCGTGAATCCGCCGGCTGCCCAGCCCAGCCGCCGCCAGCCGCCTCGATGCCGAACGCCGCTAGAGTCGCATCCAAGGTCACAAGCACATGCCCCAGCTAATCGCCGCACTCGATCGACTCACCCAAACCACTTCCCTTGACGCAACACGCAAACACGCCTGATAATTCATCCCCAAGAGATACCGCCTATTTCAACTACGATCGGGGCAACTTCTCTCCTGGTCCGCGACTTGGACCAACTAAAGTCGTAGATTCATTCTGCATTCTCCAAACGCGATCTGTCAATAAACTACCGATGAGCCTTATGCAATCGCACCCAGGACTGGCTTAGTCCACACAAAACCAATAGTAGCAGACTCGTTGGTTCAGGCACTTCGACAGGCACAACATCCGCCCTTGCGGTACCGATACGGATTTCATCGACGGCCAGATCGCGAGTCAAACGAACGGTATTAAATGGCATCGCATAATCTGTAATGACATACGATTCACTCGTGGTAGGGGTGCCGTTGAGATCGCCTCCCGTATAAAGGTCGATGGTCACCGTCGTGTCATTCCCATCGCCGGAGGCATAGTCGAACTGAAGCAGGAAAAAGGTTCTTGTATCGCCATTGATGCCGGATCCAATCGTGTCGGCGTTAAAGATCACGGTACCGCCAGCGTTGCGGATCGTTGTGTACCAATTTCCACCAGCTTCTTGGATAGTCATTCGCTCGGAGCCGCCGCTCCCATTCGTACCACCCGAGAACAACGTGAAGCTGGCCGCCTCGGTATTGCCACGCAGGTTTGAATCTTGAGCAACATAGCTGACCCAGGCGTCCTGAGTGCCATCGATTGCATTGGTAAACGTGCGGCCATTCCTTGAATCCGAAGTATCCCCACCCCGGCTATTGCCCGTGGTGAGAAGATTCCCAAGGTCGAGGCTGCCCGAGGCAATATCCATGGTATCGATACTTCCGGAATGCTTAGCCCAGGAGCCGGTCCACCCGGTTCCACCATTCAAGCTGGAAACGGCTTGATTATCTCCCGAAGTGTAATCGAAACCTTCGTAGGCAATCATTGCCGCAGAGGCTGGCATGCAGGCCAGGCCCATTAGTAACAACACAACTGCACAAGAATACTTCATTAGACGCTACCTCCCAGGAAAAAAAGTTACCTCGAAAAACCAATCAAGAAAGAACACGGAAACGACAACCGGCTAGCGGATGTGGCGTAAGATCATCGAGAGCGAGCCTATGCCGCCAGCGATGAGCAGGAACAAACTTGCAGGTTCGGGCACGGTCTGTGTGCCCGAGGCAAGCGAGGCGCCGATGGACACTGGATTTCCAAACTGCGCCCGCCAAAGGTCGTAGTCGGCCTGATCGACGACACCAGAACTATTGCCAGAGTTGTCGCCATTGCCATTCAGCGGGCCGTCGCTGCCGCCAAGATGTTTCCGCCAGACCACATAGTCGGCGGAATCCACGACGTTATTCAAGTTGAAGTCGCCGGGTACGGACGCCAGCGGCACGACATCGGCCCGGTCGGTTCCGATGCGAATTTCATCAATGGCCAAATCGCGTGTTATGCGGATCGTGTCGAACGAAAGTGCAAAATCGGGAACGACAAACGATTCTCCCATGGTCGGAGTACCATTGAGATCGCCTCCGGTATAAAGGTCGATCGTTACTGTAGTGTCGTCTCCGTCGCCCGAGGCGTAGTCGAAATGCAGGAGAAAAAAGGTTCTTGTATCCGAGTCAATGCCATCGCCAATCGTGTCGGTTTGAAAGAGGTTACCTGGGGGAATGGGGTTCTTGATGGTCGTAAACCAATTACCATTCGTTTCCTGGATCGTCATGCGTTCCGTTCCGCCGACCCCACCCGAACCTCCCGAGAACAAAGTGAAGCTCGCCGCCGTGCCAAGCTGATTCGTATCTTGAGCAACAAAACTTATCCAGGCATCCTGAGTACCATCGATCGCATTGGTAAACGTGCGGCCATTCCGCGAATCGGACGCATCCCCACCCCGGCTATTGCCGGTGGTGAGAAGATTCCCAATCGCAAGGCTGCCCGTGCCAATATCCATGGTGGTCACGCTTCCCGAATGGGTACCCCAGGGGCCGGCCCAGTCCGTTCCGCCATTCAAAGTGGAAACGTCTTGGTCAGTGCCTTCTGCGTAATCAAATCCCTCATAGGCCACTAATACGGCAGAGGCTGGCGTACAAGCCAAGCCAGTTAATACCAATACCAAAGCAAAGAAGAACTTCATGGGAAACAACCTCACTGAGAAATCAAACCTCGCCCAATAGTCAGGCAAATTTCAAACTCGAAGGAACAACGCCTCTAGCAACCTGTCTGGAATCGCACGAGCGAACAGAAAACGACAAATACTCCGAACTGGTTAAACAACATCCACGGCTTCCACGCGAACACATCAGTAATTTGCCAAGGGAATGATCCCTATCCCCAACTGAGATGATGATTTTTTGGGATTCTCTAGCGGTAGCGCCGCGATGCCATACATCGCGGAGCTTTTCTCGGCGATTTCAGAACCTAACACGACCGTTCCTGGACTCTCACACTTCTTTTCCCACACTGTGAAGACGGAATCGATCGACTTGCCTGGCCCCTTGCCGCGAGTAAAGTTTGCGTACTGACCGGAACGTAGCCGATAGGTTCCGGCATCGTGGCCGATCTTATCGCCCGTGTTCCGAAAGCCCGTCTTGAGCCAGGCTGGTGTGGGAACACGGTCGTCAAAGAACACAAACAGTCGGGCTGGCTTTGCCAAAGTAACGGAAATGGCGATATGGTCTAAAGCCTTGTCATCGTTGAAGGTTTTGACATAGTCGGCGCCCAAGAGGTAGCGAGGCAATCCTCGCCGATCAACACCGCTCCAATCGTGATTGGGTCGATCGACGTAGGCCAAGGCATCCTCCTTGAATCCGCCGGTTCCGATTTCGTACAACTTCTTGGTTTCCGAGGTACGCAGGTTGTCACTTACGCCAACGATCAATGCAGGCGAGCCTTCGCCCGAATGCTCGTTGTTCCGCTTGAACGTGCCACCATGCCCGGTCGAAATCGATCCAATCCGGTCGAACTGCCCTCGATCGTTAAACACTACGCCTTCGCCACCGATTAACCGCTGCGCCTTGTTGTTCTCAACACTTGGATTCTGACCACTCTTTCCAACAAGCAGGTCGACAGTGCCTTCAAACACAACAAGCCCCGCTTTACCTTGCTCGGTCAAATCAACTCCGAACTCGGTCCCCAAGTCCTTGATCTCACCATAGGGAGTTTCAATCACGAACCCCCGCCCAGAGTCCTCCGAAACACGCATCTTGATACGCCCCGAAGTTAGTCGAGCACGCTTCTTTCCGAGCAACGTGAATTCTCCTGGCCCCTCCAACAACACATACCCAACCTCGGGTAGCACAAGCTTGGTTACACCAGAATCCAATTGAAGCGACTGAGGCACCGTTAAGTGAGTTGCCTGCAAAGCCTCATGCGATGTCTCGTTCTTGGCCGCGGGCGGACGCCACGGAATGAATGCCGTGCCTAAAACCAGCAACAGTACCGCCGCCGCAGAACCCATGAACAAGCCCCACGCGTTCGGTATCGATCTGAAATGCCTGCCACCGGGCATTCCGCTGCCTTGCACCGCGGGCGATGCGTGGTTACTGCTGGACTCCCGCACCAATTCCTCGATGCCTGGTCGTCCAGTTGTCACCATTCGATCTCCACGGCACGAATGCAATGACCACAGCAATTCGGCATTCAAATCCACGAACTCCAAAAAACACTCCCTGGCCTCTGCGTTCGAGCGCAGCAGTTCCATGAGTCGCTCCTGCTGCGACTCCGTGAGTGTGCCACTTAAGTGGCCGTTCACTAGAAGTTGGATTTCAGCCGTAATGGATTTCATGTGCCGTTACTTCAACTAGCTTTCTGGTCGCCTGCTCAACCCTCTTGAGCCGCCAACGCCCGCGTAACACATTCATGCAAAACTCGGCGGATGCGACCAAGTGACTGATACACGGCATTCACGGGCCTAGATATCTGTTCCGCGACCAGTTTGGTCGTGGCGCCTGCCAAATAGCACGACTCGATCAATTCGCGATCCCGATGATTCAGCTTTTGGATACAGTTCGAAAGCGCTCCGCGCCTTCGTTCCAAATGGTCATTTAACGACTCTCGCTCTGCAGCAAGCTGTTCGAACAATTCGTCATCAAACGGCATCGTCACCCCCTTCCGATTTCGGCAAAAACGATACACCTCCAGCTTCGCAATGCCGCAGGCCCACCGCAGAAAGTCGCCGTCCGGCCGAAACTCGTGATACTTGCTCCACAGAACCAAACTTGTTTCCTGAAGTACATCGTCGATGTCCGAGCCACTTCGCAAGAACGCAGCAATGTACAGGTATATCTGCTTTTGATGGTGCAAATACTGACGCAAGAAACTGTCGACAAGCTGCGCCTGCGAAGCTGCAGCTCCAATCTCGCCAATTTGCCGACCTTCAAAATGCGACATTGAGTTATCAAGAAGACTTACAGGGGGTGGTCAGACCAAATGCCTATCTTTATTCGCGCCGGAGAGGCTTAACATTCGTTAAATAATTCAAGAATTACTTCTGCCGATCACAGCCAGATGCACGGTGGTGTTCACTTTTGGGAAAAAATGGAGTCAGAGTGTGCCGGAATAGACCGGTTTGGAATTGGACGCGCGGGCCACGATATGATCATCGTCCTCCCCGTAAGGAAC
>JADZFK010000164.1 GCA_020849945.1 Pirellulales bacterium | reverse complement strand
TGCTCATCGTACAATCCCCTCCACACGACCCGGTTCCCCATCGCCCTGCCAACCCCGACCAGGCTCCCAATTTCCGCTAGCAATCTACTCCGAACCAAAATCTGCCCGCAATAGCGTTCCCGCACCCCCGAATCGTTCAGACGTGGCAAACAGCTTGCCGGTCAAGGCGGTTTCGACTACGCGTACGAGCTACTTTCCCAATACGTCGCCGACACGTTTTCCGCCCTAACGATTCAATCCAGATTGGGATTCGATCGCGTTGGTTCCGTCGGAATCGGTCCCAGGAGAGATAGCAGATTGGCATGAAGATGGCGATTGGCCGCGGCCAGGAAGTGAGGATTCCACAGATTGAATTCGACACCATTCCTGCCGGTTACGACGCCGCCCGCTTCGCGAATCAGCAGTACGCCTGCCGCAACGTCCCAAGCGTGGATGTGGGTTGCCCAAAAAGCGTCGAGTGAACCGTTGGCCACGCACACCAAATTAAGCGCGGCGGAACCGCTACGGCGCACGGCCTGGCACGTTTGGGATGCCTTTACGAAATCCAGCAGGTCGGGTGCATCGCTCGCAACACGAGCCGGCAAACTGACCGCTACGAGCGACTCCTGAACGGCGAGGTTTTTGCTCACACTGATGGGTATGCCGTTGCACCAGGCCCCCAAGCTCGCTGCCGCGCTGTAGCACTGTTCGTGAACGGGGTCGTAGATCACGCCCACTTGTAATTCCGACCCCCGCACCAGCGCCACTGAAACCGCATACTGCGGGTAACCGTGGACGTAGTTTGTCGTGCCATCTAAGGGGTCAACGACCCATACGAGTTGATCGGGCGGCGGGACACAGAGCCCCTTCTCGTGGCCTTCTTCCGCAACAAAAGCATGATGCGGAAATCGCTCCTGAATGACGGCCCGAATCGCTTCCTGCGAAGCCAAGTCGGCATCGGTTACCAAATCGCACACACCCTTTTCGCGGGTGCGGAACCTCCCTTGCCACTGTTGCAGTTGCTCGCCACCGGCACGGGCTGCCGCTTCGCACGTTGCCAGCCAATCTCCGATTGTTTCCATGACATCAACTTCCGTGTGGTTCTCTGTAGAGGAAGCGTTCCCCGCCGGTCATCAGGCGAATTCGAGCTGGCTGCAAACAGCCGTTGGTGTTTTACACGATCGCCGGTTGTTTTAGGAACAGGCTTATCGAGCGTAACAACAGTAGCCGACGCCCCGTTCCGGCGGCAATCCCCCTTAACCGCAAATTCATACTGGAAATCTGTAGCTTTTCGGTGGCCCAGAGAGCATGTGAGAATCCGCATCGGCGCGGAATCGCCCCGGAGGCCACTTGGCCGAATTGCTTCTCGCAAACTCGCCGTTACCGGTTGCCGCTCTTGCGAACGCGTGGGTTCGCTATTTTGGCATGGGTGCGTTGTTTGTTCTGATCCATCTTCTTGCGAAGATGAGCGAACTTCGTTGCTGGCTTACGACCGGTCGATTTCTGAGATTGGGACATTTGCTTGCCTCGATGGTTGGTGGTAGCGGCCCTTGATGTTGGCGTTTCCTTGTTTCGGCAGGTCAATACAATGGGACGTATGGATTCTATCCGATTATACGTGAAACTGCGGTTGGGCGTCGTGCTCGGGCTAGGCGTGGCGTGTGGTGGGTGTTGGGAAACGATCGAATACAAGGGAAGCCCAGCCACGGTGGCAGCGGCAAAGCAGAACCAGCAGGCCAACGCGGCCGAGCCGGCCCCACCAGCCACGTCGAAGGACGGGTCTGAACCAGCAGGTTCCGCCACAACGGCTGGCCCCGCGGTGGTCGAGGATGGAATTCCGCCACTGCCCACGCAGCCACCCACCGATAAGCGTGAGCATCCCCGTGCCCCGCGTGAAGTGGCAAAGGCGGAAGATATCTTTCCGCCCAGCCCGCCTGCAACGCCTAACACTGAGGACGATCGTTACGCCTTGCCACACGCTTCCACGAGGAAGCCAGATACCGCCACCGATGTGGCTAATGGAACGAGCGAGCCCGGATTGGCCGCCACGACTCGTGCCGGCACCGAACCTCTGGAGACGACGATTCCCGATAAACAACCTATCGACCACGCGGCTCCCCCGCCAACGCCGGTTCCGCCGCCTGAGACGAGCAAAGCGGAGGCTTCACCCGACACCGCGTTAAGTACACAACGAGCGGCCTGGCTGATGGGGAGCCGGTTGAGCCTGGCCGCTTTGGCAAGCGATCGGGGGATCGCGGTCGAGAATATTCCGGTGTGGATGTCTGATGCACGCACGTTAAGCCGGTTCTTGGGGGTTGAGGTGCCCGACTTACCACAGCCACCAGATCGAGAGGAAGAAGCGGCGGCAGGCCGGCGTGGTCAGGCCTCGAGCCGCGTGATCAACTACCTGCTTATGAATGGGCAGCAGATTGGCCGCGAGTTGACGCAGCGTCACGGCGTACAGCAGGCCGCGTTGTTCGAGATTGCCCTGAAGTCGAACTTCTTGTTGTTGCTGTACTCGCCCGGTAGTTCGGATGGAAGCTCGATAGCTGGGGCGATCCGTCGGGCGGCGGGGCAGGCCGAGCTTCCCGAACGGTTGTGGCGACCGCTCTTCGATGCCATCGACCACCAGCGGCCGGAAGGCGAAGTGCGGGCGGCGGTGCGGATCATGCACTTGGATGTAGACCGCTATCTCTCGGGCGGGGCAGGGCAGGATAGCCGATGAGCGACGTTTCAAGCAATACGCCCATGTGGTGGCGGAACACACTGGGGTTAGCGGTGCTCGGCAGCCTGTTGGCGTGGGCATCGTTACCGCCGTTGGCGTGGGGGTGGTTAGGATGGCTTGCCCCGGTGCCGTGGCTTGTCCTGGCTCAGTCGAGCGAATTGCCGGGGCGCAGGCCTTATCTCGCACTTTACATTGGCGGGTTGATCTATTGGTTGTTGGCCATCTATTGGCTGATTCTGCCCTATCCGGCGTTCACGTGGATGGGTTGGTTGGCCCTTTCCGCCTACTTGGCGATCTACCTGCCGGTGTTCATTGCCCTGGTTCGTGTGGCTATTTTTCGCTACCCCCTGCCACTGTGGTTTGTGGCACCGGTCGTTTGGACGGGACTCGAACTTGCCCGGGCGCACCTGCTCACCGGGTTTCTGATGGCCTCGCTGGCACATTCACAGGTGAAGTGGACCACGCTCATTCAGTTGAGCGATTTGCTCGGCGAGTACGGCGTGGGGTTCGTTCTCGTCCTGGTGGCGAGCTGCGCGGCTGAAGTGCTACGAATCGCAACGGGCGGCCTGCTCTTGCCCGCCCACACTCGGCAGCCCGCCATTCCGCCGCCTCCTTGCACGGCGCGCCGAATCGTGTTCGCAATCGCGCCAGCCCTTGTCGCACTGGCGGCCACGCTCGCGTATGGCCATTGGCGCATCTTGCAATTGAATACTCCGGTTCCCAATCCAACCGAGCCCCCGCGGCGGATCGCGCTCATCCAGGGCAACAGCCAAGCCGAGTGGAAGCAGGACCCGCAACGCGAACGGCAAATCATGGACGAATATCTGCGGCTTTCACTTCAGGCGGTTGAGCAAACCACGAAGGACGTTGGCGGCCGAGCGCTCGATCTGGTCGTTTGGCCTGAAACCATGTTTCGCGTGCCGCTCTTTTCGTTTGACACTGGCTACCAGGTGCCGGCAAACGCGGAAGCCACGCCGGAAGAATTCGTCGCTTTTGCACCGCGCGAACTTGCCGGGTTGGTAGCGCGGCTTGGCGTACAGGTGCTCGTGGGGATCGACCGCGCACACGGTGTCGCCGACCTGTCTGACAACCGTGCTCCGGCAATCCTGCGGCAATACAACTCGGCTGTATTGGTGGGACGCGATGGCCGCATCGTTGGCACTTACGACAAAATGCATCGTGTGATGTTCGGCGAATACATTCCGTTTGCCGATTGGGTGCCGCTCCTCTATCGCATCACGCCGCTAACGGGCGGAATTGTTGCCGGTGAATCGCCCGCCTCGATGCGGCTAGGCGATCGCTTCCTGCTCTCGCCAAACATTTGTTACGAAACGGCAATCCCTCATGTGATTCGTCGACAGGTGGCCACACTCGAACGGCGGGGCGAACGCCCTAACCTTCTCGTCAACTTGACGAACGACTCGTGGTACCGCCGATCGAGCGAACTGGAAATGCACATTGCGTGTGATGTGTTTCGGGCCATCGAAACGCGGGTGCCGCTTCTCGTCGCCGCGAACGGAGGCATCTCCGCCCACATCGACCGCACCGGCCGCGTCCTCCGAAAACTCGAAAAACAGCAGGCTGGCTATCTCCTTGTCGAGGTGCCCTCCCAAGACGCCACGAGCCTGTACGTGCGATGGGGCGATTGGTTCGCCGCGATTTGTCTGGCATACTGCGTTGTGCTCGCACTCATCGAATGGCGAGCGCGGCATACCATGAAACGCCGCTCCGCGGCATCGAACGAATAAACCCCTTCACAAGACACAGCAACCACATACCGCAAGCCATGCAATTCGTGATCACTGCCGTTGGGCCTGATAACCGAGGGCTCGCCGACCCCATTGTTCATTGCGTTACCGAGCTGGGCGCGAACATTGCCGAAATCCAGATGTTCAATCATGATGCCGAGTGCGTCTTCTCGATGCTGACGCGAGTTGAACTCGATGCCCAGCGTGCTGGGGACCTGCGGCAAGCGATGATCGATGTTTCGCAACGCACGAAGCTTTCGATTCGCACGTGGTCGCCCGAGATCACGGGTCGCCGGCCTCGGCTGGCCGTTTGTGTTACCTATCGTCCTGAACCGGCAACCGCATTGCTGCAAGCGATCGCCACCGGCGCCATTCGCGCCGAGGTGCCGCTGATGCTTGGTAACCGCGAACCGTGCCGCGGCGTGGCCGAACAGTTTGGCGTGCCGTGGTTCAGCATCGCCGACCCCGCAGCCGAGGGTGGCAACTCGACCGGGCGCGCGGACGGCAAACCCGATGACGAACGCCTGATCGCCCTGTGCGACGAGCACCAGGTTGACTTCATCATCTTGGCACGTTACATGCGGGTGCTGCCGGCGGCCAGTTGTTGGAAATACGCCGGCGGCCGGATCGTCAACCTGCACCACGGCCTGCTCCCCAGCTTTCCGGGCATCCAGCCTTACCACGAGGCCTACGCCAGCCACATGCTCACCTACGGGGCAACATGCCACTTCATCGTGCCCGATCTTGATGCGGGCTGCCAAATCATCTACCAATCCACGTTCACCGTGCCCCCGGGGCTTGCACGCGACGAGATCATCCGTCGGGGCCAACAGGAGAACGAACCCCATTGCCTTGTCGAAGGCGTGCGGCGTGTAGTCGACGACGAAGTGCGGCTCCACTTCAACCGCGTCGTCGCCACGCATTGATCGCTGCGTAGCGAAAGACGCATCGGTTGTTTAGCCCCGCCCCAGCGGCGAGGGTGAACCTCGAATCCCGTCGCCGTTGGCTCCTGGTCAAAAAACCCGTAAGGGTTCAATTACAGCGAGGCAACGGGGCTGCCCAATCGGAGCTACGCCAGCCGATCGAAGTACGAGAAGCTCGCTTGGATCTGGCTCCAGGTCATTGTGACGAGACCGTACTGGATGCCCCAAGGGTTAAAGAGCGTGACGGTTTGGTTTGTCGAGTTGTAACCCACGACTGCATAAGCGTGGTTCCCGACGACCGACGAAGAAGCTGGCGTCGATTTCGAGGCAAAGCCGATCGACTTGCCTTGGTTGAAGGCGGTAACGAACGTGGTGAAGCTGGAGCTGCCGCCTGTCGAAGTGAAAGGCGTGGTGGCTTGGCCGGTGATCTGGCCCAAGGCGGCGTAGATGTACCCGCCGGCGATGGCCGAGTAGGCGTTCTGCCCGCTGCCCGAGAGGCCCGCCCGGAGCCATCCCATTTCGTTGATTTGCACATAGGCTTTCTCGGCCAGGGCCGTCCACAGTTCATTGCCGGCGTTGGTGTAAAGGGCGCCGAGGTTGGCGTAGACGAGTTGCCCATAGCTGTTCGTGGGCAGGTAAGAGTCGACCGTCACGTATTGGGCAACACCATTGTTGAAGAACTTGACGGTGTAGGTTCCGTCACCATTGACGACGAACATATTCGTAATCGCGGATGGATTCTTTAGCGCGACTTCACCCAACGAGGCCATGAAGTAACAATCGCCCAAGTAGCCTTGTTTAATATCGCTGTAGCTGGCGCCGCCGACGAACAACGAACCCGCGAATTGGCGATAGGTGCCGCTGGCGGTCGGCCGATCCAACCCCAAGAACCATTTGTTGATGAGGTTTTCCAATTGCGTGGAACTCGAACCAGCAGCGAGGTTCCCGAGCGATTGGCCCTGGTATTTTGCATTCGCCACGCTGCCAGAAACGATGTAGCTTGAGAGTTTCCACACGTATTCGCCCGTGCCGAACAGCGTTGAGTTGGCGACGATCTTCTTCAAGTCATTGAATTCCGTGGTATCGACCGATCCACCATCTTCCACATTGCGAAGTAGCGCGATCATGTCGCTACGATCTACCCGGCCATCCAGATACAGATTGTGCCCGAGCGTTCGCAAAGCGGTATCCACGATGTTCGCATCAAACCAGTTCGAGGAGGACGGTGAAGGCGAGGGGGACGGGCTCGGCGAGGGCGATGTCCACGTGAGCATGGTGCCGTCTAACGTGTAGACGCCCATGGTAGACACCGTCAGCACATGCTTTGCCCCACGGAGCGTAACGTCGTGTCCGTTGGCGAGTTGCACGGTGTCGAAGCCTTTGCCCGAGCGGATCGTTATGTTCTCGGCGAGCGATTGGCTGCCGCCGTTGGAAAGACTGTCGAGCGATACTCGATCGTTTCCGCCTTTCAACTGAACGACGATTGAGTTCACGCTCGAGGCATTCCAACTTCCTTTGACGTTCGCAATCGAAATGACGTTCGCCGATTGGCGAAAGTTGGCCGTGTCGTTCGCGCT
Source organism: Pirellulales bacterium (assembly GCA_020849945.1). Classification (GTDB taxonomy): domain Bacteria; phylum Planctomycetota; class Planctomycetia; order Pirellulales; family Lacipirellulaceae; genus JABDGM01. Next base: position 6,111 of record JADZFK010000164.1, on the reverse strand, counting down.
TCTGCCCTTGACGGTAAGAACACCCGCCTTCAAGGTGGCGGAGACGGCCATCATTTCCCGCGGTTCGAGCTTCTCGTATTGAAGACGACGCGGGCTGTGATTGGAATGTTTTGCCACAAGACCCCCAGGGTCGGTGCCGCAATACTCACCACGTTCGAGCTGGCACTCATTGTGCCGTGAATGCCGATCGAGGACTAGTGATTACAGATCGCGGTACGAAAGGTGTGTACAGATGAGAAGTTTGGTGAGCTGTGCCCACTCGCCAACAATGGCTACCTGAAAAGTCACGTGCCCGGTAACTGGGCAACGTGGGAATGCACAGGGCATCCAATTACAAACGTAGGTCGATTTCGGCCAGGGGCAAACCGAAGGGCCGCAAGAAAGGACGCGGAAGGCACTAATTAATGGTGGTTCAGGTAGAGCAACCACTACAGACGGCCCTAGTCCGCATTTCACACAATCAAAACCACGGAGCGGCTGGATTGATTCTTTATAGCCCGGCCCTCTGGGCCGGACGACCGGGTGTAGGAATCCATGCCAGTTCGCCGAGCCGAGACGGCTCGGCTATCTACATACAAGGCACGGAGACACGGAGAAGAATTGGTCATTGCAAATTGGTCATTTGAAATTTGGTCATTTCTGAGATGGTCAATGACAAATGACCAATTTGCAATGACCAATTCTTCTCCGTGACCTCGGTGTGCTCCGTGGTGAGAAATCCAGGCTAGCGGGCCTCGGCATCTCGCGGGGCGAGGAGAGGGGTTCCGAGTTACACGACATCGATGGAAGACGGCATCGAGCAATAAACCATTCGCGAGGCCGCCACGACAGGAGGGACGCTGAGCGCCAGGTCTGCGGCGGCCCATCCGCCGAGGAAGCCTCTTGCAATCTGATCCAATGTGGCGGCCACGAACAGCGCGTACAACCCGGCGTAGCAGGTTGCGTGAATCGCCAAGACCCAACCCCGGTTCGGCGAAGAACGAAACCGAGTGATAGTCGCCTCGGTCGCACCGAGCGCCACCAGAGCCATCGCCGTGACCAGCGGCATCGCTGTGAGCCACGGTGAAAGGATCATCGGGATCAACCCCGCCGCAATGGTGAGCGGGCCGTGGGCGTTGAAACTCGTTAGGGCAGGCGGCCCGTTCTTGGAATCGTGCATGACGATGGTGGATGAATGTTTTTGTGCTGAAACGAGTGTCGCAGTCGCGGCGAAGGTGGTTGTGCGCGTGAATGCGTTTCAATCGAATGGCTGCGGCTGCTGGTCCGAACGGCGGCTAGGAGGCCGCCGCTTAGAGCGCGACTTCAGGTTCTGGGCACCGAACCGTGAAATGGCGTTGCGCTGGCCCGGCCGACATCTCCATATTGATTGCCGTTGCCGGGTGCGTCTACTTCTATGGGCAGATAGAATGAACCACACTACGATTGGCAACGAACAGGCCGATCTTGCAGATGCTGGAATAGCCATGTCGGAAACGCCAAACACTTACCCACAAGCCTTGGCACCGCCCACGGAGGCACGGCTTTCGCTTCGCGCGTTGTTGATTGTGATGACCGTGATCGCGATGCTGGCTGCGCTCGTGGGGAACTTCGTGCGTGACCTCAAGCCCGACGAAAAACTGCGGCTCGGCCTGGCATGGGGCCTGTGGCTGGCCCTTGGGCTCATCTGGATCGGCTACCTCGCCCGCAAACGTTTCGCCGCCGAACGAGCCATCGGCAGGGTGTTGCTTATCCTGCCGATGTTCGATGAAAAAGTGCCCTCGATGGGAGCGGGGCGATCGGCATCGAATGCAGTAGCATGTGCATTGGGGGCTCTACTCGCTCTGTTTTTTGTGACACTGGAGTACTTACCTACCCGCAGCGGTGGTCCCCCAATGTGGCCAGGGCCAAGCAATGTGATCATGTATTTGTTTGGAATGGTAACGCTCGGCAAGATGGCCGCGATTTTGTGGTGGCGCAAGAGCATTCGCTTCGGCGAGGTGGGGGTGCTTTGGGATTGCACCGTGCTACGGTGGGATCAGATCGTTGCGCACAACTTGGTCGATGGCGTTTGGCCCGTATTGGAATTGAAAGGAATCAGCCAGAAGAATGTCGATTGCTTGCTCAAGATTCCGGTGCCTGATGAGCAGTGCGAAACCGTTCGCAAGTTGGTGGCCGAACGAATTACGGCGACCATTTCGATTCCCGATCTTCCCACCGAAGTCGACGTGGCTCGCGTACCGCTATCGAAAGCACTTCGCAGTCCGGCCACTCTGCGATACCTGGGCATGGTGTGTCTTCGACTAGTTGTTGTAGCCGTTGTGTTGCACTCGATCATGAAGGGAGTAACCGGCATTCGAGAGTTCGATCGTGCCGCCTTTGCAGGCCTCCTCATTCCAGGGTTGTCTGCCGTTTTCATTCAGAGAGGTCGATCTTTGCAGCGGCTCCAAGGTCCACCGCTCGTTCGGCTAACCGGTCGAATGAGTTGGCTGCCTGTTGCTGTTGCTGCCGCAGCCTGCGTGGGATTCTATCAAGTCGGCATGAATTCTGGAGGTCTCAACGATTGGTTCGACTTCGCCGCCGGCTTCGCGTGTGGATGGGCAGCGCGCATTCCATTTTATTCGATGGCATGGAAACAGTTTGACCTGTGTGCGAACAGCGTGGCTCTCCGCAGTTTGTACAATTGGCCTTGGGCCGATGTGCGACTCGTGAAATGGAAGCGCAAGACGGGCAAACTGGTGCTCGGCCGTGGCCTGCGGCGAATCGTTTCGCGGGTGCCAACCGAACAGCGTGAGGCGGTCGAGGAGATGCTGCGGAAGAAGCTTGTAATCGAACTGACCCCGCACGGAGCGACCAGTTCAACCCTGGCTGAACCGCAAGCGGCTACCTTCGCTCCGAACAATGAAGCCGCCGCTTCACCCATTCCAGCATACATCGAACCATGAGTGAACCCATACCCGCCCCCAGGCAGATGGATACCACGGAGGTGCATTTAGGGATGCGCGCAATGCTGCTGCTGATGAGCGTTCTCGCCGTGGGGGCAACAGCGTTGGGGGCGTTCATCCGATCCTTCCCGCCCAACGAGCGGGCGAGTGTGGCCCAATTCTGGGCACTGGTTTGCGTGTTGCAACTTGGGCTAGTGCCGCAAAGCGTGTTCCTGTGCGGTTCGGAGCAAGGAATGCAGATACTCATTAATTGCTCGACAACAACTGACTCAAGTCTTCGCGAGATAGCTCGCAGTCGCGGAGAATCTTGATCAACAAACCAGGCCCGATGGTTTCGCACCGGTGAACGGGTACGACCGTTGCACGTCCGTCGTTGTGCCGCAGAAAGTGATGGCTGCCACGGACACGCGTGACAGCGAAACCGGCCTTGCCGAGCGCGGCAATGAGTTTGGGGCCGGTTATCCTGGGTAGCCTCGCCATTTTCAAACCAGGATTCGTTGGATGCCGATGAAACGTGGTTCACTTTCCGGTTCACCCTGCGCGTCACGGCAAACCTGAATTGCCTCGCGTACTCGCTCCATCAATTTATCCAGCGACTTAGCCTGTGTGTGGCAACCTGGAAGTTCGGGAACTTCTGCCACGTAGTAACCGTCTGAGTCGCGCTCGATAATGACGCTATACTCCCGCGGTGTAGTACCATTTTTTCCCAAAGCCTTAGCCATAAACTTCCCTCCATCTACCCTTCGGCCCGTTCCATTTCCGAGGCATCGATATCCTTGGCGGGCTTGGCGGGGGTGGTGCGGCGTTTGGTGTCGCCCTCGGTTCCGGGCACGAGCATCGCGCTGGGCGAGCTGGCTTCGATGAGCCGTTTTAGCTCGGCGGAATCGATCACCTCTTGCAGAATCAGTTCCTCGCTGATGGCCACCAGGGCCGCGCGGCGGCTTTCCAAAATGTGGCGGGTACGCTGTAGGCCTTCATCGATGATTCGCTTGACTTCTTGATCGATTTCGCGGGCTGTCTGTTCGCTATGGGTTTGCACACGAGAGACTTCGCCTGCGACTAGGAACGGGCTCCGATTGCTCTCGCGGTAGTTCACGCGGCCGAGCCGGCTCATGCCGTAATCCATTACCATGCTGCGGGCGATTTCGGTCGCGCGTTCCAGGTCATTCTGCGCGCCGCTGGAAACGTCGCTGAAGATCATCTCCTCGGCGACGGTGCCCGCGAGGAGTGATTGAATTCGGCTTTCCAGTTCACCCTGCGTGATGAGGAAGCGATCTTGTTCAGGCCGATACATGGTGTACCCGAGCGCTGCCAGGCCGCGAGGGATGATCGAGACCTTGTGGACCGGATCGGTGTTGGGAAGCGAGTAGGAGACCAGGGCGTGCCCGGCTTCGTGGTAGGCGACGCGAAGTTTTTCGTCGTCGCGCATGATGCGGCTTTTCTTTTCGAGGCCCGCGCTCGACCGTTCAACGGCCTCGTTGAAATCCTCCATTCCGACGGCCTTCTTCCCCTTGCGAGCAGCAAGGAGGGCAGCTTCGTTTACCATGTTAGCCAAATCGGCCCCGACGAAACCGCTCGTGATTGCGGCGAGTGCCTTGGCATCGACCTCGGGATCGACCTTGATCTTTTCAAGGTGGACTTCGATGATCTCTTCGCGGCCGGCCACATCGGGACGATCCACGAGCACATGGCGATCGAACCGGCCGGGGCGGAGCAGGGCGGCATCGAGCGTTTCGGGCCGGTTGGTGGCCCCCATGATGATAATGCCGCTGTTCGAGTTGAAACCGTCCATCTCGACGAGCAGGGCGTTGAGCGTTTGTTCGCGTTCGTCGTGCCCGCCGATGTTGCCGCTGCCGCGGGTTTTTCCGAGCGCATCGAGTTCATCGATGAAGATGATGCAGGGTGCTTTTTGTTCGGCTTGTTGGAACATATCGCGGACGCGGGCCGCCCCGACGCCGACAAACATCTCCACGAAATCGGAGCCACTGAGGCTAAAGAAGGGTACCCCCGCCTCGCCCGCCACGGCTTTAGCGAGGAGAGTCTTGCCGGTACCTGGGGGGCCGACGAGCAACACGCCCTTGGGAATCCGCCCGCCAAGCATCTGATACTTCTCGGGCGTTTTTAGGAACTCGACCACTTCGCGTAGTTCCTCGACCGCTTCGTCGATCCCGGCCACGTCTTCGAAGGTGATCTGAATATCCTCTTGGGCAAACAACTTGCCGCGGCTGCGGCCAAAGGCCATCGGCGAACCGGCGCCACCCATCCGGCGAATCATAAAGATGAACAGCATCACAAGCAGGCCAGTCATCAGTAGCAGCGGAATGTATTGGACCAGCGCACTGGGCGGGTCGGCAACGGTCCAAGGCAGCCCGGCGCGGGTAAGCAAATCGGGGAGTTGCTTTTCCTCGGGAAGCCTTTCCACGCGGAGCTCAACGTTCTGCTCTTTCTTTCCAGCCTGGACCAGCGGACTGCCGCCTCGTTCTCCGGAGATAGGCTTGAAGCGCTGCTTCGAAATTGTGGCCTTTACATAGGTTTCGCCAACTTGGATATTCGCAAGATCGGAGATTCTGAGAACGGGCGCTTCCTTGGTGAGTGGGTCGGGCAGATCGATGTAGCCGGGGCCATCCTCGCTGCTTGCCTCGATCAGGTAAACCAAGTCGCTCCATCGCAGTTGTTGCTGGGGACCAAGGTTGAAGATGGCGATCATCAACAGCAGGAGCACGCCCAGGCCGAGCATGTACCATACGAAATTGCCGCCCGCCTGTGGGGCTGGCTTCTTATCGTGCGGGCGATTTCCAGGACGATCGTCTGCAGATGGGGGTCGATTCTCAGGTTCCATATTATCCTATACCGGGGAAGGCCCGGTTATCTCAAATGCCTCGATAGTAAACTTCGATCGGCGATTGGCCCGGCAACAGGTTTTGCAAGACCGGCAAATCCGGGACCGGCAATACGGCAACCCGGATCCGAACAAAGGAGGAACCCGCTGTCGCCTCGCAACACTGGGGCCCAACTCTATCCTAGGCGTCTACGGCCGAAAAAACAACGAACGCCTTTCCCAAGTCAGGGCCGATCAGTTTTCTTAAATCGAACCGTGGTGGGAGTTTAGGCGTAAGGAGGAGAACGGAGTATGCTCTTTTCTTCTTTCACGGAGGTGTTTTGTGGAGAATTCCCGCGTTGCGGGGAATTT
>JADZFK010000163.1 GCA_020849945.1 Pirellulales bacterium | reverse complement strand
TGAACCAACTTATTCGCTGCGACATGAGGGGGCACCCCAGCATTTCTGCCACGATTCATGCCCTATTTCCTTCGTGTTCTTTGTGTTCTTTGTGGTATTGTGGTTTGACTTAGCGCTGTAGTACTAGGAGAGAAGAAGTATTCGGATAGACTCTTACTCAGCATTCCGCCGTTCCTGCCAACCGCCGACAAAGACCACCATCTCTTCGGTCGAGCGCGTGGCACGGGCCGGAGGTTGCGTTTATGGAAGAACGGGGGCGTCAACGGGGGCGTCGGTAACGATGTCGGCTCGGCGTTCGGTGGGCGTCACGGTCAATCGTTGCAGCTTGCCATCGCGAAAGACGCCTTCCACCACGGTTTGGCGGGGCGCGTGCAGTTTGAAGGATACGTTCCACGCCTTCGGCCAAGCGGGCAACAAGAATATCTTGTCCCCATCGGTTTGCAACACCATCGATTGCAGCGTGAGCATGATATTGCCGCCATGATCTTGATCGGGCAGCCAGTCGTAGTTCGGCCCCCACATTGCCGGGAACCGAAACGCCTGATTCGAGTTGCCGACTTTCCCCACCAAGATCCGTTGAGACTCGTCTGCCAGGCCGGCGATGGCAGCACACTGGCCATCGTACTGCCAACCGATCGAGGCCTTTTCCGGCCGATTGCGAAACGTTTCGATCGCAATCGGCAGTTCGGGCCGACCCACGCCGAACACACGGAATGGCCAGAGCGCATACAGCTCGGGGTTCTCAACGTTCGTTCGCTTCGGGTTGAACCGTTCTGCCGGTTGGATGCGACCGCCACGAACCGGCACGTCGGGCGTGGCGGCTTGCATCTTCCGCCAGAACGCATGATCCTCTGCCGAGGCCGGCAACCGCGTCAAACGTTCGCACACGTTGGTCAGGCCGGCGACGCTGGGCGTATCGTTCACCACGTCGATCCAGTAGGTTTCCACGGCCTGTGTCGGGCTGATGACCAGTTTTCCCCGATCATCGCGCGAGAAACGAGAGTCGTAGTAGCGCAACACGCTGTTCGCCATCGGGATCAATTCTTCGTGGAGAAACTTTTCGTTCTGGGTATGCTCGTAGTAGTCAAGCATCAGCGCGGTGAGTTCCAGACCTTGTTGCCACGCATACTGCCACCATGGGGAGAGCACTTCGTTGGGCTTGTGCCCTTCGCGGTTCCAGCCGTAGTTCTGGTTCGAGTACGTACCAAAAATAGTCATGGTTTCGGGGAAGTAGACACCCTCGGCCTGGTAGTACAACCGCGCCCGGCCCTCGCACAATGGTAGAACGTTTCGATGAAGGCGGAACAAAGGATCGAGTTGGTCAAAATCGCCACGGGCAATCATTGCGAAGTAGGGGATCCGCGTGTTCTGCCACCAGTAGCAGTCGCCCCACTCTCGCCAATCGGCGTTGAAGGCCGGCCCGCCCGAAAATTTCGGCTCGACTGTGAAGATCGAACCGTTGAACTTGATCGGATACGCCCCCCGACCGCCGCACGCGGTGATCCAACGCTGCAGGGCATAACCGCGCGATACGTCCGCGGCGATGCCCCCCTGTTCCGCATCTCCCGTTACGTTGATCCAACTGCGATCCCAAAAATCACTCCACCACGCTTCGGTTCGCCGCAACGCATCGGCGACCGGTACCGGCGTTGGAAGTTCCCGTTCCCACTCGGCCAGCGAGTCGCGTTGGGCAGTGTGGGTCGCAATCGTGAGGTCGAAAGTTTTCAGGGGCTTGTTCGAGCGCAGGCTGGATGCACCGTTGGCCACCAGGCCAGTGCCGGCGAGCCGCGAGCCGAACGTACGATGGACGAGCGGATCTCGCACCGCGTTGCCGAGCGAGGCAAGCCCCTGATGTTGGATCGTGAGCGGCACAACGGAGTAGGCGTTGCGATGGTAGGCCAGCACCGCGTTGGCCGGCGAGTTGGTAACGACATCGGCGCTCTCCCACACCTCGATCTCATCCGGCGCGTTGAGCATCGTCCAACTCGATTTTAGCTCGTCACCCTTAAGTACGCGTTTTTCCGTCCTCCACGACTCGAACGTCGCCGTGATCGAGCGCGGTGTTTGGCTTTGGCCCGTTACGTACACGACCGGGGCCAATGCATCCACAAAAACGGTTAGCCGCGCATCGCCCGCTTGAACGACGATTTGGCCCTCGCGCAATGTCAATTCCTGCCGAAAGGGCTGACCGGCAACAAACGGGTTCGGCGATAACTGAACCCGCACGCGTCCGAGTTTCAAGAGCCGATTGCATTCGCTCCAAGCATCGGTTCGGGAAATGGTGAACAACAAGTCGCCATCCGATTCGACCCACACATTCAGCCCGACTTCGCCGTTGCCGATCGGCATCGACCCGGCCGGGTCGCGGCTCGGGGTCGTCCACACCACGTTATTCGCCGCAAGCTCCGCCGGCTCACGCGCTGCCGACACGGTTCCGAACATCGCTAGTACGACCGCAAGAACCAGTACGTCCCACGCGCGATACGCCGAATGCTTGCCATTCATCTAAGGTCTCCTGCTCATGCTCTGCAAGGGTTGAAGGACCTGGCCACTCAAGTCAAACGAATTTCAGCGAGGCCGGTTGGACCGAATCGAAAGCCGCTTTGCCACGTACAGCTCGTGGCCTCGATTGTCGCTCCCGAGTGCGGTCCCATCAAGCCTGCGGTTTGCCCCCTGGGCCGATCACTCATTCACATTGGCGGGCGAAGTTGTCGCCACCAACCGTGCCTTACGATCTTCCGAAACGGTTGCCGAACAAAGTCTCCCGAAGGCAAGTCGGGGATATTGCGCGTATTGCAACGGGCGCGGAAGCGTGTTTTTGGATGCAATAATCGGCGCTATTTGCGACGGGTACCGTGCGTTTCTGCCGGGAATTCCAGCGTTTTCAGGGGTGGAGGTGTTGCAATAATCGGCGATTTTGCTCATGGTTGCGAACATTTAACCGCGGGGATGGGGGATTGTTGTTGGGTGGGTGCTTCATACAGCCCCCGGTCATTGACCGGGGGCTAAATGGGATGCGACGGTTCATTGGGGTCGGAGCCCCCCTGCAAATCAGCCTGCAAATCGACCAGGGCATCTTAGCAGATTACGGTACACGATTCCACTAAAATTATTGGCCACTTGGCGGGACGAGGGACGAGGGCCAGAAGGGAGGTTGTGTATGGGGGGCGTGTTTAGCCGCGACGCGGAGCGGAGCGCGGGGCGGGCGAGAGGAGTGTGGCACGGAGGAGGTGATTTGTCATTGGTCATTGGCCATTTGAAATTGGGTCATTTCTGAAATGGCCCATGACAAATGACCAATTTGCAATGACCAATCCAATTCTCCGTGCCTCGGTGTCTCTGTGGTGAGATACTGCAATTGATTGAGCAGGGAGTCGGCGTCAGCCGCGTGTGATTATGGATAGGGATGGCTATGATTGGCCATCCATTCAGTTCCGACACCTTTGTTTGCCCGGATCGCGCTCCGCTTTGCGTCGCGGCTAGACGTTTGCGCTCCGCTTCGCGTCGCGGCTAAACGGTATTGGGTGCGTCGTTGGTTTACGAGCCTTTGGAGCGATTGACGAGATCGGCGACTTTGTTTTCGTCGACGTCGATTCCGAGGCCTGGCCCCTCGGGGGCAAAGGCTTGGTCGCGTTCGATTTTGAGTGGTGTCTTAAGTACATCGGCGGCGAGGAACTGCGGGCCGTTCAGGGCGGCCGGATGTTTCAAGCCGTAGGCGGCGTACAGGCCGAGCGATGCGGCCAGCGAGATATCGGGATCGGTTAGGCCGCTGCCCAGCCACATGCGGTTGCGGCGAATGCAGAGTTCGATTTGCATTTTATTGGAGAGGAGGCCGCCGCAACGAGCGGGCTTCATGGCAACGCCGTTGAGCATACCGAGTTTATCGAATTCATCCAGATCGGTAGGGCTGATGACACCTTCGTCCATCAAAATTGGGAGAGCGGCCAGTTTCACGAGTGCGCGGTAACCGCTGATTTGGTTCGGGCGTAGCGGCGCTTCCAAAACGTCGACGCCGGCCGCTTTCAACCGTGGTGCCGCGGCCAAAGCGGCCTCGGGTGTGTAACCGCCGTTTGCATCGGCCCACAAGAAGCCCTTGGGGGCGAACTCGCGCACGCGTTCGGCAAGCTTCACATCGAAGTTAATATCTGGCGCGACCTTGATATTAAAGTTGCGGAAGCCCCGGTTGCGACCGGCTTGCAAGACATCGGGGAGCTCGTCGAGCGTTCGGACGTTGACGGTCCAGCTTAGCGTGATCGGCCCGCCGCGTTGGCGGCCCCACATGGCCGCCAACGATTGGTTGCGTAGTTTGCCGGTCAAGTCGTGGAGTGCGAGATCGATGCCCGCCCTCGTGATCGGCATCCCCGTAGTGAAGCCGGGGGCGATGGCACCGTCCAGGGCTTGCAGCGCGCCGGCGATATCGGTTGGATCGCGGCCGATGAGGGTGGGAACGAAGTAATCGCGAAGGGCGATGGTCGCGGTTTCGAGAGTTTCGTAGCTCCACTTGGCAATCGGCACGCTTTGGCCCCACCCGATCGTGCCGTCATCGGCCGTGACTTTGATGAGGACAGCCGCCCTTCCGGTTGCGCCGTGCGCGCCGGTGAAGAACTTGAAGTATCCTGCCGTCGGATACCGCAGCGGAAACAGTTCGATGCGATCGATTTTCACGCGGCGGGTCTCCTGTGCGAAGGCCGGGGTTGCGCTGGCCAGGCCCAAAGCGGTGGCGGTTTGCAGGAAGTGGCGGCGAGTTACGGTCATGGGGCCTCTCCGCGGAATGCCCGACATTGTTCTTCGACGCGTCCTTGCTTGGCATCGCCGCGATGGACGAACACGCCCGCGTGGCCTTCGAGCGAGTCGCCCTTTGCAAGCGTGAACTTTGTGCCGCTCAATGGAAGGGGCCGACGTGGCCCAAACGTGCCATACTCGCGCGTAAGCCATTGGGGCGGTGAAGCCAACGCGGGGTCCGCAAAGACGGCAAGGCCCTCGGTCGCGCCTTCGACGGTGTTCGAGAAGTCGACCCAGCGGGCCGTTTTATCGTGAGTTCCGGCCTGGCCTCGTCCGCCCTGATCGTTGAGGATCGCGCCACCCTGCTCTCCACTGAATTGTGGATGAATGCGAAGGTAGGGCCACGCGTAGTGAACCGAATCGCTGAGAAACCGTACGTCGCCATAGGCGGCGGTCAACTTCCAGCGAATGTCGAGCAGGTATTCCCCCTCGGCTAGCAAAGTAACTTGCACACGGCGCTGCTCTTCGAGCACGGGCGTCTCCTTGTTTACGATCCAAAGCAAGCGGGCATTGAGGACCGCCTTGGACCCCTCTGCCTTCAACTCGTTGAACGCTTCGTGACGGATCGCATGCCGAAAGCCCGAGGCTGGGTCCTTCGCTCGGTTGTAGTTCTTCCAACAATGGTAGAAATCAACGGCCGGAAGCTTTCCCATTTGAACGCGATCGGCGATCCACAGCGAGCGATGATGCGGATAGGGTTCGTTCTGTTGCGCGGTGAGCAACTTGCCAGAAGGGCTGCGAAGCGGATAGAGATGCGGCAAGCCCCACTTAGGATCGTACTGATACGCAAGCAGTTCCTCATCGCCTGCCAGCACTTGCACGGTATTGCCCTTGTGGTCGGCTTCCAGCCGAAGGGCCGGGGCATCGGGCTGCGCCAACACGCAACAACAGAGTACGAGCAAGTTCGTCATGCGGTTTTTCCTATGGTCCAGGGTTTTCGATGATCGTAGTCGAGCATCGCATTGGCCGATTCATCGCCGATAAAGCGTTCGGTTTTGGGATCCCAACGCAACTTTCGGCCCAGCTTCATGGCGATATGGGCCATCACGCAGATCGTATTCGATCGGTGCCCCACTTCGACGGGGCAAACCGTATCGTGCCCGCTCCGTATGCACTCAAGATAATTGCGCATGTGGTTGCTGCTGCGATACAATGTTTGCTCGCTATCGGCCAGCGGTTGTTCGAGAATGCTGGCGGGATTGGAAATAGCTTTGCCGCGGGAAACGAAGATCGACCCGGCGTCTCCATCGAAATGCACGCCGGCAGGCCCACCGGTTTCGGCATGGATCTCCACGCCATCGGCATACTTGGCGGTGGCTTTGAAATTCGTATGCACATTGAACAACCCGCGATCGGGAAATTCACCGGTGGCTTCTATTTCGATGGGTCCGGTGTTGTCGGAGCCGTGGCCCCATTGGGCGATATCGAACATATGGGCGCCCCACCCCGTGATCATGCCGCGGCTATAGGTTTCGATTTGCAGCCAGCCGGGGCGGCTGAAATCGGCTTGCGGATGGACGCGATGCTCGGTGTAGGGCTGTTCGGCGGTTGGCCCCATCCACATGGCATAGTTCAAGTTCGATGGGACCTCCATCGGGCTTGCGGTTCCCGTTCCTGAATCGGGGGGCAGAACGACGCGGATCGTGTGCAGCTTGCCGATTCGCCCGTTCCGCACATACTCGCAACCGCGGCGGAAGTGTTTATCGGAGCGTTGCTGCGAACCGGTCTGGAAAATCACGCCATGCTTACGCACCGCCGCGACCAATTGTTTGCCTTCGCCGATCGTATAGGTCAGCGGCTTCTGAAGATAAATGGCCTTGCCTGCTTCGGCAGCGGCAACGGCCAGCAAGGCATGCCAATGGTCGGGGGTTGAAATTGTGACGCCATCGATATCATCGCGGGCCAGTAGCTCTCGATAGTCACCCCAGATCGTGATTTCCGGTGTACGGATATCCGGAGCTTTCTTCGCGTAGGTCGATTCCAGTTGCTGCTTGGCGTGTTTGGCGCGGCGGCTGTCCAAATCGCACACGGCCACAATGTGAGCGTTGACCCCTGGTTCAAGCCCCCGGATCTGACACTCGGTCATGTCTCCGTGCCCCATGCGACCAGTCCCAATTGCCGCCATGCGCAAGGTATTGCTCGGGCTTTGCTTGCCTAGCAATCGGGCCGGTACGTAGAGCGGGCAACTCAAAGCGGCCGCAGCCGTCGCGGTTCCCTGTACGAATTGCCGACGGGTGATACGAGTATTCTTCATGGTTTCTCCAATTCGGTTTTCGGTTTCAATTGCGAAGGGGCGGAAGTACCCTCCGCATAATGCGAGTACGCAGCGGATAATTGCTCCGCACTCCAACGGCCCGAGTGAACGATCAAGCGATACCGTAAGACGAACGATCCGTGTGCCGCGAGTTTCAACGGCTCATCGTTTAGCAGAGCGGCGTTGAGATAACTCATGATCGGACTGCCGACCGCGTACCAAGGGGTCGGATGCCTGGGATTGGCGGGATGATCGAGGAAGGCGATCCCGGCCGGGCGGCCACTTAGAAGGCCGCTGTAATCCATGGCGGCACCGCGACCGCGGTACCGATCGCCCGCGCCAAACTGGGTAGGCTCTTGCGAGTTGTGCGGAGCGGAGCCGGCCGCTTGAACGCGGATCAATTGCCGATCCTCCATTCCTTTCGCAAAGCGAATCGACAACCCGGCGTAACCGCCACTGCTTTGGTTGTGTGGCGGCGTGCGATCGAACAGGACCTCTTGATCGTGGGCTTGAAAACGGCAAATCCAATCCATCGAGAAGTTCCCCTCGGCATCGGGCGCTCCTAAGTCGATTTGGCGATCTTCCGTCAGCAGCGATTCCTCTCGGCCCGCCGGCCCGTAACTAAGCCGCATGCGGACCTGTGCCGATCCATCTCCCTTGGTTTCCAACAACGGCGGTTCCCATCGCGTTCGGCCATCGGGGCGACCCGTTTGCCGATTGTGCTCCCAATAATTTACGCCATTGATGTACTTCCAAGAGAACCACACGGCATGATGCCAGGGGTGATCGGCCGGACTGTTCCACGTTAACACCTGGCCTTCGCGCGTTCCGACCGGATGGAAATAGGGTGCATCTTGTTTGGGATCAAATTGAAATTCCCACAGCGTATTCTCACCACTTTTCAAGCCGAGCGATGAATCGGTTCGCCGCCAGGCGAGAGAAGATGCCTTTGCGCCCCGCGCTACCCCGGAAGGCTGCGTTGGCTCTGAAGAGGGGGCTGCCGCTACGGCGCGAACCGTTCGCTGGGCCGAACGAAACTGCGCGAAGATCGCTGGGCCGTTCAGGACGCTCATCAGCAGGGCGGCTGCAAACAATGCCGCGTGGAGCCGAGCGGCCCGTTGATTGATCGAAGCAAACATGGCGGGAATTCCAGGCGGGGCAGGTAACACAATCGGTCGGTTGAAATCAACTGCCGCATCTCCGCGGGTAACGGGATCGAGCGAAGCTGCCGGATGCGGAACCAATTGTATTCCTGTAGGTATTAATTATGGCTTACAGAGACACTCCGATTCAACCGGCCGTCATGTGAAAGATCGCAAGGTTAGCCGCTCACGTACAGGGGCAATCGCGCTTGTTGAAGCACGAGATCGTGGTTTTCATGAGCCTTGCCCAACGTCCAGCGAAGCTCGACGCGGTTCGCATCAACAAGGCTTTGCTCGGCACGGCCGCTTTGCCCTTGGTTGACTGTATCGAATCGTACCAAGAATACAATCGGTGGGGAGAAATCTCCTGGCCAATCGCGATATCACCCTATATCAACGTTTCACAGGTCGGAATTTTTGCAGGGAATCTCCAGCAATGTCCTATAAGAGGTATCGGAGGCCGTCTGGAACCTGAGGGGGGCAAGCGTATCCTCAAGCCGACGGCGGAAGCCGACGGTTCCGCCCACGCTGAACCGCCCTCTTTCACCGGCAATGGCCCAAGATTTCAGGATAATTTCCCGGACGGCCTCAGTGGGGTAACTGTTTGGGGGAAACCCAGGGCCGATCATTTATTCAAATTGGGCGAGTGTATTGGATACCAGCCCGAAGCGTCAGCGAGGGAATAAAGCACACATTCCCTCGCTGACGCTTCGGGTTCGTGAGTCCTTGCTATCCCGACATGA
>JADZFK010000162.1 GCA_020849945.1 Pirellulales bacterium | reverse complement strand
GCTTCGATTTCCACCAGCTTGCACGGCTTCGTCAGATAATCGAACGCACCATGTCGCAACGCGGCAATCGCCGTTTCCAACGACGACTTGCCCGTCAGTACGACGGCCTCGGCGTCGGGGTTTAACTCCTTCGCTTTCGCGATGACATCGATCCCGCTGAGGCCCGGCATATCCAGGTCCACGAGCAGGCAGTCGAACGAATCCTTCTCCAACGCGGCCGCCGCGGTCAGGCCGTCGGGGCACACCGTCACCCGGTGCCCCATCCGTGGTATTTCGAGCTTCATCAACTCCTGCAACGAACGCTCGTCGTCGGCAAACAAGATGGCAAGCCCCTTGGGCTCATGCGAGGATTCGGAAAGGTTCTTGTTCGACATGACGATGACCCAGGTGATGCAAATGACGAATGACGAATGACGAATTGCGGATTGCGGATTGCGGATTGCGGATTGCGGATTGTCCGCCTCGGCGGGTGAACTCTTTGCGGATGGCAAGCGGCCACGCGCATCGCCACCAACACCTAACACCTAACACCTAACGACTAACGACTAACGACTAACGACTTTCAAGCCGCTTGTGGCTTAGCGTGCAATGGCACCTGCCGAAGTGGCAACAACACCGTAAACTTCGAGCCTTTGCCCGCCCCCCCGCTAAACGGAATAATCTGTCCGCCGTGCTCTTCCACGATGCGATAGGTGATCGAAAGGCCAAGCCCCGTGCCCTGGCCTCCGCGGCGTCGCGTAAAGAACGGCTCGAACAGGTGTTGCAGCACTTCTTCCGTCATGCCGCAGCCGTTGTCTTCAATCACCATGCGCACCTGCTGGCCGTGCCGCTCGATCGAAACCGTTACCGTGCCGCCGGCGTCCACGCTATCAAGCCCGTTCGTGATGAGGTTCAGCACGACTTGCTTCATTTCCTGTTGGCAGATCTCCGCGATGATCGGTTCGCCTTCGCCGAGCACGACATTCTTATGCTGATACTTGCCCAGGTGCCGGATCATCTCCACAACGCCCGCCACCAGTTCGCGCAGGTCGGCATGATGCCGCTCCGGCTCGCCCATCCGCGAAAAATCGAGGAGCTTCTCCGTGATCTGCTTACAACGGAACGCTTCTTTTTGAATCATTTCGAGGTAACTTCGCACGATGTCGCGATCCGCTTGGCGTTCCTTCCCCACATGCTCCAGCAGTTCCGCCAGGCGGCCTTCGAGCGACTCGCCGCACATCGCAATCGAGGCGAGTGGGTTGTTGATCTCGTGCGCCACCCCCGCCGCCAAAAAACCCACGCTCGCCAGCTTCTCGCTCCGAACCACCTGCTTCGTCCGCTCACGCACTTGCGAATCCAGGTCGTCGCGTATTTCGCGAAATCGCTCCGTCATGGCGTTCATCGAGTCGGCCAACTCGCGCATCTCGTCGTCCGATTCCAGCGTGATATGGTGGTCAAACTTGCCAGCCGCCACCGCCCGCGAGCCTTCCACCAGCGTGCCGAGCGGCCGGGCAATCCACTTGCGGAACAGCAGCACGGCCGCCGCAAGCAACATCGTCGTAAACGCCGCCGTGAACCACGCCAACGCAATCGCCCAACGATATTCGCTGCGGACATCCGAAGCCAATTGCCGTAGCCGCTCGTGAAGATAACTGGGCAATTCCGCCGTCAATTTGCGAAGCTGCTCGACATCCACCCGCAACTGGCTTACCACTTCCTTATTATCCAGAAGCCAGTCGGGCCCTTCCGGGCTGTCGCGCAGGCTGTCGTATCCCTTGATGTTCGCCAGTAGCGGGTCGATCTTCTGTAGCGTGGCTTGCTCGCGGCGGTCGTCGCCGATGTAATCGTCGCCCCGCTGTTGATTGCTCGCCAGTTGTTCACGGTAATTGTCGAGCGCGCGGGAAACAACCTCCAACTGCGCCCGGTAGTTCTGCCGTAGCAAGCGATCCGCATCGGCCAACGCTGGCGACGCGCCGAACTGGTCATCCAGCAGCAAACGATCGTGCGCCTGATTCAATATCTCGTGAAGCGCCGTCACTTCGTCTCGCAGCGTATCGGCCAACGGCAACTCGGCCGAACGCGCGCTGAGGCTCTTCACCAACCCTCGATACGCGTACAGCCCGTAGTACGCGCTGCCAAAAAGTGTCAGCATCGAAACGGCCAGCAGCCCGAGGCCAAGCTGCAATTTCCGTCGTATGGGCCAGTGCGAAAAAAGCACGTGCGACCTCCTTGTCGCGCAGCCGGCCCGGGGCCGACCTCTGCCGCATTCTTGCGGCGCGGTTTCTTCCTGAAATCCGAAGCCCGAGTTCCCTTCACCCAAGCCGGTACGCGCGGAGTCTAGCAAATCCAGCTCAGCCGCGAAAGCGGAAGATTCCGCTACAAACCAGCCTGCTAGCGGCACCTACTTCGTTGCCCAAAGTGGCATACTTTTCGGCCCTGCTAAACAGTGGTTGCCAACTGGGATGCCGCTAGTCATGCTAGAAAGTCAACGCTTTCTGCCCCTTTCCGCGTGTACTTTGTGTGGTGAATTCAAACTTCAAATGCGAAAGACAATATCGGATCGGAGCTACGATAAGGAGTGGGGTGATGATGGCTCCGAAGGGGGAAAGTCCTCGTTTTCTCTGCTTGTCGTACAAGTTGAGAGTGACCGGGCAAGGGATAGGCAGCCCCCGGCTTTGCCGGGGGTTCGCCACGATGGCCTATGCGTGGATGGCTTAACCCCCGGCAAAGCCGGGGGCTGAAAGCGGTTCCAATTTCCGGACACCTTAAACGGGTTCGTCGCAATGGATAATTGAATTCACCGTGTGCGTAGTGGTTTGATTTTGCACGGAATTACCTGCCGCCGTTTGAACCCTTCATCTTCACCACCTTAATCCGCAATATGTTGCAAACAACCTACAAGACCTCAATCGCGCTGGTCGTGGTCGCTTTCGGCTCGTGCCTGTTAGCTGCCGAAGATCGAGTGCCAGCAGGCGCAGGCATCGCCACCGCACCGCTCGAAGGCATCCGGTCGGTGAAAGTCGAGGGCCGTTACATGGTTCCCTACACCGAGAAAATACCGGGCACCGAGGTGAAGTTCGATATGATCCCGATCCCGGGTGGCGAGTTCCTGATGGGCAGCCCCCCTGGCGAAACCGATCGTGCCGACGACGAAGGCCCGCAAGTGCGAATCAAAGTGCCGCCCATGTGGGTCGCCAGGTGCGAGTTGACCTGGGCCGAGTACAAAGCCTTCATGGCCATTTATCACCCCCTCAAAAAAATGCAGGGCCTTGCCCAATCGGCGGCCGAAACAGGCAACCCCGGCGGCGATTCCGCGCTCCAACTCATCCAATCGCATGCTTGGAACAAGTCGTTGCCCCCAGATTGGAACGTCGATGCCGTCACCTCGCCCACGCCGCTGTACGATCCTTCCTTCACGTTTGCGGCTGGCGAAGAGCCGAACCAGCCCGCCGTCACGATGACCCCCTTTGCCGCTCGCCAGTACACCAAGTGGTTGAGCCGAATCACGGGCACCGACTATCGCCTGCCGACCGAGGCCGAGTGGGAGTACGCCGCCCGCGCCGGTTCCACCACCGCCTGGTGTTTTGGCGATGACCCCTCGCAACTAGCGGATTACGCCTGGACCGAAGACAACAGCGATGCCGCCACGCATCCCGTGGCCTCGAAAAAACCAAACGCCTGGGGACTTCACGATATGCACGGCAACGTGGCCGAGTGGGTACTCGACGAATATTCGCCAAAGACCTACGGCAAACTGGGGAAAGAAATCCACGAAGCCGCTAACGCCGTCCACTGGCCAACGCGAGTATTTCCTCGCGCGATTCGCGGTGGCAGTTGGCTCCTGCCGCCCGCCGCTAGCCGCAGCGCGGCCCGTCAGCAATCCGAAGACCCAGACTGGAAGGCCTCCGATCCCAACATCCCTCTCAGCCCCTGGTGGTTCACCGAAGAACCTGCCACGGCCGTGGGAATGCGAATCGTCCGGCCTCTCCATCCGCTATCGGTCGACGATCGAAAACGCGTCTGGGAAGCCGACGCCGACGACATCCGCGAAGACGTGGCCGACCGGCTGCAAGAAGGCCGCGGCGCGATCGGCGTTGCCGACAAAAACCTTCCCGCGGCTCTCGAAGCTACCGAAAAAATCGACACCGCCCCTTAATGATTCTTAGTTCGACTCTTGCACGTATTGGGGAACCCCGTACAACACAATACCGCACAAAACCAAGTCGATTCGTGTTAGCTTTCAAGAACGATGGGTTTCGCCAACCCTGCCATCAACGCGCGGAGGCGGAAATCCAACTTGCGTTACGCGTTTTCTTGGCTTGCGTGGCTTGCGTCGTTCTGAAATGTGCAAGAGTCGAGTTAACACCCTCTCTCCCAAGAAAGCTTGCCTCGATGATCACTCCGATTCAATCGTGCTTACGTTGCCTGATGGCAATCGCCGCGTGGTTCGCGTTCGCGGACGCCGGGGTTTGCGATGCCCCCGAGGCCTTGCCCACGCTCTTCGATGGAACAAACCTCTCGGCCTGGAAGGTGCCCGAACCGAACAAATGGTGGCGCGTCGAGCAGGGCCTTCTTCGTTGCAAGAACGATCACGAACTCAAGGGTTCGATCCTCTGGACACGCAAAGAGTATGCCGACTTCGTCCTCCGGCTCGAATTCCGCATGGGTGATGGGACGGTCGATTCCGGCGTGTTCATCCGCGGCCTTGCCGATCAGATCCAGATCGGCGAGTCGGGCAAACGGAAGCGAGACATGACCTGCTCGCCCTACATCGCCAAGCAAGCCGACTATCCCGTCGAAGCAACGGGCATCGCCGAGCTTCTGCGCCCGAAGGATTGGAATACGATGATCGTCGTTGCGGTGGGCAACCATTATTCGGTGTGGCTCAACGGCCGGCATGTGATGGAATACGAATCGAAGACGGCCATCGAACGCGGGCCACTCGGCCTGCAGATTCATCCCAAACGCGAGATGGCCATCGACTTCCGGAACATCCGCATCGCCGAACTATAACCCCACTCGTCCCTTACCCCCGTTGAGCCGCGCCACGAGGCGAATCGACACTTCCCCCGTTTAGCCGCAATGCGAAGCGGAGCGCTCCCCTGTTAAACTTTGCCGATCGCGCAAACCCTAACGCCTTTTCCGCCCTTGCCGAACATTCCGCGAATTCGGTTTATACGGAAAAATCCCAAAGTGCCGGTTCTACCGTTACCGATGGATTGAATGGATTATAACGGTCCGGTTGCATTAACCGCTTGAGGCGCTCCGCGCCTGGTTCCTGGGGGGGTATCTCAGCAACTCTGCGGTGAAGGCCTGCTTCGCTCGCCTTCTGCTCGACCGTGCTATTTAGGGGGGATTCCGTGATGAAACTTCGCACTTCGTGCGCGGCTGCGCTTGTGCTTGCAGCCACACTGGCAAGCCAGCAGACTCTGGCACAGCCACATCCAACCAGCATCTATGAGACCATGCCACGGTCGGTTCCAAGAATAGCTATGGCCCAAGGCGCTCCATCCGCCAGTGCCAGCACCACGCCGAACTTACAGCCGACTCCACAGTCAACGCCACAGTCGCAGGCCATTGCCGCGGCCGATTCCACCACCTACGCCGATCAAGGCTACCCCACCTCCGATTGCTGCGAGGACGCTTGCTGCGATACTGGTTGCGGCGGCATCTGCAGTTCATTTGGCCTGGGCGGGGGCCAACTGTTCGTCACGGCCGATTACCTCAACGTCCATGCCAGCTTCAGCGAAGCCACTGCCTTCGTCAGGCAAAACACCGACACCGGCTCCGATCAGTTCATCCCGATGGTGTTCGACTACCACTCCTCGTACCGCCTGGGCGGCGGTTGGCAGTCGTGCTGCTGCGGAGACCAGGTTCGCTTCTTGTTCACCCGGATGCGGAGCGATGCCACGGATCGCGCCCAACCCGGCGACATCGTCCCCTTTGAAACCGCCGCCCCGCCGGGAGGCTACACCGATATCGATGCCAGCGTCGATGCTCGCTCTTACGACCTGGAATTCGCCAAGACGATCCCGCTCGGAGGCCAATGCTGCGAATGCACCGATTGCTCCGATCCCTGCGGCGGTTGCACCACCGGTTGCTCCACCGGTTGTGGCACTTCGTGCGGGCCATGCTGCCCCGCTTGGGATATCACCTGGAGCGGCGGCGTCCGTTGGGCCGAGGTCGGCTGGCAGCGTTCCTTCCAAGCCATCGAGGATAATTACTACGCCGTCACCGACTCTCGAAGTGGCATGAATTTCAAGGGCGGCGGTATCCGCACGGGCCTGGAAGGCCGACGATACTTCTTCCAAGATGGTTGGCTCAGCATCTACGGCAAAGGCAACATCTCCCTGCTGCTGGGCGATGTCAACCTCTCCGCGATTCGCGACGTAAACGACCCAACCTCCGAAATCAACCCCGTCACCCGCAACACCCAAACGTTCCGCACCCGGCAAATCGTTCCCGTGACCGAACTCGAAGCCGGCCTCACCGGCCAGGTTACTTGCAGAACCGCTATCACGGCCGGCTACTTGTTTACCGCCTGGCACGACCTCGGCTTCCGCGATGAGCATGAACTCAACACGCTCTTGCCAACGACCTACGACGACGCCAACATCCTCGGCTTTGATGGCTTCTTCGCCCGAATCGAGGTCGGCTTCTAAGGCTCTCTGCTTGTCGCAAGCTGACACTGCCAGCAAGTATTACAAACCAGAACAAATCAGAAAGGCCGGCGCTCCGATGAGAACGCCGGCCTTTTCGTGTTTCAACACCAACCCATGCGGTAGCAACGAAAGCATGCCGAACGCGCCAACGCCAGCTTAGCAATGAAGAAGCCGTTATGGCGTAATCATCAAAAGTTCGCGGCGATTGCGGCGTTCGGCACGCAGCCGGGCGCGGCGCTTGATTTCGCTTGGTTTCTCGTAGAACTCGCGAACCCGCATTTCCTTCTTGATCCCGCTTCGCTCGACCAGCTTCCGAAAACGACGGACGGCCTCCTGGGCCGATTCCCTTTCTCGCAACGTCAACTTAACCACAGGCTCTCCAACGATTTACGATGTCCAATTTAGCCCCGGGCGACTCGCCCGGGGGGCACAATCAACAAGCCGACCCTCGCCGGGAATCTC
>JADZFK010000161.1 GCA_020849945.1 Pirellulales bacterium | reverse complement strand
CGCAAGTCGTGAGTTCGCCAACTTGAATTGAAGGTGCTTGAGTTGGTGCATGAGTTTCTCAGTCCCCATTGCTTGCAAACCCAACAACACTGAAAAACAAGGCATTTACAAAGGGTTAACGGCGTAGAGTGCCACCCTGCGGGATGGTTTATTTCGGTTGAAGCGGTGGGAACGCGGGGGAGCGGGTTGGGCGGGGCGGGATGTTGGCCGGGCGCGGCTTATCGGGTGGCGCAGGGCGTTGGCGCGGACTAAGGTTTGAATGCAGTCCCTGTTGGTCGCGGGCGCTTCCGAGTTCTTTCGGCGGGGTGCCCAGTTCTTGGTCGACGCTTCTCGGGTCCTTCGTTTTCGTGCTTTGATCACTCCTATCGTTTGGGTTCGACTCGACACAATTCCTCTGCGGTAATTAGATTGTGTCGAGTCGAATCCAAACATTGGGTGTAGACAAAGCACTAAGGAGATTTCGCGCAATGGTTTTCAAAATGTACTTGAGTTCGATGCGTGGATTATTCGTGTTGGCGTTAATGACGATTCTGTCGCCCGTGGCCACGGCGGACGATTTCATCTTGGTCGACGGGCGGACGTTCCCGGGGCAGTTGTGGTCGAGCGTTGGCGGCGGAGCGGAGCGACCGATTCACCGGCGTGAGGCGACGGCCAATCGGGCGTATCCGCAGGCCGTGATGAAAATTGGCCAGGTGGCGGTTGGCCCAGATGGCAAGATTTATTATGTGAGCGGGTTGGACGGGTATGTGATGCACTTGCTCGACCGCCGCAATGAGATTCACATCTTCGAATTTCCCGGGCAGATTCGTGATATCGACTGCGGCGGCGAAGAGCATACCGTGTACTTTAGCGTGGTGCCGACCCCGCAGAACAGCGAGCCGCTGGCCGACGGGAAAATCTATCGCCGCGACTTATGGGCGGGTCAACCGAGCGAGGTTGCGACTGTGCGTCAGGCCGACATCGGCGGCGGCTGGTGGGGAACGTTTGCCACAAAAGGCGGGTCGATCTACATTGCCACGCATGAAAGCCCGAGCCGACTGTTCAAAGTGGGCACCGGGGTGCCCGAGCAAGTGTTCACGGGCAATCAGCAAGAGATCCACGGGCTTTCGGCCACGCGAGACGGTGTGTTCGTATTCGCGAATAACACGGGCAAGATCTATCGCACGGCGGACTTCGTGACGGTCGAGCCGGTGTTCGTGGGCGGGCAGCATTATACCGACGTCGCAGTGGAACCAGCGACGCCGCAGCGATAACGCCGCGCGAAGGGAATACGTTTACGGTGGAAATTACCGGCGGGGTGACGGCGCGCGCGGGTTGCGCACCGTGGGCGCGGAAGGGCGGGGCCGATTTCGGATTGCCGATTTCGGATTTCGGATTGTGTTGGTTGGTGGTTAGTTGGTGAGTTGGTGGTGAGTTGGTTGGGGTTGGGGGCGCTTGGGGTGTTGGGGGCGTTAGGTGCGTTAGGGGTGTTGGAAGTAGATTCGGCCTGGCGGCCGACGCTAAGGGGGTGGGTGTGTGGGGGAAAAACTGAATGAAGGGCCCTCTGAGGCGCGGATTTTGGGCGCAGTGGTTCCGTGCGTCTACGGCGTTGGCCGCAACTATGAAACGCGCGGATTCTTGCGCTTAGATCCAATTCTCAACCGTTGGGACGAGTGGCGCTCGTGATCCCTAGGGAGCCGGGGAAGATGGGTTGGGGGACAGCCGACGCGAGAGCCCCGATCCCGAGGGAGCGGAAGATCGCCGCCACTTATCCTTAAGGCCCACCGATTCGGCGTGGCCAACAACAAGCTACGCCCAACGGTCATCCAGCGTGGGGTAGCCTAGCACAGGTGGTGGCCAAAAGCAACAAAATAATGGACGGAATTCCAGGTGTGTAATTGGGGGTAATCGGGAGGGGGGGGTAGGGGAGTAGGTGGGGGGCCGACGGCGAAGCCGTCGGCTTGGGGTGCGAGGGGGTGGGGGTGGTGTTGGGGGGGATTTAATTTGGCTCGCCGAGCCGGGACGGCTCGGCTATATAATGAAAGGTATTGGTGGGCGGAGGCGGGGGGGTTCTTATGAAATTGGCGTGTTGCAATGCAAGACTTGGTTGCCATTTTGATTGCGCTTGGGGCGGCTGCGTTTTTGGGCTATCGGGGTTGGGGGTGGCTTCGGCGGCGTCGTGGATGCGGGGGATGTGTGGGTTGCCCAGCGAGCCCGACGAGGCAGGCTTCCGAGCTGGTCAGCCTTGCCGTTCCCTCACGCGTTGAGGAACCGCGAGGGAAGGAAGCGAAGGAATAGGCCGCCCGTGCCCTTCGCGCCTCTTGGTGTTTGTATGAGAATCGTTCGCATGGGACGAGCGAGGCAAGAGCGCGGCAACAGGAATGGCTTGGCCGCGCATTTCACGGCAGCGCAGAAGGGATCGCTTCGACGGCGGGTGTTGGGGTGGTATGGTCGTCACGCGCGAGATTTGCCGTGGCGACGCTCGCGTGATCCGTATCGGGTGTGGGTCAGCGAGGTGATGCTGCAACAAACGCAAGTGGCGACGGTGCGCGAGTACTTCGAGCGGTTTGTGGCATCGTTTCCGACGGTGGAAGCGTTGGCCATGGCGGATGAGACGGCGGTGTTGCGGTTATGGGAAGGGCTGGGGTACTACCGACGCGCACGTCAGTTGCGCGCGGCGGCAAAGCAGCTTGTGGAGGAGCGTGGAGGCGAGATTCCGGATGAGCCGGAGGAACTTCGCAAGTTGCCGGGGATTGGACGTTACACGGCGGGAGCGATTGCATCGATTGCATTTGGCCGTCGGGCAGCGATCTTGGAGGCGAATACGATTCGCTTGTTGAGCCGGCTGGTGGCGTATCGAGGAAATCCTCACACGGTGGCGGGCCAACGAATGTTGTGGGCCGTGGCGGAGGAGATTCTACCGCGGCGAGAGGTGGCGGCGTTCAACCAGGCGCTGATGGAACTTGGGTCGTTGGTTTGCACGCCGGTGGAGCCGAGGTGTGAGGAGTGCCCGCTGGGGGAGCTGTGCCTGGCGAAGGAGCGTGAGTTGCAGGATCGGATTCCGCGCCCGAAACCGCAGCCGAAAACGATTGCGGTTCGAGAGGCGGCGGTGGTGATTCGCAAGCGGGGAAAAGTGCTCGTTCGCTGTTGCGCGGAGGGCGAGCGATGGGCCGGCCTGTGGGACTTCCCCCGTTTCGAGCTCGATGCCGCGGAACCGGGGGCAGTTGCGAGAGAACTTGTTGCGAGGGTGAGAGAGCAGACGGGAATCACCTGCAAACCAGGCGGATTGTTGCAGACGATTAAGCATGGCGTGACGCGCTATCGAATTGCGTTAAGTTGCTACGAGGCCGAGTTCGTGGGAGGGCGAGCGAGCGGGGGTCCGTCAATCGTGCGATGGCTTGCGCGGGGTGACCTGAGCACCTTGCCCTTCAGCACAACGGGTCGGAGGCTGGCGACTTTGATTGCGTCGATGGAGAAGCCAATGAAGCATGGGCGAGGGGGAGAAGTTAGGGAGAGGAAATGAATGAGAGCGAGAGCGGAACACGTGGCGAAGAAGATTGGTTCAAACAGCGGCTAGAAGGCCATCGCAAACGGGAATCGACCTTGTTCACAGGCTCGGAGCGAAAGGCGTGCCAGGTGTCATTCGAGACGCCTTGACGGGAGGGGGCTGTCGATCTAAGGTTAGGCAAGAGAGATAAGCCCCACGTTTGGTTGCCCGATGGTTTATGTTTATGGCGGAACGAATCGCTAAGCTGGTGGGTGGAATGCCGGTAGCATTGCTATCGGCGTTGCTTGCGATATCAGCATGCGCGAATGGCGGGCCGATGGGAGCCGTGGTTAGGTCTCCGGTGGAGGAATCTCAGGAAGGCCCTGCTTCGGAACGTGCGGAGGAGAGCGTGGCGATTGTGCGGCAGGAGCTGGATCGGTCGATGAGGCCGGAAGCTCGCTGCTGGTCGAAGGACCTGGAGTCGCCGTGTTCGCAGCAACTGGGCCACGCCCAGCATTGCGTGATCTTGCAAGGCACGGGCCATCGCCTTCCGAATGGCCTGCTTGCGCCATTGACTTGTTGATTCGGATGGCACACGCCATCGTTTCGGATTTGACAAGCACTTCTAACTAATTTTGCAAGCGTCCGCGAAGATTAGATCGACCGAGTCTGGATCGATATCGAATTCGCCGCAAGATAGATTGCGTGCGAGGCGAGCAGGAATCGGACCGATCGCATCCTGGGGAATGGGAGGCGATGGGGGACGAGAGGATCAGGGTTCGGAGTCTGCTCTAAGCGGGGGCTGCTGGAGGATGGATAGCCATGCACCGACTGATACCAGGGATTCAAGAATTTCACGAGAACGTGTTCCCAGCCCATCGGGAACGGTTCGAGGAGTTGGCGTTGGGGCAGAAGCCCTCGACGCTGTTCATTACTTGTTCGGATTCGCGGATCGTACCGCAGTTGTTGACGCAGACGCAACCGGGTGAGTTGTTTGTGATTCGGAACGCGGGCAACCTGGTGCCGCCGCATTCGGAGAACCCAAGTGGCGAAGCGGCCACGATAGAGTTTGCCATTCAGGCGCTGAAGGTGGAAGAGATCATCGTATGCGGGCATTCGCACTGTGGGGCGATAACGGGGTTGCTGCGACCGCATTTGATTGCGGGGATGCCATCGTTGGGAAAGTGGTTGAAGTATGCCGAGGAAACGCTTCAAGAGTTGGAGACACCGACGTTGCAGCAAGACCCCGACGATGACCGGCTGACGCGGGCGATGAAGGCCAACGTGTTGGTTCAAATCAAGCACCTGCGAACGCATCCGGTGGTAGCAGAGGCGTTGGAACAAGGCGAACTTCGGTTGCACGGAGGATTCTACCGCATCGAAACCGGCGAGGTTACGGTGCTGGACGAAGCCCAACGGAAGTTTGTTTCGATCGCCGAGTTGCTGGAAGAAACGACTTCGGCGTTGACAGGCGGTTAGTCTGGTAGCGATTAGGCTTTGTCTCAAAACCGGTTCCGATTCGGGTAGCGGGTCGAGCAAAGCCAAGGATACTGGGATGCGCGAACCCTCCCCTAACCCCTCCCTAAAAGGGAGGGGAGTTTTGGGACAAAGCCTAGTATTCAACACGACGACAAACGGCCTGAAGGGAAGAATTGACAGGCTAACAGGATTAGCTGGATTTAAATGATGCGTTGAAATACAGGCTAAGAGTTTGACGATTGCACTATTTTTGGGGAACCACGAAAGGCACGGAATTGCGCGAAAGCAAGTGGAATTGAGTTTACCTTTCTAGAGGAGTGAGTTTCTCCGACCATGCCAACAACCTGGGATGGCGGATTGGTTCACTTGGTTGCCTTTCAGTTATTGGAGCGAAAGCCTTGAGCGAATCTATTATGTTAGCGGGCCGGACGCCGGTGTTTAGCTCGTTGAAGCGGGACCTTCCGGCTTCGATAGCGGTATTTTTGGTTGCGTTGCCCTTGTGCATGGGCATTGCAATCGCATCGGGAATGCCGGTTGCGGCAGGGCTAATCACGGGGATCGTGGGCGGGATCGTGACTGGTTTTTTGGCTGGTGCGCCGCTGCAAGTGAGCGGGCCGGCGGCGGGTTTGACGGTCGTTGTGTACGAGATTGTTCAAACGCATGGGATGGCGGGTTTGAGCATCGTGGTGATTGCGGCGGGCGTGTTGCAGATATTGGCGGGAGTCTTTCGGCTGGGGCAATGGTTTCGGGCCGTCTCGCCGGCGGTCATCCACGGGATGCTGGCGGGGATTGGCGTCCTGATTTTTGCGAGCCAGTTCCACGTGATGGTGGACGACAAGCCGAAGGAGAATGGCATCCGCAATTTGATCACCCTACCGCAAGCGATTGCGAAAGGACTTCCGCTTCCAGCGACGAGTACGAGCGAGCAGCGAAGGTTGCAAACCGAGGTGTTGAAAGAGGTCGCGGCCTTGCAGGGGCAGCAAGTGGCGTTGCGAGATTCGATTGTGTCGCTACGGTCCTCTGGCCCCGCGCAGGAGGAAGGCGTGGCAATGTCGGCCCTGGCTGCGAAGTCGGCGGAGCAAGCGGCGATTAACGCGGCATTGTCTGACCTTGCGAACCGAGTCGCGGAATCGAATGGATCCATCTCGAATCCCGAGAAGGTCAAGGAGGCGATGGACGAAGCGATTCGGCAAAGTGAGGTGGCGTTTGTGGCGTTAGGCGAGAAGGAAGCCACCAGGGAAGAAGGAGCGAGCGACGTGGAAACAGCGTTGAAGGGGCAAGCTACGGCGATCAAGAGCTTCGACGGGCTGCTTGGCCAACTGAAAAGCCACGAGTGGGCGGCGAAGGTGGGAATCGTGACGATTTGCGTGTTGATTTTGTGGCAAGGGTTTGCGCCGCGGCGATTTCAGGCCATTCCTGGGCAACTCGTGGCGGTGGGGATGGCCTCCCTGGCCGCCTTCTTGTGGAGCCTGCCCGTGCTGTACGTTTCCGTGCCCGATAACCTTTGGTCGACGATTCGCATGCCAACGCTGGGCGTTGTGCAAGACGGGCAGTTGTTTGGGTTGCTTGAATCGGTGGCGATCTTGGCGTTAATCGCGAGTGCGGAGACCCTGCTTTGCGCGACGGCGATCGATAAGATGCACACGGGCCCGCGGACCAACTACGACCGCGAACTTTTTGCCCAAGGGGTTGGCAACACGATCTGCGGCCTGGTTGGCGCGCTGCCGATGACCGGTGTGATCGTGCGCAGCGCAGCCAACGTACAAGCGGGGGGAAAGACTCGCGGGAGCGCGATCTTGCACGGGGTGTGGTTGATCTTGTTTGTCAGTTTGCTTACGCCAGTGCTACGAACGATCCCCGTGGCGGCGCTTGCGGCCATCTTGGTGTACACGGGCTACAAACTTGTGAACGTGCGTCACATCATCGAGCTGCACAAGTACGGCCGCAGCGAGGTTGCCATTTATTTGGCAACGCTCGGCACGATCGTTGGAACAGACCTGCTGACGGGCGTACTGGTGGGGATAGGGCTTTCGGCCGCCAAGTTGTTGTATACATTCGCGCACCTGAAGGCGGAATTGCGGCACGATCCGAAAGGAACACGGACGGTGTTGCACTTGGAAGGGACCGCAACCTTCTTGCGATTGCCCCTGCTGGCATCGACGCTGGAAAAGGTGCCGGGGGATGCGGAGCTGCATGTTGAATTGGAGAAGCTCGACTACATCGACCATGCCTGCCTCGACCTGTTGATGAACTGGGCGAAGCAACACGAGGCGACGGGCGGCCGACTCGTCGTCGATTGGAGCAGCTTGCACGCCCAGTTTCGAGGCGAGAATGGAGCGACGGCTCGCAAATCGGTTGCCTAGCGTAGGTCGGTTTCGTGGGACGCCCGATCAATCGTTCACATGGAACAGGTAAGGAAGTGCCGGGAGCCGAGCGGCACTTTCCGTGAAGTGGATACCGAGTAGGTCATTCCGTACCGCGCTCGGCTCGCGGGACCTACCTGCTCGTCTATCCAGAGTGAAGAATTGCTCGGCCCTGGGTTTCGTGGGGTGGACTTCTTGAGATGGCACGGGAATCGAACGCCGGCAGCATGTGGCACGGCGGGTTAGCCCGGATTTCTCACCACGGAGCACACAGAGGTCACGGAGTACAAGCCAAGAGATCGTTTGAAGCAAGGTCAACCGCCCGTCGCTACGAGACAGGGTGTTTCCGCCGCTCATGGTGGTAGGGGTACTTGCTACTGGTTTTTTCCGTGTGTTTGCCGAACCTTTGGTGGCTGGCTTTCGTAGGCGGGTATAGACACTCCACCACGTTGGCGAGTAGGCTTTTAGAGTGGGAACGGGTGTTTGATACGTTGGCCCGAGCAGGCGATCGGCACGGGTTCCCGCCATGCGGTTTCGGTGTCGCCCGACAGGACGCCGCCGTACCTGCAATTTCGGGCCTTCCCCTTCCCGGCTCGAATTTGGGTGGAATCGATATTCCCCCCCAGTCTTAGCCCGGTTCCCTTGAACCCCTTGCAGAACCATGAGTACCGCTATACCTAACGCATCATCCGGCCCGGTTGGCCACGCAGGCGGCACGGCCAGCGATCGGAAGGCCATGATCGAAGCCGTGAATCTTTCAAAGTTTTACGGAGATTTTGCCGCGACGCGCGACGTGACATTCACCATTCGGCAGGGCGAGGTGGCCGCGTTCCTTGGGCCGAACGGCGCGGGCAAAAGCACGACGATGAAACTGCTGACGGGGTACCTTGCGCCGTCGGCGGGCGTGGCGAGGATCGCCGGTTACAACATGGCGACCGAACGGCTCGAAGGCGCGAAACACTTGGGTTACCTGCCCGAGAACGGGCCGCTGTACCCGGATATGTCGCCGCGTAGCCTGTTGCGGTTCTTCGGCCAGGCCCGCGGGCTTTCGGCGGAGAAGATCGAAGAGCGGTTGGAAGTGGTGATCGATTTGTGCCGGCTCAGCACGGTGATCGGCAAACCGATCGGCAAGCTTTCGAAAGGGTTCCGGCAGCGTGTGGGGATGGCGCAGGTGCTTCTGCACGAGCCGGACGTGCTGATTTTGGACGAGCCGACGGCCGGCCTCGACCCGAACCAGATACGCGAGGTGCGTGAAACGGTTCGGCGGATTGGGCAGACGAAAACGATCTTGCTTTCGACGCACATTTTGCAAGAAGTTGAAGCGATGTGCAACCGCGTGATATTTATCAACGAAGGTCGGCTGGTGTTCGACGGCGCGCCGAACGAGTTTGCCGCCGACGAGCGGAACATCGACAAGCGGTTTCATGAACTGACGACTACACGGTAGGTTGGGCTTCAGCCCGACAGTGGGTGCCTTATCAAGCCGTTGGCAAGTATTAGTGAAGATTGGTGGAATATGT
Organism: Pirellulales bacterium; assembly: GCA_020849945.1. GTDB lineage: Bacteria > Planctomycetota > Planctomycetia > Pirellulales > Lacipirellulaceae > JABDGM01. The sequence goes on along the minus strand of JADZFK010000161.1, from coordinate 61,736 downwards.
TTTCTACAAGAACGGAAATAGCCCTGTTCTTGTGATTCTACGAAACGATGAGGCGTCGGACTAAAGTCCGACCAACAATGCTATGAACTGGACTGTCCTCAAAGCGATTTTTCGCCGCGATTTCGTCAGTTATTTTTCGAATCCCACGGGCTACGTATTCATATGCGTGTTCGTGATGCTGAGCGCGTTGGCGGCGTTTTGGCCGCCCGATTTTTTCAGCAACAACCTGGCGAACCTCGACCAGCTCAACAAGTGGTTGCCGTTTATTTTGTTGGTGTTCATTCCGGCGATCACGATGAGCATTTGGGCGGAGGAACGTCGGCAACATACGGATGAACTGCTGCTCACGCTGCCGGCGAGCGACGTGGACGTGGTCGTGGGCAAGTACCTGGCGGGCGTGGCGATTTACACGGTTGCCCTGCTGTTTTCGATGTTTTCGATCTACCTTGTTTTTAGTTACGGCCTTGGGACGCCGGATACGGGCCTTTTCCTGGGCACTTACGTGGGCTATTGGTTCGTTGGCCTGGCGATGCTTTCGATCGGGATGGTGGCTTCATTCCTCACGAGCAATTTGACGGTGGGGTTCATACTGGGGATGGTGTTCAACGCGCCACTGGCGATGTTCGGTGTGGCCGATTGGATCATCAAGAACCCGCAACTGGCGCAAGAGATCAAGAGGTGGGGCGCGGCGGAGCAGTTTCGGGATTTCGAGCGGGGCGTCATCAGCCTGGGCGGCATTAGTTACTTTGTGATGATCGCGGTGGTGATGCTTTACCTGAGCATGGTGCTCATTGGCCGCCGCCACTGGGGCGGCCGCGAAGAAGATCAATCCATGGGGCTCCACTACTTCGCGCGCACGCTGGGGTTGATAAGCCTTGCGATCGGGATCAACTTGTTTCTTTCGCACCACAACGCGTTGCGATTGGATACGACGAGCGAGCAGCTCAACTCGCTTTCACCGCGTACTGTGAAACTTATTAACGAGTTGCGAACCAACAAGGATTCGAAGACGATCAAGATCGATGCTTACGTAAGCCCGCAGGTGCCGGCCGAATACGCGTCTCACAAGCTCAACCTGCTTTCGGCGCTAACGGAACTTAGTTCGCTTAGCGGGGGAAAGATCATCGTGGACATTCATGAAGTGGAGAACTTCAGCGAGGAGGCCGCCAACGCTGAAAAGGCATACGGTATAGAGCCTCGCCAGGTCGAGACGAACGATCGAGGTGCTCGGAAGGTCGAAGAGGTCTTCCTAGGCGCGGTGTTCACTTCCGGTTTGGATGTTGTGAAGATTCCCTTCATTGATCGGGGGATACCGATTGAGTACGAGCTTGTTCGATCGATCTGCACGGTATCGCAACAGCAGCGGAAGAAGCTTGGCGTCGTGAAGACCGACGTACCACTTTTCGGTGGATTCTCGATGCAAGGGCCGACGGAAGAATCGCAGATTGTGGCGGAATTGAAGAAGCAGTACGACGTTGTTGAGGTCGATCCCTCGAAACCGATTACCGAGAAGTACGACGTGATGCTTGCCGTGCAGCCCTCGTCGCTGAATCCGGCCTCGATGGAGAATTTCGTAGCGGCGGTTAAATCGGGCCAGCCGACGGCGATCTTGGAAGACCCCTACCCTTGGCCACAGATGTACCCTGACGTGGTTGGAACTTCGCAGCCCAAGCGTCCGCAAGGTGGCATGATGGGCATGTTTGGCGGAGGCGGCCCGCCCGAGCCCAAGGGAGATATCTCGAAGCTCTGGAAACTGCTGGGTGTTGAAATGTACGGCGATGAGATCGTGTGGCAAGACTTCAATCCCGAACCCAAACTCGGCGAGATATTCAAGGAGTGGGTCTTCATCGATGAAAGCCTTGGCGACGGAAAGGGATTCACTCCATTCGATTCGGAGGATCCAATTTCATCGGGGCTGAAGCAGGTGTTGTTTTTCTGGCCGGGTTCGTTCCGTCCTGCCGAGAATTCGAAACTGGAGTTTCACAAACTCGCCGTGACTGGGCGCAGAAGCGGCACCGTGAATTACCAGGATGTAGATATGTCGCTTCGCTCGGGCAATACGTTCGGCATGCGGCGTGTTGGCACACAAGAGCCGTACATTGTTGCGGCTCATGTGACGGGGGAGTATTCGCCGGAAACTGGGCTCTACCTTTCGGAGGATAAGCAAAAGGATGGTGCGGGCAGTGACAGCAAGCGGCCCGAAGCAGAGGGCAGCGCCGGCAAGGAAGATGCCGAGGGGGCGGCCCAAGGCGAAGCCTCGAAGGCGGCAGAGCAAGACAAGTTGGTCGGAAAAACGCCCGAAAAGACCAAGCTTAACGTTGTGCTGATTTCCGATATCGACTGGATCGCGCCGATCATCTTCCGCTTGCGGGAAATGGGGCAGAATCCCGATTCGATCATCGATTTCAAGTTTCAAAATGTGTCGTTTGTGCTGAACGTATTAGACTCGCTTGCTGGGGATGATCGATTCCTTGATTTACGAAAACGAAGCCGATCGCACCGCACCTTAACCAAAGTGGAGAAGGCGACCGAAGAACAGCGGAAGACGGCGAACGATGAACAAAACAAGTTTCGCACCGATGCCCTCCAACAGATCGAAGAGGCCCAATCCGAGTTTCGGAAGAAGATCGCGGAACTTGAGAATCGGACCGATCTCGATCCGCGCGTGAAAGAGCAACTGATCGAACGTGAACGGATTCGGCTCGAACGGCAACGCGACGTAAGGATTAACGCCTTGGAAGAAAAGCGTAATTCCGAAGTGAAGCGCAGCGAACGCGAGCTTGCTTCGGAGATTCGCGGGGTGCAGGATCGTTACAAGCTCCTTGCGGTGCTTATCCCGCCAATACCGCCGGTGTTGCTGGCGTTTTTTGTGTTCTTCCATCGTCGCAAGGCGGAGCAGGAAGGCGTGAGCGCGCAGCGGCTGCGGTATGGCAAAGCACAAGACCACGCGGCGTAAATGCGGTGGTTGAACGTTAGTCATCCATTTCATTTCACCACAGAGAGCACAGAGGACACCGAGAAAGCAATCGTTCCTAGCAAATTGAGCAATCAAAATGAGTCATTTCAGAATCGGCTAAATGACAAGTTATCAATTTCCAATGACCAATCATACTTTCTTCTCCGTGTCCACTGTGCTCTCTGTGGTGAAATCCTTAACCGATCGTATCGGTGGAGCAATTGAATCATGAGTGAGAACGCGAAAACGATTTCATTTCTTGCCGCCGGGTTGGTGGCGGTGGTGGTGGGCCTCTTTTCGGCACCCTCGACGGCGGTGGTCGACGAAAGTTCGCTGGTGGGCACAAACCTAACGAAGGCCTTCGACTCGCCGGAGAAGGCGAAGCGGCTGCGGATCGTGCGATACGACGAAGAGACGGCCACGCTGCGCGAGTTCGAGGTATCCGAAAAAGACGGGCTGTGGACGATCCCTTCCAAGGATGCCTACCCAGCGGATGCGGCGAGGCAGATGGCCGAGGCATCGACGGCGCTGATGGATCGCAAGGTGCTTCACCTGGCCAGCAAGGTTGCGAGCGATCACGAGCAGTATGGCGTGGTCGATCCGCTCTCGCCGAAGCTTGGGCCGGGGCAGAAAGGCGTCGGCACGCGAGTTACGATTAGCGACGATAGCTCGAAGCCGCTGGCCGATTTGATTGTGGGCAAGGGGGTGCGCGATGCCGAGAACCAGCGATACGTCTGCGAGGCGGGGCGCGATGCCGTGTATGCGATTGAGATCGACCCCACGAAGCTTTCCACGAACTTCGAGGATTGGATCGAGAAGGATTTGCTTAAGCTAAACGGCTGGGATTTGCAGCAGGTTGAAGTAAAGGACTACTCGGCGGAGATGGGACTCGTGATGGGCCCCGATGGTCGGCCTTCGATCGGCGTCGCTTGGGACCCTCGCTCGGAACTCACGCTTGGGTACGATGATGCCCAGTCGAAGTGGGCGCCCATCAAGCTGCGTAAGTTCAACCCGAAGAAGGGAGGGCAAGGGGATTACGAGGAGATCGTATTGGCGGAAGATGAGGAGTTGAACTCGGAATCGCTCAACGCGCTCAAGACCTCACTCGACGACTTGAAGATCGTGGATGTGCGCCGTAAGCCCCAAGGGCTAAGCGACAACCTGAAGGCGGGCGAAGACTTCATGAGCAATCGCGAAGCGCTGGAGAGCCTGATTCAGAAGGGTTTCGCGGCAACGGCCACGAAGGAAGGTGGACCACGCGATCTGATTTCCAGCGATGGCGAAGTCATTGCCACGATGAAGAATGGCGCGGAATACGTTTTGCGGTTCGGCAACCTCACGAACGTATCGGGCGGGGAGAAATCGGAAGCGGGCGGGGCGAGCCAGGAGACTGCCGGGACGGATGCCGCGGCGGAGGGCAAGGAGAAGAAGGACGGCAAGAGCGATGTCCATCGTTACTTGTTTGTGATGGCCCGGTTCAACGAGGGCGCGGTGAAGCGGCCCGAGCTTGTCGAACTGCCGGAGGTGCCCGCGGCCGGACAAGACAAGAAAGACGAAGCCGCAGAGAGTGGGGAGAAGGATAAGAAGGCGGAGGTTGAAGAGAAAACGGCCGAGAAGACCGAACCGTCCGAAGAAGCGGCCGCCAAGGCCAACGAGGCTTCCGACGCCGAAAAGACCGAAAAAGCGGAGCCGACCGAGAAGAAGGACGAAGTGAAGGACGAAACGAAGGACGAAACGAAGGATGAAGCGAAGTCGGAAGCGAAGGAGGAAGCGAAGGAGGAAGCGAAGGAGGAAGCGAAGCCATCGGCCGGCGAGACGAAGAAGGAAGGAGAGAGCAACCAGGAGCTTGAGAAGGTGATTGCCGAGCGGAAGAAGATCGAGAAAGAGAATCAGCAGAAGCTGGACGAGTACCAGGCCCTCATCAAGAAGGGCCAAGAAAACGTGAAGGAGCTTAATCTGCGGTTCGGCGATTGGTACTTCATCGTGGATGATGAGGTGTTCCAGAAGGTACGCGTGAGCCACGACAAGGTAATCAAGAAGAAAGAAAAGAAGGCCGAGGGCGATGCCGCGGCCCCTGGTGGTGCCGCCCCGCCGGTCGGGATTCCGGGCCTACCGACGATCCCAGGAGCACAGCCGTAGCCCGGTTTGTTTGGCTGGGTGCCTGGTTATTTCACCACGGAGGCACGGAGACACGGAGAAAGCAGAGAAGCAAATTGGGCGTTAGTCGTTGGTTGTTGGTTGTTGGTTGTTGGTTGTTGGTTCAGAAATGGGTAGTGATCAATGGCAAATCGGCTCTTTCTCCGTGTCTCGGTGTCTCCGTGGTGAATGAATTGTAGGATTTTGCCACAGCGGCACGGAGACACGGAGAATTCAGATTGGTCATGGCCTTGTCGAACAATTCCCCACGAGGGCGGCTACTACATGAGGCGGGAAGCGGCGGGGCACCGCAACTTCCATGTGTGGGGTGCATGTGTTCTTGGCCAGCAAACTCTTTCCGTGGCTATGTTTGGGTGGCACGGCCCAAAGCGCGGAGCGTTTCGAGCGTATAGATGCCTGTATCGTGGCCGTCGCTGAAATCAATCGAGTAAGCGTAGTTGCCGACGGGCTTCATGTCGGCAATCCGCAGTGGGTGTGTTTGGGCTTCCGTAATGATCGGCAACTGAAGGGGCGAGGGGGGCGGTGCGTTTCGCTGTTCGCGGCAAGTTGCGCAGGGGCAGTTATCTCGCAGATGGCGTACCGGATAGACGAGCGTTTGGCCGTCGCTCCAGGTGATATGAAGAAGATCGGGTGCCGCAAGTTCCAACGCGGTGGGGTGGGGAGTCATCCTGGATGCCTTTTTTTGGTGAATTCGGCCGCGATCGAGCGGGGTCAGCGTTCGTCGATGAAGCGGTGGCCTTTGCCATCGAAGCGAGGCAGCGAAAGGAGCGGCACACAGCGGACATCGACTCGAAGCCCGAGCCGGAGGTGAAGTTCCTCGGCAATTCGCGCGGGTTGTTGCAGATGATCTTCCACTTCTACCAGCAGCTCATCGAGTGCGCCGTGTTTGCGGGCCGTCATGCGGTGCTCGACGACCTCTGGGAAACCGTGGAGAATCTCTTCGATGGCGGAAGGAAAGACATTGACGCCGCGGATGATCATCATGTCGTCTGCGCGGCCGAGCACGCCCCCTTCCAACAGCACGAAGCGGCACGAACCGGTGGCCGACCAGCGTGGCCGCACGAGGTCGCCTGTGCGGTAGCGGAGGACGGGAGCGCCGCAGCGTCCTAGGGTGGTAAGATAGAGGTGAGCCAGCTCACCTTCGCGGGCGGGTTGGCCGGTATCGACGGAAATGAATTCGGGGATGAACTCGGCCTCGTTGACGTGCAGCCCGCGTTGGTCGGCATCGGCAAAGCCCCAGGGTCCGATCTCCGACGCGCCGGCATGATCGATCACCCGCACCCCCCACGCAGCTTCGATTCTTTGTCGGGTGCTGACTACGCTGCCACCGGGTTCGCCGGCAACGATGATGCGTTCGACCGACGAGCGTGTCAGGTCGATCTTGTGTTCGGCCGCGACCTCGACCAATCGCAAAGCGTAACTTGGCGTGCAGAACAGCACGGTTGGGTGCGTGTTGCGGATCATTTCGAGCCGGCTCAAGCTGCCCATGCCACCGGCGGGAATTACGAGCGACTGTCGCTGGACGATGGCATCGAAAGCGCTCCAGAAGCCGATGAACGGACCGAACGAGAAAGCCAACAAGGCGCGATCGCGAGCGGTCACCTCGGCGGCATCGAGCACGTACTGCCACGCTTCCAACCACCAGTGCCAGTCGTCGGCCGTATCGAGCACCACGAGCGGGCGGCCGTGCGTTCCGGAAGTATGATGGCACCGGACGTACTTTTCGATCGGCCAGGTGCAGTTGGCCGCGAGCGGCTGCTGAGCAGGGTCGGGTTGCAGTTCTTCCTTGGTGGTGATGGGGATGCCAGCCAACTGCTGAAGGTCGTGGAGTTGCGGGGGAAGACCGGCCAACTTGCGTTGATAGAAAGCGTTGTGTGGCAGAATGTTGGCCAACAGTCGATTGAGCTTCTTGAGCTGGAGCGCGGCCAGGGCCGGCCGATCGAGCTGCATCGCTTGGCGTCGATCCTCTGAAGTCAGTGTGGAGATCGTCATGTGAAATTACGCTAGGGTTTCGACGGGGTGGCGCGCTCCGCTCCGCCGAGTCTTTGCGTCGCGGCTAAACGGGGTGAGGGGTGGGGGCTATTCGGTGGTTGGTGTGCCGATGCAGAACAATGAATGTTCGGTACGTACAAAGAGTCGATGGTTGGCCAAGGCCGGAGTGGCGTGGCAGTTTTCATCGAGTTCGTTGCGGGCCAGGAGTTGGAATTGCTTTGCCGCCGCCAGCACCACAACTTGGCCGGTGCGGGAGAAACCAAACACGCGATTGCCGATGCAAACGGGCGAGCTATGGAAATCGCCGCCGACACGTTCGCGCCAATGTTGTTCGCCGGTGGCGAGATCGAAGCAGGAAACGATGCCGCGGTCGTGCCAGACGAAAAGCAAATCTCCGGCGGCGATAGGGGTGGGGACTTGGGCAGAGCCGCGTCCGAGTCGATAGACTTCTTGCGGAGGCGTATTGGCGTCGCCTGGTTGCACGGCAAGGAGCAGTTTGCCATTCCCCCCCTGGCCGCAACCGGCAAAGATAAGCCCACCCGCCACGATGGGCGAAGCGACGCAACGTTGGCTCAGCTCTTCCTTGAAGCCGTGCCACAGAAGGTTGCCGGTGGAGGCATCCAGTGCCGATAAACCCGCGGAGGTGCTGGTTGTGAGCAAGATGGGCTTCGGGGCGTTCGGGTCGAGGAGGCAGGGCGTGGAGAACGCGGTCGTGCCCGGCTCGCGCGGTACTTGCCAACGCACTTCTCCCGATTGGGTATCGAACGCGGTGATTGCGCTGGGGGCCTCACTGACGCAAGCGACGTAGACCAAGTTTCCCACGACGACGGGCGAAATGCCAAACCCGTGTTCCTCTTCGAACGGCCCGACATCGCGCCGCCACACTTCGTGGCCTGCGTGATCGAGTGCCGCAAGCGTTACCTGTCCCTCTCGAAACCACAAGACGTAGAGTCGATGCGCATCGACGGCCGGGGTGCTCGATGCATAACTATTGAGTTTATTGATGTGATGAGGAGGGACGTCGTATTGCTCTTGCCAAAGAAGCGTACCGGAATCGAGTTCGTAGGCGGCGATGAGTTGGGTGCCGGTTGTTGGGTCGGCCGACATGAGGAACAACTTATCGCCCCAGATGACGGGCGAACCATGACCAACCCCATCGAGCGATTTCTTCCAGAGGATATTCTCGGGCTGCCAGATCGAGGGAATGGAATCGTTGGCGTACTGCCCACCCCCGTTTGGCCCGCGGAAGCGGTCCCAGTTCTCGGCAAGGGCTGCCCGCGATCCCCACGCAACGATCGCAAGTACGCCAACGATGCGGTAGGTTTCGCGCACAGCGGCCAACGCGCGAAGTTCGAATAACGCGCGAAATCGCGTGATGCAGGCAAGAACTCTTGGCCGGCGGGAAAAGGTATTCATCACGTTGATTCCGAAGTTTCCGTCGTGTTGTTGTGGTGACAACCTATTCGTTCGTCTCAACACCTGTTCTGGATCGAGTAGTGGTTCGAGCAGGGGCAAGACTCTAGGAATATCTTCGAGGGTATCCGGGAATTGGAACCGCTTTCAGCCCCCGCCTTTGCCGGGGGTTAAGCCACCCACGCATCGAGCTATCGTGGCGAGAACCCCCGGCAAAGCCGGGGGCTGTGTATCCGGTGTCCGGCACCTTCAGATATTTGAACCCTCCCCCAACCCCTCCCAGATAGGGAGCGGAGTATTGAGACTCAGGCAAAGCCTATCGTTCGATATGGTACTGTTCGATTTTTCGGTACAAGGTTGCGCGGCCGATGCCGAGCAATTTGGCGGCTTCGGGGACGTTGTCGGCGGTTCGGTTGAGTGCCTCGGTGATGAGCCGTTGCTCCCATTCGTCGATCCGGAGCGTTTCCAGTTCGCTTGCGCCAGAATCGCGGAGGGCCAGGTCGTGGGGGCGAATCGCATCGCCATCGGCCAGGACGACGGCGCTATCGAGCACGTTTCGCAGTTGTCGCACGTTGCCGGGCCATCGGTATTCGACCAGTTTATTTCGGGCTGCCTCGGTCAGCGTGAGGGTCGATCTACCATGCAAACGACGGAAATGATCGAGAAGGAAATCGATCAGCAAACCCACGTCGTCGCCGCGTTCGCGCAGGGGCGGCAAATGCAGCTCGAACACGCTGAGGCGATAGTACAAGTCTTCGCGGAATCGTTTTTCGCGGACGTATCTTTGCAAGTTCTGATTGGTGGCCGCAATCACGCGGACATCGACGCATACTTCCTCGGTGGCCCCTACCGGTAAGAAGGGGTGCCCTTCCAGAATGCGGAGCAGTTTGGCCTGACCTTCGAGCGGCAATTCGCCGACTTCGTCGAGGAACAGAGTTCCCAAGTCGGCTAGCTGAAAGAAGCCGTTGTGATCGCGATCGGCGCTGGTGAATGACCCCGCTTTGTGGCCGAACAACTGGCTTTCGATCAATTCGCCGGGGATGGCGGCGCAGTTGACGCTAACCATGGGGCGATCGGCGCGGGGGCTTGCGCGGTGAATGGCGCGAGCCACCAACTCCTTGCCCGTGCCGCTTTCGCCCCGGACGAGCACGCAGCCGGGGGCGCGGGCTACCCGCGCGATCTTGGCCTTCAAGTCGCGCATCGGAGGACAGTTGCCGATCAGTTCGTCGTGGCCTGGCGATTTTTCGACGAGCCGCTGGTAATCGTTTTGCAAGGCGGCAAGGGCGCGGGTACGCACCAAGGAGATGGCCACGATGTTGGCCACGGAGATGATAAAATCAAAGTCGGACTGTCGAAATCGCCCGGCTTCCAAATAGACGTGGATGGCGCCTAATGTTGTGCGTTCGCCCTCGAGGGTGCGGCGGACGAGGGGCGCGCACACGCCATCGGCAAAATGCCCAAGATGTTCCGAGCCCTCCTTCGATTCTTGATTCGCCACCCAAACGGCATGACCTTGGCGAGACACCAGCTCGGTGAGCGATTGGTTGAGCGAGACGCGGTTGGCCGCGTCTGGCGGGATCACGAGCTTCGGTTGTAGGGTGCCTTCATCGCTTACCGAAAGAAACCCCACCACCGAAGCATTCGTTCGTTTACGGAGCAGATCGAGCGCGCTTTCCAAAACGCGGTTCGGGTCGCCGCAACCGAGCAGCTTGATGCACAACTGGTAGAGGAGCATCAGCTCCTTGACTTGTTCGGTGCTGGGCAGGCCGGCGAGTGCGTCTTCGTGCGATTCCTGAACGGCGATGGGCAGATCGTGGACGATGGTCTGCATGAGTTGCGGGTCGTCGCCCTTGGCGGTGGGAGGCTCCTCGGCTTCGTGGAACTCGAACTCGGCGGAACCGACACGGATTTTGTGCCCGTCGATGATGGTGGCTTCGTCGACTTTCTGGCCATTGACGAGGGTACCGTTGCGGCTTCGAGAGTCGCAAAGCACCCAGCCGTCGGGCGTGTAGGAAAGGGAGGCATGAACGCGAGAGCAGAGCGGATCGGCCAGGGTGATGTGGCAATCGGTCCCCCGGCCGATGAGCGTTTTTCGGCGCGAATCGAGCGGGAAATTGGTACCAGCCCGGTTGCCCGTCAGCAGGGTCAGGTAAGCGTAAAGGCCGCGGCTGGAAACCGTCATGGTGTTGCCTGAAAACTCTGCGGGAATTGCCCAGCATGCATCGTACACCAGCAAGCGGAATGGGGCAAAGGAGCCGCTAGCTTTCGTTCGAGGGATCGTTCAGTGTAGTCATCTCGCTCCGCGAGATGAATTTCCGCTGGCGGAAAGGCTGTGATTCTATTGGAAAGCGGGCAACCGATTTCGGCACAAGTGGCAAAGATGACCGGTTAGAACAGCGGCCTGGCGGCCGCCGCTAACTCGAATTGACATTGAATCACAAGGTTGGAGCGAGAGAAGTACTATGTATTCGAGAATAAAAGCCACTACGCTGGATATTGCGAGGAAAGCGCGGCAAAGGGGGGAGTTGGCGGGTGAGTGAAGCTTTGCGGGCCAGGAAGGCGTGAGGGGTTACGGAATCGCTACTTGCTAGAACGGTCGTACCAGCCAAACGGCGGGAAATCTGGTTTCGGTTCGTGCGGATTGTGCAGCTTGCGCCTCTCGGAGGGCCGATTGGTAAAACGGGGGCGAAATCCAACTGCGCCGGTTATCGCGTAGATGACGAAAGTAGCACCCCTGCCGCACGGAGGCCGACTCGACTGCCGCCGGCCGGTTCCACGATCTCGATTCTCTCTCGGGAGCACCGCCCGCAAGGAAGCGGCGATCGCCCCCTCATCAACCGCTAACGCTATTTGTTCAGGAGAACTTATCAATGAGAATCCGTTCTGCATGGATGCGAGCAACGGCCACTGCGGCAATCGCAGTCGGAATGGGCGGCGCGGCGGCGACCGCTCAGTACGCACCCTTCAAACCGATCCCGCCCGAGCCCGTGGTACCTCAAGCGACAGTACCCCTGGCGCAGGCTCCGCAATACATGGCGTATCGCCAGCAGCCGGCGTATCAGCAGCCGGTGAATCCGGTGAATCAGCAGCCCGTGAATCAGCAACCCGCGTATCAGGCGTATCAGCAGCCGGCGTACCAACAGCCCGCGTATCAGCCGCCGGCGACTGCGCGTTACCAGGCTCCGGTTGCTGCCCACGCCCAAGCATACCCGCAGCAAGCGCAGGTTCCGGCGTATCAACCGACGAGCGTTGCACCTTATCAGCCTGCCGTGGCGGTGCCGTACACGCAAGCTCCGGTGCCGTATCCGCAAACGGCCGCTCGTTATCCTGCCGCTTACGGTTCGTCACCTTTGCTGGCGAATCAGCAACCGACCGAAGTACTTCCACCGCCGCAAGCCCAACCCAATGCTGGCCAACCTGGTGCCGTGATGCCGCCGATGGAAGCGACGCCGGCCACCCCGATGCCTGGCCCGATGGATTCGGGGGTACCTGCCTCGGCCACGCCGATGACCAACGGCTATAGTGCCGCAGGGTGCAACTGCGGCGGCGAGGGCTATAACGCGGGTTATGGGGCCAACGGCTATTACGGAGCCACTGGCTGTGCAAGTGGCTACCCAGACCTCAGTGGTTATTGCGATTCTGGCTGCAGTTCAACCCAGTGGTTTGGCGGCATCTACTACCTCTACATGGATCGCGTGAACCCCGATCGCCGGGTGTTAACCTACGAAGTTGACCACAGTACGGCACCGGACCCCTACTTTCCGTTCCAGAGCGAAGCCGTGATCTGCACCGACTGTGTTGGTTACGATTACCGCTCGGGAGTTGAAATACGGCTTGGCAGCACGTTCCTGGTCGGCGGCGGTTGCGACCCGTGCGCCAGCAACTACGCCACGGGCTGCAACGGGTGCGCCCCTTGTTGCACGCCCGCCACGATGTACGCCTGGGAATTTGCTTGGTGGGGAATCGACCACGAACCGTCGGAAGAAGTATTCCCCGACCCGCCGACCCTTCTGGTATACGGCATGGTGAACTTTGCTGGGTTGGACTACGATCGGGACGGCGGCGGCGGCACGTACACGCCCCGGCCCGTCAACGATGTCTTCGGCTACGAAATGCCGATTGTGGCACCGCCGGGCTCGCCGAGCGCTGGTGACACGCTCGTGTTGGCTCAGCGGGCATGGTCGGACTTCAAAGCCCAGAACCTCGAACTCAACCTCATGCGGTTCCCCGTGTGCAACGTTTGCACCACCGGCTGTAGTGATTGCTATACCGGCTGTGGGTGCGAAGAGACGAACTGCTCGAATTTTTCGATGTACGGTTCGTGCGGCCTGCGTTACTTCCGCACCGACGATAACTTCGCGTTCGACACCGAATTCGGCGAATACGACGGTTCCGACTATGATCAGGATACGCCCGACGGATTCTCCTACGACAACAGCAACGAGTTGTGCTACGACATCGACGTGGAGAACAACCTGGTCGGCACGCAACTCGGCTGGACGATGAATTACGCCGTCGGCAGCCGCTGGAATTTCTTCTGCAACACGGCCTTTGGTGTGTACAACAACCACATGTCGCAATACCAGCGGATGTGGTCTGGCGGAGGCGGTACGATTGTGTTCTCCAATTCGGGCAACGATTTCAATGTTCGCAGCAACAAGGATGACATCGCCTTCTTGGGCGAATTGCGATTCGGCGGCTCATACGACATTTCGTACCATTGGCGGGCCGTGGCGGCCTATCGGGCACTCGCCCTCAGCGGCATCGCCACCACGCTCGGGCAAATCCCCGACAACTATAGCAGCGAGGCCGAAATCGCCCACATCAATTCGGATGAATCGATGCTCATCCACGGCCTGCAGCTCGGTGCCGAATGCCGGTATTAGCGGTTAGCTGTTAGTTGGACGATGCAATACTGCGGTCGGCGGAGAGAGGCTCTTTGCCGACCGTTTTCTTTGCGCTTTCCGAGCGGGGGCGGGATGAGGTGTGCTTCGCTTCGAGCGGCGCGAGCGACCACGGAGAACAAGGCCGCGTTACGCGCGCACTTTCGTTTCGCCGTTGCGTGTGCGTTCGAACCGGTGGAGAGATTCACCTTTTGTGTTGACGAATTGGACCGACAACTTCTCGGGCGAGACATGCAGGTGGCAGAAGCCGAACTGCTGGTCGTCGGAGAAACCGCGCGCGGTGTGCTTCACGGGGTACAAGGGCGCGCCGCCGGCGCCGGCCACCAGAAAGCTGGTCGAGTGCCCTTCGACTTGCAGATGCTGCATGGTGTGATCGTGCCCGGCCAGGCAGAGCGACACTTGGTGTTCGTCGAGCAGCTTACCCCATTCGCGGATGAGCGATTTGTTGTCTTCGCGCTCGGTGCAATCGGTGTAGAGGGGGAAGTGATTGACGAACCACAGCCAAGGTGCCGAAGACTTCTTCGCCAGTTCGGCTTGAAGGTACCGCCGTTGGGCGATCTTCTCTTTCGGTGTCAGGCCACCCACCCAGTAGTCGCCATCGAGCACGATGATTTTCACCAGCGGCGCTTCGGGGCTGGGCAACTCGATCGAGTACCACTTGCTCGGGAATTTCCAGCGAGAGGTGGGATTATTCTTCGCGTAGTCGAGCTCCATCTGCAGCTTGCCTTCCTGCTTATCGTACTCGGTGGTGCCATAATCGTGGTTGCCGGCACATACGTAGAACGGGCAGTTCAAGTGCTCGGTTGAATACATCCGCTCGAATTGTTTCTCGATACGTTCGGGCGTTAGTTTGCGGTAGAAGTTGTCGCCCATCGCCAGTACCGCGGAGAGCGGCCGACCAAGCGACTTGGTGAATTGGGCCATTGCCTTGGCAACCGCGACCTGATTGGTGCTGTTCGGGTAGCCGTAGTCGCCGAAAGCAATCAGATCGAGCCCCTGGTGCTCGAACCGAGTTTGCGCGGGCGCGGCCTGCAACACCTTCGAGGAACCTATGAATGCCGCCGAGCTAAACAAGACGGTGCGGCGCAACGCCTCGCGACGTGTAATCGGCTTGCTTTGGGAGCTGGACATGGCTTTCCTCGCACAGGAGATTGTTGACATAGAAGGTGAGGTTATTATAAAGAGGTGAATTCAACATTCAATTGCAACAAACTAGTTGAAGGTGTCCGAGAATTGGAACCGCTTTCAGCCCCCGGCTTTGCCGGGGGTTCAGCCATCCACGCCTCGTGACATTGCGGCGAACCCCGGGCAAAGCCGGGGGCTGTCTATCCATTGCCCGGTCACTCTCAACTTGTTCGACAAGCAGAGTAAGCGAGGACTTTCTCCTTCGGAGCCATCATCACCCCGCTCGTTATCGTACCTCCAATTCGATAATGTCTGTTGTAATTGAAGTTTGAGTTCACCAACACAATCTACTGGCCAATTGTTAAGAAAGTAAGAGGGCGAGGGAAAGGCCTGCCCCGCGGCGATCGCTTCCATGCTTTCTCTCGCTGCGGAGTGTGTCTGGGAATCGGCCGTGAAACGATTGGCACCCGCCGGCGAAAGCTGGCGGTTAAACGCGGGTCGAAACCACCGGCTTCCGCCGGCGGCTAAGAGGAAATGCTTTATCTTTGGACTTTGGAAGGTCTCACGAACGACTTAGGAGTTGCCCCATCATGATTCTGCCCTGTTGGCACCGCCTGTTAGGCGCTGCGATGGTAAGTACTTTGTTCGTCTTGCGTGCTGCCGCGGTTGAGGCGGTGGAGCCGGAGAAGGCACCGGTCGTTGTACTGATTGGAGATTCGATTCGGATGGGATATGCGCCAGTCGTCGCGGAAATGCTCGAAGGCAAGTCGCGCGTGATTGCCGCCAAGGAAAATGGGGGTGATTCTGTGCGTGTGCTGGAGAATCTTAGCGAATGGGCCGTCGCGCATCAGCCGGCGGTGGTTCACTTCAATTGTGGGCTGCACGATTTGAAACAATCGCGCACAACGAAGTTGCCGCAGGTGCCGCTCGACAAATACGAAGAGAACCTCCGGACGATTGTTGATCGCCTTCAGAAGGAAACCAAGGCCCGCCTCGTGTTTGCCACGACCACACCCATCCGCGATGGGCTGCACGCCAAGCGGGGCGGAGGGTTCGATCGTCGCGAAGCCGACGTGCGGCGATACAACGAAGTCGCGCTCAAGATCATGAAAGAGAAGGGAGTTGAAATCGACGACTTGCACGCCGTGGTGATGAAAGCGGGCCTAGACAAAATCCAGCGTACCGACGGCACACATTACACGCCCGAGGGAAGCAAAGTGCTGGCCAAAGCCGTTAGCAACTGCATCCTGAATCACCTACCTGCTAGCCCGCCGAGCCAACGAACTCGGTGATGATGGTGGATGTGTTCAACCTCTTGCGGGAATAGGGGCGAAGATAACTGGTTCAAACGGCGGCTACGTGGCCCCCGCAAACATGAATCAGCGTTTGTTCACCTCGGTGCAGGGTCGGGAACCCTGGGCACAAAGTAGCAACATCGACCTCACTGAGAAGGTATTGATTCTTACGGAAGGTGGCTTCTATGAATATCGAGCAGTTGATATTTGTCGGGTTGAATGGCTACGCGGTTGCACTTGATCGCGATACTGGCGAAATTGTGTGGTCGAACAATCAGATGAAGAGCGGCTACGTTACCTTGCTGCTTGACTTTGATCGCTTGATCGCTTCGACCAACGGATACATTTATTGTCTCGACCCGCAGACCGGCAATATCCTGTGGCACAACCCGCTCAAAGGCTACGGTGCGGGCGCACCAACATCGCTCATTTCCGTTCGTGGCCAAAGTTCGCAAACGGTGATTGAACAAGCGGCGGCAGCAGCGGCAGCAGCAGCCAGTTCATGAGTAATGACCCCCGCAATCTGAACCGATACACTCTCTCCAAAGAATATCGCATGGATGGCATGGTTTGGAGACCGCGACATAATGGGTAGGAGACTGAGCAATGACTGGAGTGGGATAAGTGGCGAAGATTACCGGTTCAAACGGCGGCTAGGAGGCCGCCGCTAACGTCAAATCTCGGTGTGCGGGGTCGGGGAGCCTAAGCGCAACTCGTACTGTGCCTATCGCGTACCGGTTGCCGGGCGAGTGGCGATGTTGGGTTCGGGGGCGTTTGTGAGGAGTGCGAATAGGTCGGCCATTTGTTCGAGCGTAAGGCGGTTGGCCAGTCCTTCGGGCATTGCCGAGGTTTTGCTCGGTTGCACGTCTTCGACTTCATCGGCCCGCAGTTGAACCTTGTTGGCATCCGATTGCAGGATGGTGAGGCTACCATCGGCAGCTTTGGCGACGATGCCGACGTAGGTTTTTCCACCGGCGGTTACCACTTGGCTCGCGTACTGATCGGAAACGACTTGGTTCGGGTAGACGATGGACTCGAGGATTTCCTTGCGTTGGAATCGTTGAGCGACGGCGGTTAGGTCGGGGCCGATGCTCTCGCCTTGGCCGCGGAAGCGGTGGCAACTCGCGCACTGCCCCTCTTTGAAGACCTGCGAGCCGCGGTTGGGGCTACCGAGTTTTCCTTGCGGGCTTTCGAGGAACGCGAGGAGTTCTTCGTAGCTCCACTTGTTGGGCTGTGCTTCCTTAGGGAGTTCGGCGGGCCGCTCGTTCGGGAAGGTGCTGGCGTACCAGGCTTGCCAGGCCTTGAGTTGATCGGCTTCGTTGGCGTTGGCGGCGTAGGGTTGTTGGCCGACCCAGCGTTCGAGCAAACGGGCGACGAGATCGCCGCCGTTGCCTTGGAGCCGCAGGCCGAGCAAGATGGCATTTCGATACGGTTCCGAAGTTTCGGGCCGACACTCGACGCGATTGAGGGCGGTCACGATTTCGCGTGCGGCATCGCCATCGACCGTTCGCAACGAGTCGACGAGGATGGGCCAACTTTCGCCCTCGGGGTGTTGGGTGAGGCTCATGGCGACGGGGGCGCGGCGTTCGGGGTCGTTGTAATACAGTTGATGCAAGTATCGGAGCGAGTCTGCTTCGCCGCTGCGGCCCAACACGGCAACGATACCGACGCGAAGGCGCGAGAGTGGTTCACCCGGCTTGCCCGTGAGTCGCTGGTCGAGGGCGCGGATTTCCGCGAGGAGCTCGGTGCCGGGGTTTTCGGGCAGCCCGGCCAACACCGAGAGCGCGGAGGTGGGGTAATTTTCGCCGGCCGCCACGATCTGGCGGCGATCGGCCAGGGTAAGTTTGCTGAAGAAATCGCGGGCAAAGTATTCCACATAGCCGTTCAAACTATGTCCACCTTCCGTGTTGCGAACGTCTTCGAGGTACCGCAACATGAGAAACTTGTCGGCCGTTTCCCAACCGTTGGCGATACGCTGCGCGTAGGCCGCGATGTGGAGTTTCTCTTCGTTTGGAATGTTCGTTTCCAATTGATGGGCGAGCGTGTGCGCGGCCCCTGGGGGCTGCAAGTAGGCCAGCAACCGCACCAGTTCGCGATTCATCATGGTGTTGCGGGTTGGAAACTCGCGTAACAATTGCTGCGTTAGCGTGGGGACTTCGCCCGGGGCGATCGGCCCGCGGATGTACGCTAACTGCACGACGCGTAGCAGGCCGAGGAAGCTTTCGTCGCTTAGTTGGCCTGGCTTGAGACTTGGCTCGCGGACCTGGCCGCGGAGCATGGATTCGCATCGCTCAAGCACTTGCTGGGCCAGTGGTTTCGAGGGGCTTTGCACGAGCAACCCGGTTGCCCCTGTCAGGAACACTTGCGGGGCTTCAGCGGCAAGCACCTGCGATTGCCACTCGGCGGCGGGTCGTTTTTCTAACGCGCGGCGGGCGGCAAACGCGACGAATCGGTCGTTGTCGCCGAGCAGTTCGATCAGCCTCGGGGCGGCGGATTCGGTGCCGCGATGGGCAATCGCCTCGCAGGCCACGCGGCGTACCCACGGATCGGCATCCTTCAGCAAGGCCACGAGCGGCTTGCCGAGATCGGCTTCGCTACGATTGCCGATGAGCCTAGCGGCTCGCGCTCGCAGGGCCGGATCGGGGTCGGTCGTTAATTGGATCAAGAGCGTGGACGATGGGGCTGGCCCAAAGTAGGTCAGCAGTTCGATGGCGCGTAGCCGATCGCGCGCGGGGCTGTTCTTTTCCGCGAGGAGTTTTTCGAGTTCGGTTTTCCAGGCATCGCCCAAGCTTTTGCGAACGGCCGCGATGCGAGCCCGCGCCCAATCGCTTTGCAGTTGGGGTTGATCGAGCGCGGCCCGAAGGCCCTGATTGAAGTTGATATCTTGCGGAGGCCCCGTGCCGACCCATCGGACGCGGTAGATGCCGCCATCGGTGCCGCGGCCGCCGGTGCTGAAGTAGAGGAAGCCATCGGGCCCGACATCCAGGCCGGTGACATTGAGCGGGCGGCCTTTGAGGAACGTGGCTGCCGTGGCTTTGTAGGTTGCGCCGCTGCGTTCGAGCTTGACGGCGTGAATTTGGCCGAGTGCCCAATCGGCCACGAAGAGCGTGTTCTGAAGTCGAGGGGGGTAGGCGTTGTGGTTGTAATAGACGACACCGGTGGGCGAGCCGAGGCCGATGTCGGCGGCGGGTGGAAGGCCATCCAAGAAATACGCGGGCCACTTGGCCCAACCGCTGCGCCAGCCGTACTCGCCGCCGGGCGTGACGTGAACGACCCGCGTGGGCCGATACCAGGGCGAACCGATGTCCCACTCCATATCGGCATCGTAGGTGAAGAGTTCGCCATCGCTGTTGAAGGTGAAGTCGTAGGGGTTTCGGAAACCGCCGGCGACCATTTCGACGAAGCTTGCGTTCGTATCGGTGCGGATGAAGGAACCGCCCGGCGCGGGCACCCCGACGGCATGGCCGTTGGGGTCTTCGTAGCGGGGCTGAATCAAATCGCCTTCGTAGGTGGTAACGTACGGGCTTCGAGCATCGATCGAGGTAGCCACCTGCGCGAAGTTGCCACACAACACGTACAGCAGGCCATCAGGCCCTAACCGAACGGTGTGAGGCCCATGTTCGCCGATCAGGCCGCGATATTTCACGAGCGTCTTGTGCGTATCGCATCGTCCGTCGTTGTCGTGATCGGTCAGTTGATAGAGTGCGCCCCCCTCGGGGCCATCGCCCACGGCGTAAACTCGATTGCCGAGCGAGAGGATTCCTTGCACGTTTTTCACGTCGTTTGAGAAGGGCGTAACCGACTCGAAGGAGCCGTTCTTATCCTGATCGCGGATGAGCAGCAGGCTCCCCCCTTCGCGCGAGGCGAGGATATCGCCCGACGCGTTGAAGGCCATTGCGATGAGGGAACCGGCTTGCTCGTCGGCCACCAGCCGCTCGACGACAAACTCCGGATCGGTCGTGAATCGAGAGCCTTCCTCGCCGATCACGACTTCATCGCCCCAGGGCAGAACGGTGCCCAACTGGCCATACACTTTCGCGGCCAGCCAATCGTGATCGCGGAGTCGGGGCTGAGCCCAATCGGCTTGCTCCTTCACGCTGGTCTTCCAGGAGGTATCGGTCGAGAACGATTGGTGTGTGCCGCCGCGTTCTTTCACAATGACCCGCGCGACCAAGCCAGCCGCGCCCGCGTCGGTGTTCGTCGCCTTCACGGCAACGACGTTCGAACCTGGCGCCATGAATGAGTTGATATCGTGAACGTCCATATTGCGCCAGTCTCCGCCGCGCCCGACGAGCCTGCCGTTCACGTACAGTTCGTACTGGTTGTCGCAGGCGATGTGTACCTGGGCAAAATCGGTTTGGTTCACCGTGAACGATTTTCGGAAGTAACAATCGCCGATCGGCACTTCGTCTTTTTTCTGGGCAGGTGACCAGATCCAATTCGCACCGATGAGTTTGAGAAACGCGGCCCGCTCTTCGGCAGCTGCCTTGGCCGCCTGCTCGGGAGTTCGCTGCGCGGGCGCTGCCGCCTGCGGGTTGGAATTGGAATCGGCTTGGTTTGCGTTTGGAATGGGCAGCTTCGTGTTTGAACTAGGCTTCGTTGCGGTGGCAGCGCCAGGACGGCGCAACATGCCGGCACCGTTTTGCCCCTCTGCTCGCCATGCCTGAGCGAGAACGATCGAGCACGCCAAACCAGTAACCGCTACCCACGAACCGCGCCGCGTTATCATAAGAGCCTCGAACAAGAACGATGCATGTAGGGCAGGCCAAGAGCCTAGAAATCGCGGCGGTAGCTTAGCAGGCACAGCGAAAACCGGGCAACACCTGTTCGCCATTCGGAAAGTTGGAAAGTTGGAAAGGCCCCGAGCGCGCTTGCCGCGAGATTGACGGACCGTAAAGCATTGGGTAGCTTAGAGTTCCGGCAAAGTGCTGGCAGTTGGCACGTTGTTTGGGCTTCCTTGTTACCGATCCTGTCTGTGCTGCGAGGCAAAGAATGCGGTGTTTCTCTGCTCTGGTGCTCCCGATTTGGATTCTGCCCGGCCTCATTGTGTTGAACTTGGCCATGAGTGCCCCAGGGGTTGTTGCGGCGGAGGGGGCCGAGCCGTTTCGCCTTGGCAACATGAGCCCGCCATTCACGCCGCCCTCGAGTGAGGAATTGGAAAAGACGGCTGAATGGGAGGACCTTCCG
The DNA here is from genome assembly GCA_020849945.1 of Pirellulales bacterium. Taxonomy (GTDB): domain Bacteria; phylum Planctomycetota; class Planctomycetia; order Pirellulales; family Lacipirellulaceae; genus JABDGM01. Next base: position 40,707 of record JADZFK010000161.1, on the reverse strand, counting down.
GTCATCGATCCGATGGTGGAGCTTCGCAAGCTCATGGCGAGCCAACCGCCACTGGCGACGGTGGAGGAGGCACTTGGTTTGCAGAACGATTCGCCGGAGGCGAATCGCAAGATATTGAGCGCCCTTTCCGTGTTGGCACCGGTCGATGGGCGAGGCGTCGATTTCGAAGCGACGATCAACCGAGGATTGCAACTCGATCTTTCGACGACCAACCCCATTCTTTACAGCAGCATTGCCGAATCTCAGTTTCTGAACCTGACCTCGTTCGGTTTGTTCAGTTTCGATTGGGAAATGAGGCCGTTTGCTTCAAGCGATTCTGTGGTATCGTGGCAAACGAGCAAGGATCGGATGGTCGATAAGGTTGTGATGCGGAAGGATTTGGTATGGTCGGATGGGAAGCCGATCACGGCCCACGACGTGGAGTTTTCGTACCGGGCGATCATGACCTCGCAAGTGCCGGTGCCGGCCGTTCGAGCCGGAACCGATGAGTTGAAGTGTGTGAAGGCCTACGACGACTACACCGTCATGTACTTCCACAAAGCGCCCGGGGCGACGAACGTGTGGAACGTTAATTATCCGATTCTCCCGAAACACGTTTACGAAAAGTCGATTGCGGAAGATTCTACGCTGACGACTTCGGCCTACCACGCCAACCTCGAGCGTCACCCGATCGCGGGTGGGCCTTACGAACTGGCCGAGTGGACGCGCGGCTCGGAAATTCTCCTTCGCCGCCGCGAGAACTATTACATGCACAACGGCAAGCAGGTGCGCGACAAGCCCTATTTCAAACAGATTCGTTTCCGCGTGATCGAAGATGGCAACACGCGGCTGTTGGCGCTCAAGTCGGGGCGGATCGACGAAGGCGAGTTAGACGCCGAGCAATGGGAAACCCAAACCTCGGACAACGATTTCTACGCCCAGAACACAAAGGTCTACGAGGACGAATGGACCTTCTTCTATATCGGCTGGAATTTGACGACGCCGTTCTTTCAGGACGTGCGCGTGCGGCGGGCGATGGCCCATGCGATGAATTACGACGAAATGATCGACGACCTTTGCTTTGGCCTTCACCCGCGATGCTATGGCATCTTTCACCCCGATTCCTGGATGTACCCGAAGAACCCGCCCAAGCTCATCGAGCACGACCTCGACAAGGCCGAAGAGCTACTGGATGATGCGGGCTGGGTCGATAGCGACGGCGACGGCATTCGCGACAAGGAAATTAACGGCCAACTTGTGCCGTTCGAGTTTTCTCTGATGGTGAGCCAGAAGCCCGACCGCATCAACATCTGCAATTTGTTCCGCGAGAACCTGGAGGGGATAGGCGTGGTGTGCCACATCGTGCCGATGGAGGCGGCCGTGTTCCAGGAGCGTGTGCAGAAGAAGCGATTCGAGGCCGAGCTCTCGGGGTGGTCCACCGGCACCGACCCCTACACGAACGAGAACATCTTTGGCACCGGCCAAGACCGGAACTACGGCAGTTACTCGAATCCCAAGGTCGATGCGCTTTTTAAGCAAGGCATGAAGGAATTTGACCGCGAAAAGCGGGCAGCGATTTACGGTGAAATCTCGAACCTCATCTACGAGGACCAGCCCTACTTGTTCCTGTATACGAGAAGCTCATTTTACGGATTCAACAAGAAGTTGCGGGGATATCGGTTTAGCCCGCGCGGGCCATTTTCGTATGGCCCGGGCTTTGGGGCGATCTGGACTCCGTAATCAACGGAAACTTGATCGTTAGGACATCGAGACGACTCGAGGATGAGATTAGACAGGATAACAGGATCGGCAGGATTTTCAGGACATTGCCCGTAGAAGAAAAGATTGATTGCGGAGAGCGACCCACTCGTGATGGCTGCCTGGCAGATTCTCCAGTTCATCGCGGCAATCCCGTTATGCGGTCCGGTTTTCTCTCGACCGAATCCGTTGTAAGTCGGCAATCGGCCCTTGCCATCACAGCAATTTCTTAGAACTCCTCGCGTCGCTTTCCGCCGCCCATGACAAGCTACATTGTTCGACGATTGCTGTTGGGGTCGATGACGCTGCTGTTCATCACGTTCTTTGTGTACGGCCTGATTCGCATGATGCCGGGCGACCCGGTGCTTGTGAAGCTGGAATCGGTAGACCCGGGTCGGAATATGCGAGCTGAAGACATCGAACGGATGCGGGAAGAGTTTGGGCTGAACCTGCCTTGGTATCAGGCGTACTTTAAGTGGCTAGCGAAGGCCGCCCAGGGCGACCTGGGTAGTTCGCTTACGCACCACGCGGCGGTTGCAAAGGTTATTGGCCAGCGGGTCGGGCCGACGCTCCTGCTGACAATTTCGTCATTGCTCATTTCCTACCTGCTTGCGATCCCCCTCGGCCTGTACTCTACGGCACGGAGCGGCAAGCCCGATGAGCGGGCCGTCAGCGTTCTTCTGTACATGCTGTACTCGCTGCCCGCGTTCGTAGCGGCGCTCGGCTTGCAGGTTCTATTTTCAATCAAGCTGAAGGGTACTCGCTTCGAGTTGCCGCTTTTTGGCATGACGAGCGATAATTATTCCGAGCTTTCGTTCGTCCAGCAGTTCAGCGATTTGTTTTGCCATTCGTTGTTGCCGGTGGCATGCTTTACCTATGGCGCGCTGGCGTTTTACAGCCGATTCATTCGGGCAAACATGGAGGAAGTCATCCGACAAGATTACATTCGCACGGCCCGTGCCAAAGGCGTGGGATCGCGAAGTATCCTGTTGCATCATGCGTTTCGCAACACGCTGATTCCGCTCGTAACGATGATCGGCCTCGAACTGCCGGCGCTGCTGAGCGGCAGTATTATTTTGGAGCAGATATTCAGTTGGCCCGGCATGGGCAAGTTGTTTTTTGAATCGATCCGCATGCGCGATTACCCAACCACAATGGGATTGGTGCTTTTGTTTTCGGTTCTCACGCTCATTGGCCAGTTGCTGGCTGACATTTTGTACGCGGTTGTGGACCCCCGCGTGACTTACCACTAGCCGCTCGCGGCTTAGCGCCCACCGCCCCGTTTCGCCGATGCCCACTACTTCCCCCCCCGTTAAAACCACCTTGCCCCGGTCGCCTGGCTTCTGGGTGGAGACATGGCGTCGTTTCCGCCGACGCAAGTTAGCGATGGCCGCCTTCGTGTACGTGGCATTCATGGGCCTCGTTGCGCTCTTTTCGCCAGCCATCGTCGGCACCAAGCCGCTCGTGTGTTCTTACAAGGGGAATCTGTACTTCCCCGCGTTAGGATACTTCTACAGTAAGTGGGAGCACCCGATCTTTCTCATCGATCGATTTCGCGGCGTCTATCCGGCGAATTTGACAAAGAAAGACCCGGAGAGTTGGGCGTATTGGCCGCTCGTATATCAAGACCCGTACCGGCGCGTGCGGGCGAATGAGTGGCCCGACCTGCCGGCCAACCCGGCGCGCGATACGGGTAGCCCGTCGCGGTATAACTGGTTTGGCACGACCCGTTCGGGCGTCGATGTCTTCGCCCAGATGGTGCATGGCACCCGCACGGCCATGCTCGTTGGTTTCGTGTCGATGGGGATTGCCTCGGTGATCGGGATCGTTGTCGGCTCACTGGCCGGCTACTTTGGCTCCTGGGTTGATATGCTGCTGAGCCGCCTCATCGAACTTGTGATGTGCGTACCGCCCCTGGTGCTCATTCTCGCTCTCATTGCGATCCTCGAACGGCCCACGATTTGGCATCTCATGGCCGTGCTGGGCTTCACCCGCTGGACGGGCATCGCCCGCCTGATGCGCGGCGAATTCATTCGGTTGCGGGAAGCCGATTTTGTGATGGCTGCCCGCGCGCTCGGCGTGCCTTGGTATCGCGTCATGTACCGCCACGTGTTTCGCAACTCGCTTGCGCCTGTGCTTGTGCCGATCACGTTCGGCATCGCTTCCGCGATCCTGCTCGAAAGCGGCCTGAGCTTCCTTGGCTTCGGCACCCCGCCCCCCAACCCCAGTTGGGGCGCGCTGCTCGACGCTGGCCGCAGCAACCTGAATATGTGGTGGCTTGTGCTCTTCCCCGGCCTTGCCATCTTCTTCACCGTCCTGGCTTACAACCTCGTCGGCGAAGGTTTGCAAGAAGCGACCGACCCAAGGTTGAGGCAAGCTAAGTGATAGCCACAAAAAAGCACAAAGAACACGAAAAGTGGGCTGGCAATGGGAAAGAAGTGAAAAACTATCAATGAGCTATGCGACATTGTGAGAGAGACGAGTTTTGCGATTCACAATTACCTTCGACATGGGCACTTGGAGAAAGTCTACGAACGCGCCTTGGCACATCGACTTGCAAAGATTGGTCTGATTGTTCATACCCGACATCCACTTAGCGTTTACGATGAAGATGGTACTATTCTTGGAGAATATTATGTCGACTTGCTGATAGGAAACTGCTTGATCGTCGAAATCAAGGCGTGCAACGCAATCGTGAACGATCACATTGCTCAAATGATTGGTTACCTTCGTTCATCCGGCAAGGAGCATGGTTTGCTGATCAACTTCGGTGCTCCTCGCCTGTTCATCAAGAAGTACATCTTCACACTCGATCAAAACAACTCGCCACCTGACGAGATGTAAAACCACAGTCCTCTTATTTGTGTCTCTTGTGCCTTTTTGTGGCTACTGTATGACTACTGTCCTCGCAGTTGATGGTCTCCGCACATTCTTTCACACCGAAGAGGGCGTTGTCCGCGCCGTCGATGGGCTTACGTTTCGGCTTGAGCCGGGACGCACGCTGGGTATCGTGGGCGAAAGCGGTTCCGGCAAAAGTGTTACCTCGCTTTCGATCATGCAGCTGCTTACGTCAAACGCCAAGATTGAATCGGGACGCATTTCGTTCCTTGGGCGCGACCTCGTCGGCCTGCCGGAGCGCGAAATGCAATCGATCCGCGGCCGCGATATTAGCATGATTTTTCAGGAGCCGATGACCTCGCTCAACCCGGTTTTCACCGTAGGCTCACAGATCATGGAGGCCATCATCCTGCATCAGCGGGTGAGCCGAACCGTGGCCCGGCAGCGGACGATCGACTTGATGCGCGAGGTCGGCATCCCCAAGCCGGAGCAACGTATCGATTCCTACCCACACCAAATGTCGGGAGGCCAAAAACAGCGTGTGATGATCGCGATGGCCCTTTCCTGCAACCCGCAACTGCTCATCGCCGATGAGCCGACCACCGCACTCGATGTCACGATCCAGGCCCAGATTCTCGAAATTCTCCGCAAGCTGCGCGATACACGCGGCATGGCCATTATCTTCATTACGCACGACCTCGGCGTCATTGCCGAAATTGCGGACGATGTGCTCGTGATGTACCGCGGCGAAGAAGTGGAATACGCGCCGGTGCTCGATATCTTTGCGAACCCCAAGCACCCGTACACGAAAGGTTTGCTGGCTTGCCGGCCACGGCTGGAAACCAAGTACCGGCGGTTGCCCACCGTTGATGACTTCATGGAAACCGTGACGAAAGAGGGCTCGATTCGCGTTATCGAAAAGAAGATGGATGCGGCACGCTTGAAACACCTCGAAACCACAGGCCGCGGCCGATTGCTCCACCCGAAGAGCGAACTGGCCGTAATTGGCCACCCGTGGGAAGAAGGCCACCACGCGCCACAAACCCAGTCGATCGAGGAAGGCACGCAACCCGTGCTTGCCGTCAGCAACCTGGAAGTTCACTTCCCCGTCAAGCGTGGCATCCTTGCCCGTACCGTCGATTACATCCGGGCCGTGGATGGCGTCAGTTTCAACGTGTACCCGGGCCAAACGCTGGGGCTGGTGGGTGAAAGCGGCTGCGGAAAAACCACAACCGGCCGCGCGATCCTCCGGCTCATCGAACCCACCGGCGGTCAGGTGCTCTACCGTGGCGTCAACCTGGCACAGCTTTCGGGCAGCGAACTCCGCGCGATGCGCGGCAAGATGCAAATCGTTTTTCAAGACCCCTACGGGTCACTGAACCCGCGGATGACGATCGAAACGGCCGTCACCGAGCCGATGGTGATTCAGCGGATCGGCACAAATCGCGCCGATCGCCGCGACCGCGCCGCGGAGCTCCTCCGCGAAGTCGGGCTGAAGCCCGATTTCCTCCGCCGCTATCCGCACGAGTTTAGCGGCGGGCAACGGCAACGCGTGTGCATTGCCCGCGCGCTGGCCGCCGGGCCTGAATTCATCATCTGCGATGAATCGGTCTCCTCGCTCGATGTGAGCGTGCAGGCGCAGGTACTCAACTTGCTCAAAGAACTGCAAGATAAGCGCGGCCTCACGTACATTTTCATTAGCCACGATCTGAGCGTCGTCAAGTTCATGGCCGACATGATGGCCGTGATGAACGAAGGCAAGATCGTTGAATTCGGCCCCTCGGAAAACATTTACAACAACCCACGCGAAGAGTACACCCGCCGCCTTATCGCGGCCACGCCCAACGACGACCTCGACCTGATCCGGCGTCGCGTTGCGGAACGTCAAGCACTTTCAATCTAACCGCCTGCCATGAATATTGATTACGAGCAGCTATACGGTGTTATTTCGGGTGATGTCGTTGGCTCGACTAAGTTGGACAAGTTCCAACGAGAATTGCTTTTTAAGTCCATGAAAACCGGCTCCTCGCTCCTTGAGGAATGGCTAGGACGCAAAGTGATGCCTCTCGATGTTGACATCTTCAGCGGAGATTCCTGGCAAGTGTTGCTAACCAATCCAGGCAAGACACTTGCTGCCGGGTTGTTGTACCGAGCGCACCTCCGCTCTTCCGGTTTGAAGTGCGATACGCGATTCGTCGTCGGCATCGGTGCGATCGATTTCGTGCCCGGCAAGAACGTTTCCGAAGGCGATGGCGAAGCGTTTCGATTATCAGGCCAATTGTTGAGGGAAGGGCTTCGCAAACGCCGCATGGCGTTCGCCGCCCACGACCTTCAAGCAACCCACCAATGGGACCTTGCTTTCGATTTGATCGATTCCCTGGCAAGTCAGCATTGGTCCGAAAAACAAGCGCTCGCCATGACTGGCGCGCTACGAGGCTGGAAACAAGAAGATATCGGTACGCTGTGGAGTCCACGGATCGAGCAGCCCTCTGTTAACCGAAGCCTGAAATCGGCCGGTTGGTCCTCGATTTCTCGAGCAATTGCCGAGTTCGAGCTATTCTGGGCGAGCTATCAGAGAAAATAGCGTTTAATGGCTATATTATGTATTTATAGCGCATAAGCGCTATATCCAACCCCGGGAACTTGGTGTTTCCATGCTCACAGCCATCTTCGTGTGCCTCGCCGGAGCCTTCCTCGCCACGATTGGCGGCAATAGCTTCGTCTCGACGTACATATGAATCGCTTCGCCACGGAACTCAAATCGGCACACGACCCATCTGCATCGGCACCTCAGGCTCGCGGCTTCGCCGATGGCGGAAAACTCATCGGCCAACTCGAACGCTTTCTTATCTTCTTGCTGGTCTTGGCCGCGCACCCCGAGGGTGTTGGCTTCCTGATCGCTGCCAAATCGGTCTTCCGCTTCGGCGAGCTCAGCGACCGGAGAAACCGTCTCGAGGCCGAGTACATCACCATAGGAACCCTCATGAGTTTCTCCTGGGGAATGGCCGTAGCACTCATCACCAAGTTGTTACTCGACAACATGATTCCCTAACGACTCATCGCCAACATCCCCTCTTCCGCGATGCAAACCATCGCCTGGCCGCTGGGTAGTGGGTCGGATGGAGTGTACTCATCTCGCTCCGCGAGATGACATTCCTCTCGCAGGGAGGCTGTGATTTTTTGGGAACGCGAGCAACCGGTATCGGCACAAGTGGTAGAAATGACCGGTTGAAACAGCGGCCTGGCGGCCGCCGCTAACTCGAATGAACATTCCCTCACAAGTTCGGAGCGAGCGGAGTACAATTTCCTCTCGCGGGGCCAGCGGACAACTTTGTTTTCTCGAAGCGGACGTTCTACCGGCCGCTGGGCTGGGCTGCCCGAAAGCTGGAAAAAACGGTATATTCGAGCACTTCGCTGGCAACCGGCTTGGCACGGCGTCAAGAAACCCGGTGGAGGCCGCGTTCCGCTGCGATCGCACAGCCTTGGTACATGTTGGGGCTTAACATTGCGTTGCTCCGCGATCGCAGCTTTCGATCCATCCATTAACAGCGGATAGTATGGGGCGCGGTCGCCGCGCCCTGCATCCAATCCCCTCTTCCATGAAAACCAACGAACTCCGCGAAAAGTATCTTGCCTTTTTTGAAACCAAGGGGCACAAGCGTTGCCCGAGCGATGTGCTCGTGCCGACCTGGGACCCTTCGGTTCTGTTCACGCCGGCCGGCATGAATCAGTTCAAGGACCATTTTCTGGGGAAGGTGAAGCTCGATTTCACGAGGGCAACTACTTGCCAGAAGTGCCTGCGGACGGGTGATATCGATAACGTGGGCCGCACGGCCTATCATCACACCTTCTTCGAGATGCTCGGCAACTTCAGTTTCGGCGACTATTTCAAGCGCGAAGCCATTCACTGGGCCTGGGAGTTCCTCACCGATAAGAAATGGCTAGGCCTGCCGGCCGAACGACTGACCGTGACGGTCTACAGCGACGACGACGAAGCGGCCGGCATTTGGCAGCGAGACATCGGCCTTCGCACCGAGCGGATCGAGCGTTGTGGCGAGGACGAGAACTTTTGGCCCGCCAGCGCGCCGACCCAAGGGCCGGATGGCGTGTGCGGGCCATGCAGCGAAATCTATTACCACCCCGAAGGTAGCAAGGCGGTGGAAATTTGGAACCTTGTGTTCACGCAGTTCAATCGGGTCGGCGCGCCGCCGAACAACTTGCGGCCGCTGCCTTCGAAGAACATCGATACAGGCATGGGGCTTGAGCGGTGTGCTTCGACGCTGCAAGGCGTACCGACGAACTACCACATTGATATTCTCTACCCCATCGTGCAGGCCGCCGCGGATGTTTGCGGCAAGAAGTACGAATACGACTCGGAAGACGGTCGCCGACTCCGTCGAATTACCGATCACATTCGGGCATGTACGTTTGCCGTACACGAGAATGTTTATCCTGGCGCGAACAAGGAGAAGTACGTGGTAAAGCGGCTGCTGCGTCGGGCCGTGCTGGATGGTCACCAAATGGGCCTCCGCCAACCCTTCCTGCATAAGCTCGTGCCCATCGTATCCGAAATGATGAAACAGCCCTACCCTGAACTGGGCGAAACGGTGAAACGCGTGAGCGGGGTCATCGAAAAAGAGGAGGCGAACTTCTTCGGCACGATCGACGCCGGTCTCAACCACATCGACCGCGTGTTCGACACCATGCGGCGCGATAATCGCGTCACGGTCGATGGCGCGGTTGCCGCCGAGCTTTACCAAACCTATGGCGTGCCTCCTGAACTCTTCGAGTCGCTTGCGGCGGAACATAATTTGGCGTTCGATTGGCAAGGCTACGAACGCGCAATGGAGCAACACGGCGAAGCCTCGGGCAAGGTGCAACACGCCGTGATGGGCGCTCGCGGTCCGGTCGATTCGCTCAAGCAGGCCTTGCACGCGAGCGAATTTCTGGGCTACGAAACGACCGAGGCCGATGCCGTTGTAAAAGGAATCATTGCCGGCACGGCCCCGAACGATCACCTGTGCGACAAGATGGAAGAGGTCGGACACAAGAACCCGGTCCGCGTTGTTCTCGATCGCACCCCGTTCTACGGCGAAAGTGGCGGACAGGTGGGCGACACGGGCAAACTCGTCGGCGATGGCTTCGAGTTCCTCGTAACCGATGCCCAGAAGGATGGTGGCCTCACGATCCACCACGGCCACCTTGTGCGCGGCACTATGAACGAAGGCGCCAAGGTGCGGGCCAGCGTAGATACCAACCGCCGCGGCGGCATCCGCCGCGCGCACTCGGCCACGCACATCCTTCACTACGCGTTGCAGAAGAACCTCGGCACCCATGCTCAGCAACAAGGATCGAAGGTGGATGAGGACTGGCTTCGGTTCGACTTCACGAACCTTAGCCCCGTCTCCGCCGAGCAACTGGCGGCGATCTGCGCGGATGTCGCCACGCAGATTACCGCGGCCGCGCCGGTTAAGTGGGAAACACTGCCGCTCGCCGAGGCTCGTCAACAAGGTGCCATGATGCTATTTGGCGAAAAGTATCCCGACCCCGTGCGGATGGTCTCGATGGGGGCTTTCAGCAAAGAACTGTGCGGAGGCACCCACCTGACGAACACGAGCGAAGTGGCGTGCTTCGAAATCCTGAGCGAAGAGGGCGTGTCGGCCGGCACACGCCGCATCACGGCCCTCACCGGCGCAAAGGCGGCCGATTATATTCGACAGATTGAAGCGGCCTCGAACGAAGCCGCGCGACTCCTCGGCGTGCTACCGCATGAGATGATTGCGGCCGCTACCGCAATGGCCGGCCGCGTGAAGGAACTTCGCAAAGCACTGGCCACCGGCGGCTTGGCACCCGAGCAGGCCAAGCCTCAAACGGCTGGGATGGCGGCTGCCAAACCAACCTTCGGAGAGTTGAAATCCAGCCTGGCCGAAGTCGGCCGCATGCTGTCGGTGGCCATCCTCGCGGTGCCCGAGCGTATCGTGGCTCTAAAGAATGAAGCCGCACAACTCGAAAAGCAACTGGCCGAACGGGCGGCGGCCGGGCCGCTTTCTGGCGATCGACTGCTCGAATCGGCTGAGCAAGTGGGCGACGTTACCGTCGTGGTGGCCGAGCTGCCGGGGGTCGAGGGAAACCTGATGCGGCAACTGATCGATCAGGTTCGTGGAAAGACCGAATCCTCGGCCGTGCTGCTTGCGAGCCGGCAGGGTGACGACAAAGTCACGTTGATTGCCGGCATCAGCCGCGACTTACAGGCCCGGAAACTTAGCGCCGGCGAGTGGATACGCCCGGTGGCAAGTGCCGTGGGAGGTGGCGGCGGAGGTCGTGCCGACATGGCCCAAGCCGGCGGCAAGGAACCTCACAAGTTACCTGAAGCTCTCCAAATTGCCAAAGATACCATCCGCAAGATGCTCGCCACGTAGCTTGTTAGCCATTGCCGATCCGTTGTTCACCCGTCATCTACAAAGCTGAAAAGCAATCAGTCCCCGGCTTGGCCGAGGGTGAGCCAACATCAACCCCTGGCAGAGCCCTCGCGGGGCGGTTCGGCTTTGTTGCTAGCATGTGAAATCTTTGTGTATACGGATTGCGGACCGGAATTGCCCCGCCATAAGATGAACGAACGGCGGGCGGCTTCAACTCGGATTGACAACGGACTGATTACACGCCGCATTTCTATTCTTCGGAACGTGCCCGCTGGCACCCGGCTTGTAAGAGGGAGCGTACCATGGCTATTCACAATGTTGATGGCTTGGAATTGAACGTGGACCGAGGCCCGAATTGGTTGTTCGTCAAACTGCGTTCGCGGGAAGAACCGTTCGACGAAGTTCCTCACATCGCGGAGAAACTGTGGTCGATCTCGTCGCGGCATTTCATCTACCGATTGGTGCTAGAGCTTGATGACATCGCGGAGATGCCGAGCAACATGATGAGCCAATTGGTAATGCTGCAAGAGCGACTTTCACAGTGTGGCGGCGCGCTGCGGATCTGCGGGCTCTCTCCCGAGTGCGAAGAAACGCTACACGATTTCCGTTTGGAATCGGCGTTGCCCAACCATCCTTCACGCGAAGCGGCCGTGATGGGCGAAAGAGCGCATCTCTAGCCGAACTTTCTGAGCAGAATTACCCGAAGCCACGATACGCACACCATGCAAACATCCCGCGAAGACAACTTCACGACTACACCACGGAGACACGGGGACCACTGCGAACGTGCGATTCGAGGCCTCCCACTTTTCACCTGCCACCGTTGAAAAACTGCTGACGAATCGTCTTGAGCGATTCCATCGCGGGTTTCGGCTGCTCGTGGGCGTCGAACAATCCGCCGTGGGGATAGTGGTGTGGCAACGAGTCGGAAAGTTGGTTCCACAAGAGAATCTGAACGGCCCCCTTGGCCATGAGTAACGGAAGGTGCTGTTCGATCCACTCTCGTTGGGTCTCGTGGGTAATCTCGCTCGAATCGCCCGCGATGACTTTCGCCTTCGGGTTTGCTCGCGGATCCTGTTGGGCCGAACTGGGCATTGTCAGCGCGACGAGAAGGGGTACTTCGAGCTGGCTCCACATATCGACGAGGCGGCTCATGGCCAACGGGCCACGATACACCGAGCCGCCCGGATCGTAGCCGAAGTTGATCTCCAGCCCCACGCCCGCCAGCCCAAGGTCCGCTCGCACCAACGCATCGGCAAAATGGTAAGGCGCCAGGTCCAAACGTTCGTGGGCCATGTATTCGGCCCAAGGCTGATCGAACGAAACGACCACGGGCGTGGAGGGGTCGAGCTTGCGAACCGTCTGAATCGCTTTCGCCACGAGTTGCAGGCGGTGCCCCTCGTCTAAACCCAACACGTGGCCGTGGGTCATCCGCGCCGCGACCTGCCACAAGTGGACTCGGCCACGGTATCGCTCGACCACTGCGGTAACCTGGTCGAGCGAGAATCTTGTCACGCTCTCGAAATCGCCTTCCCATAAGTAGGTCCAATCGGGAACCCCGCGATCGTCGAGTTCCAAGAGAGGCCCGGCGGAGAGACGCATTCCGGTCGTCTTTGCCCACTCGAACAGGGCGTCCGATTCTGTCCAATTCCGCCGGCCTTCCACGGCCTCAATCGCGCGCCAGCCGACGGGCACGGAAACCATGTTGAACGTGTTGACGACGTGCTGCGTAACGCTGGCCGTTGGCGGTTGGCTGCCCAAGTTCACGCCGAACCAGGTGGTCGTTGGCCGAGATTGCGCGCGTCGTTGAGCCGTTGCTTGCCGGACGTACTCCTCCGTCAGGTAAGTCATGGTTGATACGGTCGAGGCGAGCGAGCGCTCCGCCCAATCTGCCGAGGTCGTTTGGTCTTCTTGCGTGGTGGCTGCCCGAGAAAATTCCGTCGTTGCTTTCAGCACACCTTTCGAGAGTTGCGGACCGACGACCAGACCCATGCCCTCCCAAATGGCAATTTGATTCCGAAGGTTGTTCAGCATGCCCCGGGCCAGCTCGAGTTCGAGCAGATAGGGGCGTTCGCGTTCGGACAACGTCGAAGTATTGATCAACAGCGGGCTCGATTGGTCGACACGCCAAGGCACGAACAGCTTGCCCGAATCCTCCTCGTTCCGTTCGATGATGAGATGATCGCCGCTGAAATAGGTCCTAGAGAACCAGGGGAGATCGTCTTGTCCGCACAAGTGAACGTGGTCAAGCCCACCCGGCGGAATCCGGTCTCGATCGTGGACTTGAAAACGCATTAGGCCCATGGCAAGGCGCGCCTCGGCACATTTGGCAAAGCAGCCAACCAACAAACCGCGGTTCCCAGCGACCGTTCCGCCCGTCGCCAGAGCAATGGCATTCGCCCCACGGCAAAAACTCGATTCTACTGGCCAGCATGATCCGCAACAACCATAGCCGACCCGGGTTGAAAAGCTGTATATTTTCTATAGGTAGGCTATGAAGTCCTTATAGAGTCGTTGTTCGTGGGCTGAACACATCGCCCCCGGATCGGGCGTGGCACGGACTTTAGTCCGTGATAACTACGGGCGAAAGCCCCAGCCACGCGTTCGTTCCTGTCCGCATATTCCACCGTGCACGAAGTTTCGCTCGGCAAACCAGTCCTCCGAAAGGAATCCCCATGACCTCCGTTGTAACGCAGACCACACTCGCCGATCTTCCTGTTCGTCGCGGCAAGGTGCGCGATATTTACGACTTGGGAGATACCTTGCTGCTGGTAAGCACCGACCGCCTCAGCGCGTTCGATTGGGTACTGCCGACGGGCATCCCGGATAAGGGTCGTGTGCTGACGCAACTGAGCCGCTTCTGGTTCGAAAAGTTTAAGGACGTACCCAACCACATGATCTCGTGCGACGTGGATGACTTCGACTTGCCCCCCGGTGTCGACCGCGAGCCGCTTGAGGGCCGTTCGATGCTTGTCCGCAAGACGCGTGTGGTGCCGATCGAATGCGTGGTGCGCGGGTACCTTTCCGGATCGGGTTGGAGCGAGTACCAACGAACTGGCACTGTGTGCGGGATCGAACTACCCACCGGCCTAAGTGAAAGTGATAAACTGCCGGGACCAATCTTCACGCCGGCCACCAAAGCCGAACAGGGCCTGCACGATGAGAACATCTCCTATGATGAAACCTGCGCCCGCGTTGGAAGTGAACTTGCCAAGTTGCTTTCGCAGCGGAGCCTTGAACTTTACAGCGGTGGTGCCGGGTATGCGGCCACGCGAGGCATCATCATCGCCGATACAAAGTTCGAGTTCGGCCTGCTCGATGACGAATTGATTTTGATCGACGAGGTCCTCACGCCCGATAGTTCGCGGTTCTGGCCGGCGGATAGGTATCAGCCGGGCAAAGGCCAATCCTCGTTCGATAAGCAGTTCGTCCGCGATTGGCTGATCCAGAGCGGCTGGGACAAGAACAGCCCGCCCCCCGAGCTTCCGGCAGAAGTCGTCGCCAACACCCGGGCCAAGTACATCGAGGCCTTCGAAAAAATTACGGGGACGGCATTTCGCTGGAAGTGATTGGTCGAGATGAATCGCTGCACGAGACCCCAGGAAAGGCTAGAATGGAGTCCCGCCCCACAAGTTACACCTTAGAATGTGTTTTGAAATCCTCCCTCTTCCGCCTTGAAAGCGCACCTAGATAGGCGCTTCGTGCGCCGCCCCGATTATTTTTTACACGCCACCTCGAATGCCTAATCCCCATGTTGCGTTACCTCACCGCTGGCGAATCGCACGGCAAAACGTTAATTGCTTTGGTCGATGGCTTCCCCGCTGGTTTAGAGATCGATATCGAGTCTATCAACGGCGAACTACGGCGTAGGCAAGGCGGGTATGGGCGTGGCGGAAGGCAGCGCATCGAAACCGACGAGGTCCATGTTCTTTCTGGAGTTTGGAAGGGCGTCACCCTCGGTAGTCCGATTACGCTCGAGGTGCCGAACCGCGATTGCAAGCTCGATCGGCTGGATGAGTTACCCCGGCCCCGCCCCGGTCATGCCGACCTCACCGGCGCTCTGAAATTCCTTGGCTCGATCCGGGGCGTGCTTGAACGGGCCTCGGCCCGTGAAACGGCCGTCCGCGTCGCCGCGGGGGCCTTGGCCTCGCAACTGCTGACCCAATTCGGGATCACCCCGTTCGCGTATGTGGTGGAAATCGGGGGCGAACGTATCGAGCCAATTGTTGCGCCGCTCGAGAAACTCCGCAAGAAACGCGATTGCAGCGAAATATACGGTCTGAATCCGTCGCGTGAACAGGCGATTAAGCAACTCATCGATGCAGCCGCCAAAGATGGCGACACGCTCGGGGGCATCTTCGAAGTTTGCGTTTACGGACTCCCCTTCGGCCTTGGTTCTCACGCTCAGTGGGATCGCAAACTCGATGCGCGGCTTGCCCAGGCCGTCATGAGTATCCAAGCCATCAAAGGGGTTGAAGTGGGGCTCGGCTTTGGAACTGCCCGCCTGCGTGGCTCACAAGTTCACGATCCGATTCAGTACGATCCGGCTCTCCGCAACGAACCTCACCTTGGTTACGTTCGGCCCACAAATAATGCGGGCGGAATCGAGGGCGGCATGACCAATGGCCAACCGCTCGTCTTGCGCGCGGCGATGAAACCGATCAGCACACTCGCGAAACCGCTCGAATCGATCAACCTGGACACGAAGCAACGGCAGGAAGCCAGCTACGAACGTAGCGACGTGTGCGCGGTTCCGGCCGCGAGTGTTATTATTGAGAATGTGGTTGCGTTCGAGATCGCGTCGGCCTTCATCGACAAATTCGGCGGCGACAGCCTGGCCGAGATGAAATCTCGCTATCACGATTTTCTGCAAATGGCCCGGCAGAGATAGGCTTTGTCTCAATACCTGTTCTGGATCGGTCAGCCGTTCAAGCAAGGCGAAAAACCCAGCACTCCTTGAACCCTCCTTCAACCCCTTCCTATAGAGAGGGAAGTTCCGAGTCGTGCTCGCAGAAGGTCAGTACGCCCGGTTGCGCCGGTAAATCCATGGCAGCACGAAGCCGAATGCAGCGATAGCCAATACACTCGGCTCTGGAATTACGTACGTTTTAAAACAGAAATCAAGGTTTTGGCCTGCAAGTGTGTAGTAGACATGTCCGCTGCTGACTAGCCGACCGCTACCGTTGGCATACGTACCGTTGCTCGGCCCCTCCCAGAGGTAAGAGTAACCCGAGGTCGTTGAGAGCACGGCCGCATAGGTTTGGCCGGCCGCGAAGGAAGCATTCGACGAACTCAAATCGAAGTAAACCAAACTCGAAGACGAAGGAACTAGCGATTGGGGGATCGAGGCAGACGCCAAATTTGTGCCGAGCGTTTCGGGATAGGAACCGGTAACGGTCCATAGATCGAGTTTTATGGGTTGCGTGGCGGCACCATAATAGTTCAACACTCGAGCTTCAATGCCCGCGACAGGAGCCGACAGCCCTGCTTGGAACAACTGAGCATACGTGGCCGCGGAGTTGATCGTGTAACCACCGCCAGAGTTCGGATCATAAGATTGGTCGAGAATCGGCGCCGAGAGCGAAAACTGGGACAATGAGAGCGCCAGAATAATAATTGCGGAACCCAGATGTAAACGCATTAGCCACCTCCACCAAGACGTTTCAAGCAGCGAATGGAAGCTGAAATGCCAAAGCACTCTTCAGCGTTAAGTTCTAGAATTATGCTACTGACGCCTTAAGCAGATTGCAAGTTTTCTTGCCCCCTTTGGGCAAGTTTTTTTCTCGGGTGGCGAGCCAGGTTCCCGGATCAAGGGAACTGGTCCCCAGTAGGATCCCCGGTTCACAAAAACGAGCCATTTCTGCGTGGTAATCCCCTGGTGCTGCTCGGAAAGAAAGCATGCCCAGGTGCCATGACACATTGGCCATCAATGGTTAGTCGCTACCCCCCCCTTGGGTCTGGTTGATGGAGGTGTATTGCTCCACAAACAAACCGAGCAGGAAACGTCTCGATGACGCCCCTCGCCTCAGTTATCTCTTTTGGTAGAGACCGTTGAACTTGGTTCGTACCACAGCGCTACGTTGATTGACCACCAAGAGCACGAAGAACACCAATCAAGCCGGCATTTTGGGCATTCAGAGTTCGACCAGCCGGGACCAATTGTGCGCAACTTCAATAAACCAACTTGTTCATTGCAACGCGCATGGGCACCCCAGTATTTCCGCCACGATGGATGCTCTATTTCCTTCGTGTTCTTTGTGGCCTTTGTGGTTTGACTTAGCGTTGTAGTCTTTTTGGCGGTGGCGAACGGTCTTGGCGTGCGAGAGATTCGATTTCATTTACGCCGGCTCGATGATGCCGTGGGAAGGCAGCAGACGGATGAGCGGGCAAGATGGGCACTTGGGGTTTGTGCGTTTGCAGAAGTCTTTGCCGACGCACACCAGCAGAGCGTGGTATTCGTTGAAGAGTTGAGGGTCTTGTGGAAGCGCGAGTTCAAAGTAGTCCTTGATTTCGTGGTAGTCGGCTTCGTAGCCGATCCAGCCGTGACGAGCGAGGATGCGATGGGTGTAGGAATCGACGACGAATGACGGCATTCCGCCGGCGTAGAGGAGGATCGCGTCGGCCGTTTCAGGCCCGATCCCGTGGATGCCGAGCAGTTGCTCGCGAAGGGATTCCATGTTCTTGCCGAACATGGTTTCGAGTGACCGGCCACAATCGTCGCGGATGAATGCGAACAGGTTCTGCAGTCGTTTGGCCTTCACCTGAAAGTATCCGGCGGGGCGGATCAAATCGGCGAGTTCTTGTATCGGCAGATCGAGCAATGCCACGAGGTTGAGGACCCCCGACTCGCGCAGGTTGCCGATGGCCCGTTCGACGTTCCGCCACGACGTATTCTGCACCAGCACGGTGCCGACCATGATTTCAAGCCGCGATTCGCCCGGCCACCAGTGTTGTGGCCCGAGCGCGGCAAGCAACGTATCAAAAACGTGTTTCAAATGCACCGACATTGCACGACTCGCAAACCACGCGGCTGGCATGGCATGGTGTTTGTTTTGTGCCGTATTGGGAAACCAAGCTGCTGGCGAAAATGTCAAGTCTGAAATCGGCTGGGAATTATCCGCTTCTGAATCGATCTTTGTTGTTGTTTTTCGCTCCGAGTATAATCAAGCACGGTGGAGGTTCTGGCAAGCCATCCTCCTCAAAGTGGGTCGAGTGACCTACACCGTTCGTTCCTATTCATTGAGGCTGGATCCGTGTTATCGGTACGTCCGCGAATAGCTGAGCTGGTGTTTCAGGTCTACGGCAGGTCGTTGCACCCCGAACTGTTTCAGGTCCATCGCAGTCGGCGGGTTGAGCGCGGGGGATACCAAGTGAATGTGCAGATCACCAACGCCGGTCATGTCGTTGCGTGGCAGTACGATGGCATGATGCTGACCGAAGTGGCCGCCTCTGCCCATCACCCGTTGCCTCAGCGGCGGCGGCTCATGTCGCATCGGTTGAAGGACAAGTGCAGCGACGGCCTGGAATGCCGCGGCGGCATTACCTACCATGTCGATTTCTCGCTCGAACCGATTGCCCGCGAGATGTTCTGGACCTACCAGAAAGAACTCGCCGAGTTAGGTACCCGCGAGGGCCTGCTCCATTGCTTCGAGCCGAGTGCTCGGTTCGGCCTCGGCGCTTTGAGCTACGTCAACGTTCACTCGCGCGATCGCAGCCTCAAGATTCAGGCGTTCCATACCTTCCCCGACGATTACGCGATCGTGAAGAGCCAATCGGTGTTTACCCTGCCGGAAAAGTGACCTTGGCCGCTCCGAGTCTTTCCAAATACTCCATACTCCCTCTCCCGCCGGGCACTGGTATCTACACAAGTCGAACGACTTGATGAATTTGCGATTGAAGGGCAGTGAGTCCATTCGAATGTACTCATCTCGCTCCGAGCTTGTGATGAAATATCAATTCGAATTAGCGGCGGCCGCCAGGCCGCTGTTTTAACCGGTTGTCTCTGCCACTTGTACCGAAACCGGCTGCCCACTTTCCAATAATCGCAACTTCTCCGCGAGGTGAATTTCCGCTCGCGGAGCGAGCGGAGTACTTTAATCAGCTCAACTTGTGTCGAGACCCATGCCCAAAAGGAGAAGGTTCTCCGATAGGCTCTCATTCGCGCAAGTTGCCCAGGAAGCGGATCAGTGCTTCGTTGACGAGAACCGGTTCTTCCAACGTGGTCATATGGCCGGCCTGGGGGATTTCCACGAACGAAGCATTGGGAATGGAGGCGGCGATCGACCGCATCTCATCGCGGGTGCTGATGGCATCCTCCACGCCGACGACGATCAAAGTGGGAACCTGAATCGAGGGGAGCAACGCCGAGACATCGGCCCGGACGGCCATGCCGCGCTGGGCGGCGGCAATCGCGGCCGGCGACGTGCTCCCCACGACCTGGCGGATTTCGTCCAAAAGCCGCGGCCTTTCAGAATACGCTCTTGGGGAGAATAGCTTCGGGCCCATCATCTCGGCAACGCGGCTACTTCCCCATTCGGCCACATGGTCTGCCATCTTGAGCCGGCCCAGCCGGCCTTCGTCGTTGTCGGCGGCGGCTCGCGTATCGCACTGCACAAGTGCCCGCACAAGGCCCGCATGTTTCCAGATCAACTGCCACGCAATATATCCGCCCATCGAAAACCCAACGATCACCACGGGCTTGGTAATGTTGAGCGCGGCGAGCAACGCGACCAACTCCTCGGCAAACTCTTCCATGCGAAAGCCACGTTCGGGATCAATGTCGCCGAGAGGGGTTTGACCGAACCCGCGCAGGTCGGGAGCCACAACGCGGTACCGCGAAGCAAGGGCCTCGATTTGGGAGTTCCACATCGTGTGATCGAGCGGGAACCCGTGGATCAACAGCACCACCTGACCGCGCCCCCGATCGAGGAAAGCGAGCGGGCCATGAGGAAGAGACACTGTTTGCATAAGATGGATTGCGAAATCGCACGAGACGGAGCAAAAACACTGCCACCCCTCACTACTCACTCCTCACTCCTCGCCCCTCCTTCGCTTTCTTCTCGGCGAGTGCTTTTTCGAAGATTGCAAGTTGGCGGTGCATAACGCGCATGTAGTCCAGCTTTTCAATCGCTTGCCGCTCGTACTTAACGGCCTGTTCGTAATCGCCGACGGCATAGTAGCAGCGCGCTAGCGTATCGAGATAACTGGCTTCGCCGGTCTCGCCGACATCGTTGAGTTCGAGCGATCGGCGCGAATAGCGGATCGCTTTTTGGAAGTCGCCCTCGGTATTGCTCACCAACCAGGCCCATTGGTTGTAAGGGGTGGGGTCGGCCGGGTTGTCGTCGATCTGCTGCTGGAGCTGCTGCACCAATCGGGTGAGATGAATCCGCACCTTGCTTCGCCAGGCATCGTCCGCTTTCGGGAAGTGAAACATGGCGATGAGCAGATCGGCATCGGACGAATCGAACTTGACGGCCAATTCGTATTCATCTTGTGCGCGACGGTAATCTTGATCACGCTGGTACTGGCAAGCGCGATAGAAATGATATCGCCCCGCCAACACCTCGGGGCTGGGAATATCAATCCCAACACGCTCGTATTGTTCCTGGATGTTGTTGTAGAGGTTCGCCGTATTGCCTTTTCCCAGTACTGCGCGGACGAGTGGTTCGATCGCTTCGGACGCCTCAGCGTCGCGGTCGTCGTCGTGCAACAGACGAGCTAGCTGGACGCGGGCGATGATCACATCCTCGTTGATGGGTGCGGAGGCAAGCCGCTCGATGCTGCCGCGATACTCGCGGATGGCCCATTCGTGCTTGTTCTTTCGCTCGAGGTCGATGGCGGCGCTAATCGCTTCGTGCGAAAGACTGGGAGCCGCCTGGGCTGCCCGCGTCGCCAGTTCGTCGGCCAACTTGGTCTGCCCCTGCTTCTCGCGGGCAAGTGCCGTGTGGTAAAGCACCCGTTTGCGATGTTCAAACCGCGATTGATGTTTGCCAAGAAATGAATCCAGGACACCCCACAATTGGTATTCGGTCAGCCAGTCTAGCACGGCGATAACAGATTGATCGGCTTCGGATTCTGATAAACCCATCATGCGATCGAGCGTGGCCGCGGTGGCCCGATCATCGCGCAGTTGCCGATGGATGTCCGCGAGGTTCCATTCCAGATACAAGAGAATATCGGACGAGGTTTCGCCGCTCTTCTCGATTCGGGCCTCCTCTTCTTCGATGAGCTGCTTCCATCTCGCAACCGAAGCTGCCGGGTCTTCAAGCTGGGCAAGGTACTGGCGAATCCAGCGGGTGGCCACCCGTGTGCTGTGCCCAAGTTGCGTTTCAAGGGCGGCAGTATCTGGCACGATTGGCGTCTTGCCGATTCCCCTGGGCCGCAGGATGCCGAGAGCCGCCGTTCGGGAGATAAGGGGGGAACGGTCGAAGCGCGCGATCCGGCAGAGAGCCACCTGCCCTTCGCCTCGCGGCAACTTCGCTATTTCTTCCACAACCGCTTGCCGGGTTGACTCCGGTTCTTGCCCATAGCTTCGCAAGAACGAACGGACCGTCGGCGGATCGTCGGGCTGTACCCAGCGAACATTGATTTGCCGCAACAGATAATTTGCGCTGGCGGAAATTTCGGGATCGACATCTTCGGTTGCCGCATACAGAGAATCGAAAGCCTCCGCGCCGATCTGCCGCAGTTCGGCAGCGGCCGCTCGCCGGGCACCATAACGCGGACTCCCAAGCTCGCGGATCAACTGGTCGATCCGTTCTTGCTGGGCGGGCGGGGCTTCGCCATGCGCGGGCTCGGCCCGCGTGGTGGCAGCCACCTGGGCATGGCAGTAATTCGATATCAGGAACACTGCGATTCCGCAGCTTGCCGCCCAAGTTCGCAACCATCGGCCTGCCATGAGAATGCTCCCCGCACACGAATGACTTCCTTAATCATACCCGGACCGTGCGAGAACGGCGATACCATCGGGGCGAAGACCGGCGATACGGCGTACGGCGATACGGCGTACGGCGATACCATCGCCGGCGTTATGGTGTTGTCGTGAAAGCCGGCGATGGTATCGTTCCACAAAGCCGGCGATGGTATCGCCGGTAATGCGATGGAATCGCCGACTCTATCGACGTTCCATCTGTTCGATGTACTGCCGCAGGCGTTCGACCTCATCGGTAACGTGGTGGAGTTTGAGCATGTTATCCACCCGTTTGAGCAGTTCGGCCTTGTTAACCGGTTTAGAGAGGAAGTCATCGGTGCCGGCCTGAACGGCTCGCTCGATATCGCCAAGCTCATTCAGGGCCGTCACCATGAGAATCATGATGTTGCTGGTGGCGGGGTCGCTCTTAAGTTTCTTACAAACTTCGAAGCCGCTCAGTTTGGGCATCATGATATCGAGCAAAATAAGATGGGGCTTGAACTCCGCGACCTTGTTGAGCGTATCCTGACCATCCACCGCGACGGCGGTTTCCACACCGAGCCCGGCCAAGTAGGCTTCGAGCAACTCGACGTTTGGCTCGTTATCGTCGGCAATGAGGATTCGACTTTTCTTGTTGGATTTTGGCATGGGCGTTCGAATAAACCAGGCTCCGCTTACTGTTCACGTCAACAAAGTTAATGGGTAATTGCCGCGGCGGGGACGGGAAAATGTTGACAAAGCTCGCGGATGTCGCCGCGGATGCGGGCGAGCTCGCCGTCATCGTTCGGTGCGCGGAGGGCCGCGAGCATCCAGCCGCCAATCGCACGCATTTGGTCGATCTTCATGCCGCGGGTAGTAAGGGCCGGGGTGCCCACACGGATGCCCGAGGGATCAACCGGCTTGCGTTCGTCATACGGGATCATGTTCTTGTTAACGGTGATTCCGCAGCGATCGAGTGATTGCTCGGCCAGCTTTCCGCCGATGCCGAGGGGCGTCACATCGACGAGGAGGAGGTGGTTATCGGTTCCGCCACTGACGAGCTTAAGGCCGCCGGCCAGCAACACGTCGGCCAGGGCTTTGGCGTTGTCGATGACCTGCTGGGCATAGACTTTGAACTCGGGTTGAAGTGCTTCGCCAAAGCAGATGGCCTTGCCGGCAATGACGTGCATGAGCGGCCCGCCCTGGATGCCTGGGAACACGCGGCTGTTAATCGTCTTGCCGTACTCTTCCTTGGCCAGGCAAAGCCCGGCGCGGGGGCCGCGAAGCGTTTTGTGCGTGGTCGAGGTCACGAAATCGGCCACCGGGACCGGGTTGTTGTGAAGCCCAGCCGCCACAAGACCCGCGTAATGGGCCATGTCCACCATCAACTTCGCCCCGACCTCGCGGGCAATTTCCGCAAAGCGTTCGTGGGGAATTTCTCGCGGGTAGGCGCTGGCGCCGGCAACGATCATCTTCGGTTTGTGCTCGCGGGCAAGGGCGGCCACCTGATCGAAATCAAGCCGATTCGTGTCGCGCGTCACCCCGTAACTGACGAAATGGTAAAGCAAACCGCTCAGGTTAAGCTTCATTCCGTGAGTGAGGTGGCCGCCGTGCGCTAGATCGAGTCCGAGGACCGTGTCGCCAGGTTGCAAAGCCGTAAGGTAAATTGCGGTATTTGCTTGCGAACCGCTATGCGGTTGGACATTGGCATACTCGGCGCCAAAGAGTTGCTTGGCGCGATCGATGGCGAGCTGCTCGACCACGTCCACGAATTCGCAGCCGCCGTAGTAACGTTTGCCGGGATACCCCTCGGCATACTTGTTGGTAAGAACACTGCCGGCGGCCTGCATGATGGCCGGGCTGGTGTAGTTCTCACTGGCGATCATCTCGAGGCCATCAACCTGGCGCTCGATTTCGCCAGCAATGGCCTGCCACACGGCCGGGTCTTTTTGTTCGATAAAGTTTGTCACGGTATCAAAGGCGGGTGTTTGCAATTGGGATCGTCCAAGAAAGCGGTCAAGGTGTTTTTCCTCGTATTACGTTCTGCCGCCATTGTTTAGGCGTAGCGGCGCAGTGTCAATCGCTGCTCGGTGCCTGCCACGGCAATCACGCACGAAATCTGCATTGGCCCGCACCCTTTTCGGGCGTTATGGCCGCTCGATGGTGACGATGAGGGAACCCGCGTTATCGGCAAGTTTTGCGGGCGAGTCGTTGACGCGGAGAAACAGGATCCCAGAAGCGGTCGGCTTGACAATCGCCTGGGTGCCTATCGCCATCGGCCTTTCAAATGTGGCCGATTGTGGGTCGGCGGCGGTGCGCTCGCCGTGAATCGCCCCCAGCAACATGCCGAGAGGCAACCCGTCGTGGTACTCGATCGTAATGCCGCCCGGCTCGCACGGCCAAGGGCGGGGTGTGCCCTCCTGCTCTTCGAGCGCGATTTGATACCGGCCCGAAGCCGAGATGTGGTACGTTGCCCCCGCCTCCAGCCGAACCCCCGTCGATTGCCATGAACGATCGGCGGCAATCTCGGCGCGGAGATGATCGCCGGCGCGAAACGACTTGCCGGCATGAAAAGAAACCGCCCCTCGTTCGAAGTCGTAGCCATAATCGAGCATCGCCACATAGGCCCGCCATTCGGCCACGAGGTCTGGCCAATCGTCTTTGAGCTCGCGCCGAACGCGGTCATCGAACTTTGGATCGAGCACCTGTTTCGAGAAGTCGTGAAATCGGGCGTGGTACCGCGGGTGCGAATCCAAAAACTTGGCCGCCGCCCAACACCAAGCGTACGACTCGTTGCCGAGTTGTTCGCGGTTGTCGATCTTCATCACTTGTTCGAACGAAAGGGGGCGTCCGGCAGCCACGGCATCGTGAATGAGTTTCACTCGCCCGAGCATGGGGACTTCGTTGCGGCTGGACGGCATGATGCGAAGCGTGAGTTGGCTGGTTGGGTCCTCGAGCCGATGGGTGGCGAACAGCTCGGCCATGCCTTCCATGTACCAGCCTGGGCCGCAACCGCCCAAAAATGAGGCCATGAAAACATGCGTACCTTCGTGAAGGAGCAAGTGGCGTCGGTAGTAATCGGTTGGTTGATCGACGAGCCAAAGTTCGGCACCCATCGAAATGCCGTTGACGAAGTTGGCGTGCCCTGGGGGCATCAGCCCGAGCGACTCGAACCGGCGACGATCGCCGATGAGGTATCCGCGGGCCTGCCACTTCGCGGTCTTCGCTTCATCGATGCCAAAATAGGCGGCCCATAGGGGTACGGCCGCGTCGAAGAGGGCCGGCAACCGATCGACCTCTGGGCTGGTTGGAACATCCGTATAAATCGTGATGGTTCGCCCCGCCAACGTGCGAATTCCAGCCGACTCGGCCTGACTGGGCGTAAACACGCGCGGCTCGCCCCCCTGTGCCGGAAGCTTGCTGGCCGTTATCACGATTACGGCAACACCGAGCGGCACGACCACCAAAACACGGTTGAGCACGGACGAACTCCAAGCACGCGGTTAATCGATGCCTCACGAACTGGGCAAAGCGGCTAGATCGATCACCGATTCGTAGGATTGCGAGGGAAGGATGAATATCTTGCCATCGCCCATACGCCCGGTTCGGGCAACATCCACGATCTTCCGGGCAACCTCCTCGGCACGCAGGTCATCGACCCACACGGTGATTTCAACTTTCGGCAGGAACGTAAGCGAGTACTCGGTGTCGGCGTAGCGATCGAGATAGTTCTTCTGCTTGCCCATGCCCTTCACCTCGGTCACGCTCAACGCTTCGAGCGGCGATTGGCGAAGCGATTCCAGTATCTTCTCGACCAGAAAGGGCTTCACGATGGCGATGATCTGTTTCATGGGAAGCGGTTCGGCTGCTCGCTCCGCTCCGAGCTTGTGATGAAATATTATTTCGAGTTAGCGGCGGCCGCCAGGCCGCTGTTTGAACCAAATGCCGCCGCCACTTGCACCGAAACCGGTTGCCCACTTACCAAATCATCATAGCCTCTCCGAATCGCCGCTAAACGGTTGGGCGAAGGTCGAAGATCGCGGGTCGAGGATCAAACGTTGCGGTTCATCGGGGGGGGCATTGCTAACTGAAAAAGTTTTCGCCGTACAGGTCGAGTTCGGGGCCTGTTTCAACTTCGATATCGCCCATCACACGCACGCAACAAGAGAGCCGCATGGAACCTTCGTTGCCGATGTAGCTCAGGCACGGAATGGGATCCGGCAAGGGATTATAAAACCTCGCCTTCTCCATCAGGCCCATCGGATTCGTGTGATCCATTCCCTTCGTTATCTTCACGCGGCAGGTACCGCATTGGGCCAAGCCGTGGCAGTTGACGAACTTGTTGATATTCGCCCCGAAACCATTGAGGCCTTGGTGGACGTTGATGCCAGCCTTGATGGCTTCCTGCCGAAGATTGGCACCCGTGGGAACTTCAATTTCTTTGTTCTCTTTGACAAACTTGACGACCGGCATAAAGTTACACCGTGGGCGTTAAAGTTTTTTGTGCGAGCCGAGGCGGCCGTGGCCCCGATACTATATTCTAACGACCTCACGCAGGGGCGCAAAGGCGGCTTGAAATCCGGGCAGTTGGTCCGTTTCGAGAATACAATGTCGTTCGCTCCGCGCTTATGATGAAATGTTAATTCGAGTTAGCCGCGGCCGCCAGGCCGCTGTTTGAACCGGTCATCTTCACTACTTGCACCCATACCGATTGCCCACTTTCCAATAAATCACGGCCGCCCCCGGTCGGTATTTCATCTCGCGGTGCGAGATGAGTACATCCAATCTGGCCCTCTACCGAAGTCCGCGTTGTACACGGAAAGCCCCTACTGAATCCGACCACCGTCTTTTGGCAATACCACCATGAACAAGAATTACACGAAGTTCCAACAGAACATCATTAAGAATTACTACGAAAACCGCGATGCAATTTCTCTCCAGCGGTTAAGTGAGTTGGTGACCGAGCTTTACCTGGCCGAAGGCAAGGCCCGCGAGCGGCAGTGGAAGTACATTCTGCCCGTGCTGGAAAAAATTGGCCTGCCCGCCGACCGCATCGAACACCTGCGAAAAAAGGATGACCCCAAACTACTCGCCCAACTGGTCGAAGAGCTGATGGCCAAACAGTGAATGAGAAGGCGAAGCATCGTTTAGCCGCGACGCAAAGCGGAGCGCGGCACACCGAAAGATGCCCCGTCACCTCACTCGCCCCAAGTTCCAATGCATCCCTAATGCAAGCGATTCACTGGTTGAGCGAGTAAAGCAGCACATTCAGGCCAATCCGGGCCGCATCCTCGCGCGTGTAGCCTCGGCAACTCAGCGCTTCGTGGCTTTCGAGCGCGCAACTAATATCGTATGGCGAGAAAATGACGGCCCATCGGCCATCAAGCTGAATGCCTTCCAGTTGCGGCTCCGACTTGCGGATTCGAGGTGCCAGCGGTTGCTGGTTGTCGCCAGCCGCTTGCGGATCACGCAGCGACACGGCACGGACATCGTAGCCGCCATACGAATTCGTGAAGAGCCGGTCATCGGCCGGAATTCGGGCAAGACCGTGCCCAGGGAGTGCCGCGCCCAGTTCACGTCGAAACGCCGTCGTAAATGACTTGCTCGCACAAATCGAATCGGCCAGCAGGGTTCCGCCTCGTTCAAGATACTGCCGAAGCTG
The DNA here is from genome assembly GCA_020849945.1 of Pirellulales bacterium. GTDB lineage: Bacteria > Planctomycetota > Planctomycetia > Pirellulales > Lacipirellulaceae > JABDGM01. The sequence continues at coordinate 13,163 of JADZFK010000161.1, read as the reverse complement.
GACCCGTTCTTGCTCGGTAAGTCGAAACTCATACCGGCCGTGCATGAACGCAAGGTGGTAACGAAACAGCGAAGGGTCGGAAAGGTTGATCAGCTCGGGTGCCGCGCGGACCTGTAACTTAAGCTCGCCCTTCGATGCCGTGCTTAACAAGTTGAGCAGCGCGCCGGGCGCATCGTTGCAACCGCCTCCGTGCCGGAGTTTCACGATTTCAATCGTGGCCCGTACGCCGGCCTCGGCCGCGGCCGAATCATCCGCAAGGGGCGTATCGAAACTCTGCTCCTTGCCCTTCGGTTCACGATTCGTGGCATACGTGAGAACATTCACGCCAACGGTCAACGCATCGGCAATCTGTTGGGAAACATCCGCGGGGTACTCCTTCCAAAGGCCTGGCCGTGCTAACTCCCAAGAGCACGACAGATCGCGGTCGCAGTACACCACGCACGTGCGACAACCGTACTCGACACCATAAAGCCTGCCGGCGTAACGGGAATCGGGCCGAACCACTTCCTGCATGCGCCACACCGGGTGGCCAGGCGGTATCGGCTGAAGCTTGTATTCCGGCTCCGGGAACACCGCCGCCAAAAGCTGCCGGAACGCGGCATCGAACCGCGAGGAATCGCTGCAGCATGCCTCTGCGAACAAGAATCCCCCGCGGTCAACGTAATCGCGTAGCTTTTTTGCATGGGGCAGTAGCGCGGGGGCCTGGCTGCCGCTGATGTATAGAACCGGTGCCTGCAGAAGGTCCTCCACACGCGCGGTGGCTGGGTCTATTACCTGCCACGTCAGGCCAAGTCCCCAGGCCTCCTCCGTGTATTCGGTAAGATGCGCCGCGTCGCGCCGGTGCTGGTTCCAACCCTCGCCCTCGCCATACTTGAGCTTGGCCAACACGATCGGGCGTCGCCCCTTGGAAAGGAACAACAGCGCCATGGCCGTGCTGATCCGCGGCTCGCGTTCCGCGTACCAGCTCCCTTTCCAATAGTGCGAAAGCGAATCCTGCTCGCGGACAATCAATTCGGCACCCTCGCGGTACCAATCGTGATCGCCAATGAATCGCCGCGCGGTGAGTCGCCCGGCTCGCTCCAGGCCGTAGAGATAATAGTACAAACACGCCTGGCCACCACCGGCGGGACGCGGGTTGTGATTCACCGAAAAATGCTTCGCCAACCACCCGATCGCACGATCGAGCTTGTCGTCGGTCGCGTGGGGTCGGCAGCATTCGACCTTGCCGTTGGCAACCAACGCGTCGCCCGATTCCAGCGCGGCCGAGGAAACAGCCAAGCCGCCGATGCCGGCGCAGGTCATACTGCCGTTCCCCGGGTCGCCTGGCACGTAGCCCCAAGAGCCGTCGTCGTTTTGCGTGCCGCGCCAATAGTTCGCCGCAAGCTGCCATGTTTCTCGACTCACCGAAACTCCCACGCGCTGGGCATCGTACAGGGCAAGAACGGCAAACTGGGAATTGCTGTTATCGCCACCTGGCCCGGGATACGACCAAGCTCCCTTGCGCTGGCCTTCCTTGATCTGATTCTCTTCCAACCACTTCACATTGCGCTGGATCGTTAGCAAGTTCTGTTGAGAATCGGCAGCACACAAAACCATCGTTTGCAACGACACCGTGTAGGTCTTGTCCAGCTCCAGACCCCGCAAGTATTCGACCGCCTTACGCACGGCGGGGTCATTCGAGGGCACACCCGAATTCAATAGCGCGAGCGTACACAAGGCACTCACGCCACCTTCGTAACCCGGGAGCTCGCCCCAATGGCCGCGGGCATTCTGCTCGCGTTTGAGATATGCGACCCCGCGATCGATCGCCGAAATAACCTGTCCAGCGTCGATCGGACGGTCTTGCGGCCGCTGGGCACGAACGGCGCGCAGGCCACTCGCGGTCGGCATAACTACTACGACCGTCAAGATCGCAGTGCAGATCAGATTCCATCGAAGAGTCATTTCGCATCCTTCGCGGCCAGGGCGCGGGGGCTGCCCATAAGTAGTCTACGATTCAGTGGTTCCGGCGGCAACGCGCTCACGTTTCTCAATTGTCGCGGTTGCTAGGCACCGATAGAATGCGAGTGAGAAGTTCATCCGTGGGCTGCCCTTGTTGGTCAAATGGTACACCATCACCCAAGCCGACGGCTCGCCGTCGGCCGCCGCCGACAAGTCGGCGGCTTGGGCATTCTCGCCAACAACCAACCAACCTGACTACCAACTACCAACAACGCCCCCCTAAACTATGTCCACTTCGCCGCCGACATCCCCTGGCAACAAAACTCGCAACCTGGGCGATGTATTGCAGGAGTTCCGCAATCATCGCCTGGTGATGCAGCGCGAATTGCAGAAAGTGATTGTCGGCCAAGACCTGGTGATCGAGCAGATTTTTGCCGCAATCTTCACCCGCGGCCATTGCCTGTTGGTTGGCGTGCCTGGCTTGGCGAAAACCCTGATCGTCAGCACGCTCGCCCAAATCCTCGACCTGCAATTCAAGCGGATTCAGTTCACGCCCGACCTCATGCCCTCCGATATCACAGGCACCAGCGTGTTGGAAGAGGATGCCGATGGCCGCAGGTCGTTTCGATTCGTGGAAGGGCCCATCTTTACAAATATCCTGCTGGCCGACGAAATCAACCGCACGCCTCCCAAAACGCAGGCCGCCCTTCTTCAGGCCATGCAAGAGCGCGAGGTAACGGCCGGCCAATCTACCTACGCGCTGCCGAACCCGTTCTTCACCATCGCCACGCAAAACCCGATCGAGCAGGAAGGCACCTACCCCCTGCCCGAAGCACAGCTCGATCGTTTCATGTTTAATATCAAGGTGGATTACCCAACCGCAACCGAGGAAGAGCAAATCCTCACCGCCACCACGCGGCAAGATAAGCCCGAGGTGAACAAGGTGCTTTCCGAACGGGCGATCCTCAACCTGCAGAAGCTCGTCGGGTCGGTCGCGGTGAGCGAGCACATCATCAAATACGCGGCCTCGCTGGTGCGCGCCACTCGACCCAAAGATGACTCCGCCCCCAAGTTCGTGCGCGAACTCGTCGATTGGGGCGCGGGGCCACGGGCGGGGCAGTTCCTCATCAACGGCGGCAAGGCACTCGCGGCCATGGATGGTCGGTTCAGCGTCGCCATCGATGACATCCAAAAAGTCGCCGTCCCCGTGCTTCGTCATCGCATCAGCACCAACTTCCAAGCACAGGCCGAAGGTCTTTCGACCGAAGACCTCATCGCCCGGCTGCTGCGCGAAACGCCCGTACCCGCAATCCCAAAGTTTTCCAGTTGAAAGGGGGAAGGATGCAGGATGCGGGGGGCAGGGTACGCGGAACCACCGGTGTTCTTTCCCTGCCCCCCGCATCCTGCATCCCCAATCCCCATCCTACATGTCAACCGTTGAGAAGTATTTGAAGCCGGAAGTGATTCGGCAGATATCGCGGCTCGACCTGCGTGCCCAATTCATCGTGCGCGGGTTCCTGCACGGGCTGCATGCCAGTCCGTTTCATGGGTTCTCGGTCGAATTCAGCGAACACCGCAAGTATACCCCGGGCGACGATCCGCACGACATCGATTGGCTCGTGTATGCCAAGACGAACAAGTATTACGTGAAGAAGTTCGAGGCCGAAACAAACATCACGGGATATCTTGCGATGGACCTGAGCGAATCGATGGCCTACACCTATCGCCAAGAACTGACGAAACTCGACTACTCGATCTGCTTGGCCGCCGCGTTGGCGTACCTGATGATTCACCAAAACGACCCCGTGGGAGTCGTCACGTTTGGCGAGCAGATCTCAAATCATCTTCCCCCCAAAAGCAAGCGGCAGCAGATTGGGAACATCCTCTCGCTGCTAGCACGGCTCAAGCCGGCCGGGGCGACCGATGTCGGCCGCAGCCTCGTGCAACTCGCCGCGATGCTCAGGCATGCCAGCCTGGTCATGGTATTCAGCGACCTCTTGGCCGACCCCGAGCCGATCATTACCGCGCTCCGCCGGCTCCGCCACGGCGGGCACGATGTCATTCTGTTCCACATTCTGGATGAAGCCGAGGTCCAGTTTCCTTTTTCCGGCCTCGTCGAGTTGGAAGATCCCGAATCGCTCGCACGTTTGGAAGTCGATGCCGACGGCTACCGCCGCGACTACCTGCAAGAAATCGAACAGTTCCGCGAACAATACCGCCGCGAGTGCTTCCAAAGCGGCATCGACTACGTTCCCCTAGACACCAGCATGCCGTTCGACCGCGCACTCACCGAGTACCTCGTCATGCGGCAATCCCGCGGATGATGGGCGGAAGGAGTCTCACGCAGAGTCGCGAAGTCGCAAAGGAATGAAGAATAATGCTCGAGAGAAGCAACAATATGTGACTTCTTCGGTATTATCGTTTTCATGCTACGCATTGAATGGATTTGTTCACAGCATAGTGTGTATTGACTATTACTTTGAAAATGATCCGTGGAGTTAGAACCGACATTCTTCCTGAAGAAACGACGCCGCAGCGGAGGGATTAGCCAGATGATGGCAACTTGAATTGCGATCAGTGGCCCAAGGACCAATGTACCACCGACAATAGCACCGAGAACGGAACCCAATACGTAGCTCATACCAGGGATGCTCATAACAATGCAGGCCAGCGTCATCACGAGCAAGAGGGTACGGACACCGAATCGGAATCGCCTTCCCAAACGTGGTGCGTCACGATCAAGTTCAGTCGGTTCGTTAAGCAAAGTCATTAAGTTTCCTCTACTCGACTCCATCATCCATTATCGGCTTTCGCAGGCCACCTGTCTGCCATGTCTTTCGTAACACCAGTATTACTCGGCGGGGCAGCGCTTATTGCGATACCCGTGGTGTTGCATCTAATCATGCGGCGAGAGGCCGTATTGATCAAGTTTCCGGCCCTAAGGTTTGTCCAGCAACGGCGGATGGTAAACCAACATCGGCTGCGACTGCGCCAATTGCTACTCTTAGCGCTCCGCTGTGCCATCATCGCACTGTTGGCACTCGCGTTGGCAAGGCCAACGGTGCGTAGCTCGGGCGGGGCGAACAAGGAAGGTGCGGCCGTCGCCTCGGCCCTCGTGTTCGATAACTCATTACGCATGCAGTACGAACAAGAAAGCACGACCCGTTGGAAAAAAGCAAAAGACTTGGCCCAATGGCTCGTTCGCCAGCTTCCGAGCGATTCCCCGATGACGCTGGTGGATCGCGCGGGCAGGCAGCGTGGGCAAGACCTTGGTCGCGACGCCGTGGAAACACGCATCGATCGCCTGGAGCCAAGCCCGGCCGTGCGGCCCATGCAAGATGCCTTACGCGACGCGATGCACTGGCTCGCAAAAAAGAAAGAGTACCGTGGCGAACTCTACGTGTTTACCGATCTGTCAGCCGAGGCCTGGCCCGAATCGTCGGTGGCGGCGTTAGCAAAATCGCTCGATGAATTACCTGGCACGAACGTTTACCTGATCGATGTCGGCGTCCTCGAACCGAGCAATCGTGGCCTGGGCCTCCTGAAACTATCGAGTGAGCAGGTAGCCTCCACGGGGATTCTCCAACTAAGCACCGACCTCCGCAGAACCGGCCGTGCCGCAAAGGGCGAAACGACCGTCGAATTGTTTCTTGGCAACGGATCATCGCCTCCGGAAAAACGTGGCCAACAAATCATCCCCCTCGAGCACGAGTCCACGCCGATTGAATTCTCGCTCACGGGTTTGCAAGCAGGCACGCATCAGGGTTTCGTTCAGCTACTTGGCCACGACGCCTTGCCGTGCGACGATGTTCGATACTTCACGCTGGTCGTCCGGCCGCCTTCTCGCGTGCTGCTCATCGGCAAAGAAACGGGCGATACACTTTTTCTGCAAGAGGCGCTAGCACCATCGGTCGCGGTCGGTGCCGCTCCGACCGAGTTCGTTTGCGAAGCCATTACCGTCGATGAAATGCCGAGCAAACGGTTGGCCGATTACTCGGCCGTTCTTCTGGCGAATCCTCCGCCGCTTGCAGACGACTCGTGGAATGCCTTGACCGATTTCGCCGAATCTGGCGGAGGCGTGGGGATTGCACTGGGGCGCCATGCGCGCCGAGAAGAGATGAACTCGGCCGCTGCCCAACGGCTGATGCCCGCAAAACTCCGCTGGCAATCGCGCGAACCGACCTACCTTCGCCCCGTCGCGGTCGAACACCCCGCATTGGGCGGCATGGCGGCCATGGCCGAGGCCACCCCGTGGTCGGATTTCCCCGTCTTCAAGTACTGGGAATTGGAAGCCGGCGAGCAGCCGTTTCATGTTGTGGCGACATTTGCCAACGGTCGGCCCGCCATTCTCGAACGGCCGCTCGGCAAGGGCCGCTCGCTGCTCATCACCACCTCGGTCTCCGATCGCGCCTCGCAAGATGCCTGGAATCTGCTGCCCACCGGCGCCGACCCCTGGCCGTTCATCGCATTGGCCAACAGCATGACCCGCTACCTGGCCGGTAACTCCGAAACACAACTAAACTACCTGGCGGGGCAAACGGCCGTGCTTCCGCTGGCACCCGATCACCAGCTCACCGGTTACGTGTTGCAACTGCCAGATGCCACTGCCGTGCGGCAAACGCTCTCGGCCAACCAGAGCGACCTCACGATTGCCACGACCGAGGAGCTAGGAAACTACCGCGTCCGCGCCGGCGGACTCGAGGAAACACTCGACCAAGGATTTAGCGTCAACCTGCCCACCGAAATCTGCCGGCTCGATCGCGCGGCGATGACCCCGCTGCTCCAGCAACTCGGCGACCAACGCACGCGACTGGCCCGAACCCGCGAAGAGATCGAGGTGCGAGTTGGCGTGGGGCGCGTGGGATACGAATTATTTCCGGCGATCATCCTGGCGGTTGCCTTCGTGTTGGCCGCTGAACAATGGCTCGCGAATCGCTTCTACAGCGGAGGTGTGGCCAGTGATGCGCCGCCGCGCGAACTAGAATCGCAACTTGCCGACTTCCGCGCGTACGACGCACCCAACCCGCAAACCGCCGCCCGACGTCCACGCTCTGCCGGCCACGCGGCCGATACGTTCGATACCCACGCATGATCGAGCTACACTTCCAACCCGTGGTCAGCCTGACGGTCGCGATCGGAGCGGCGGCCATCCTGCTTGCGCTCTTGTTGGTGCGGCCACGACACGTGCGGCTCAACCGCCGACAAGCGGCAACACTCATCGGCTTGCGCTTCGTTGTGGTCTTGCTGCTCCTGTTCGCCCTGTTGCGCCCGTCGCTCGTCACCACAAAAGTCGAACCCGTGCGGGCCTCGCTCGTGATGCTGGTCGATCACTCGCGCAGCATGCAGGTCGCCGATTCCTTGGGCGACAAATCGCGGTGGGAAGCCGTCCGCCTTCTCCTCGATGCCGCTGCCGACGACCTTGCCAAGTTGGCCAGCAAGGGGGACGTGACCGCCTATCAGTTTTCCGAAGATTCAACACCGGTCGAGGTGTCGTCGGGCCGACTCGCTCTCGACTCGTCGCCCAACGGCGAATCGACGGCCATCGGTGCCGCGCTCGGCGATGCGCTCGATCGTGAAGTAAACAAACGCGTATCGGCCGTCCTGCTCCTCTCCGATGGCGCCCAACGAACCGCCCCTCCACGCGAGACGCCGCCCCACGTGGCCGCCCGTCGGCTTGTCGCCGAAAACATTCCGCTTTACACGTTCACTTTCGGCAAGTCGGGGGGCAGCGAACGTGCCGACCTCAGCCTCTCGGACCTCCTGACCAATGAATCCGTCTTTTCCGAAACGCCTACCGACGTGCGTGCGCTGCTCTCGGCCGAGGGCTATGCAAGCCAACGAGTGAAGGTTCAACTCCTTTGGGAAACCCCCCGCGGCATGGAAGCCGTGGATACCCAACAGGTCGAAACAGGCTCGCAAGGCGGTGCAACCCCCATCGCCCTCCGCTACACGCCCCGCGAACCGGGCGAATACAAAGTGACCGTTCGCGTCGAACCACGCGCGGGGGAGCTTATCACCACGAATAACGAGGCCAGCACGTTCGTCCGCGTCCGTCCCGGGGGGATCAACGTACTGTACCTCGTCGGGGCACAACGAGTAGGCGGCGGCGCCGGGCCTGAACAGCGGTTCGTCCGCGCCGCCCTTGCCCGCTCGCCCGATATCGTCGTCACGCGCCGGCTTATCAATTACGATCCGATGGGCGTCGATATCACCGAGTTGGTCGGTTCACCAACGCCCCTCGCAAACGCCGCCAGCGGAATCCCTCGCGGCACTCCCAACGCACGCGCAAACCCATTGCCCGATGTTGTTGTCTTGGACAATGTCGATTCGCAGGGCCTCAATGCCGCAAGCTGGCAGGCTATCGCTCAACGTGTCGAGCGTGGGATGGGGCTCATCATGACGGGCGGATATCACAGTTTCGGCCCTGGTGGTTTTCGTGGATCGCAACTGGCCAATGTGCTGCCGGTTGAAATCGGCCCCGCCCAACGCCAGGCATTTGGCGAAACACCCCGGCACGATGTGCAGCTTGCAGGCCCTCTGCGAATTCGACCAACCGCTCCGCTCGGGTTGAAGCACCCCATCATGCAACTATCGGCAACCGGTTCCGGCAACCTACGCAACCCAACACCCGCCCACGCGGAAGGCTCCGACGGCAACCCATGGCCGCGGCTTCCACCCCTCGATGGCGCGAACCGCATCGAACGGACCGACTTAAAACCCAATGCCCAGGTATTGGCCGAAGCCGACGACCCGCAACGGCATCCGCTACTGGTCGTGGGCCAAGCGGGCGAAGGCCGCGTGTTGGCATTCGCGGGCGACTCGACCTGGCGCTGGGTGATGGCTGGGTTCGGCGAAGCCCATCGCCGCTTCTGGCGACAGGGCATCCTGTGGCTTGCGAAAAAAGACGAGCGAACCGAGGGCAAAGTGTGGATCGAACTTGCCTCGCGCCGTGCCGCCCGTGGGGCACGAGTCGATTTCAAACTCGGTGCCGAAACGCCCCAGGGCCAGCCCGCCGAAGGAACCGAGTTCACCGTGAATGTTCTGACGCCCGAAGGCAAGAGCGAACCCGTGCAGCCGACCAAGTCCAGCGAAGGTTGGACGGCCGCGTACCGTGGTGCCACGAAACCCGGCGACTACCGAATCGTCGTGACAGCCAAATCCAACGGAACCGAGTTGGGCAAAGCCGAAGCACGTTTCCTCGTGCCAAATCAGGATGTGGAACTCGATCGCCCGGCCGCCGAACCCACCCTGATGGCCCAACTAGCCGCCATGACCCAACCCGCCGGCGGCGCGGCCCTGGCCGCCGAGGAACTCCCCGACCTGCTCAAACGCCTCGCCGCTCAGCCCCCCGATGTCAAACAAGAAGTCGTTGCCAAAATCACCTACTGGGACACCTGGCCATTCTTCCTCACCTTCGTCGGCCTGTTGGCCGCCGAATGGTTCTTGCGGAAACGCTGGGGATTGGTGTGATTAAGGTTCCGGAACTTCCAAGTCGCGGCAGATTTTACGAGCCAAGAAATCATTGATCTCGCGGTGCCGGGGTACGGTGGTAACTCGCTTGATCGCGGAATTCAAATACACGCTGTGCTTCCCACGATCGCGCAGCAATCGACAGCCATACGACTCAATATGCCGAATCAGATCTACCCGCTTCATCAGATTGAAAGCTCGAACGGCTCGCGAACGACTTCTTGCCCGACTAACGCCTGCTCGGCCAGTTCACGATTCGTCTCAAGCACCAGGGCAACGGCCTCCTGAAGATTTTGGCGAGTTTCTTCAATAGTCACCCCTTGAGTATTAGCTCCTGGAAGCTCTTCAACGAAGGCAACGAAACCCTCCGGTACAGGCATGAAAACGGCAGTAAAGCTCATCACTTCGAGTTCTCGTGGGTAGAGTGTTCGACTCGGGGGTGCGCAACTAGGCTTTGTCCCAAAACTTCCCGCCCTTTTAGGGAGGGGTTAGGGGAGGGTTCGCGCATCCCAGGATTCTTGGCCTTGCTCGACCCGCTACCCGAATCAGAACCGGTTTTGAGACAAAGCCTAATAGTATTATACCGCGCCATGATCAAGAATGCCAATTAGCAGAAAAGGGGGCCAGCAATTGGAACCGCTCGCAGCCCCCGGCTTTGAAGCTGTCTATCCATTGCCCGGTCACTCTCAACTTGTTCGACAAGCAGAGAAAGCGAGGACTTTCCCTTCGGTGCAATCATCTCCCCACTCTTTATCGTAACTACAATCCGATGTCGTCTGTCGCACTTGATGTTTGAATTCACCTACTCCGCTTTTTCTTTCGCTTCCCGACGAGAGACAGGAACCGGGCAACCTCGGCAACTCCATAAACGGGCTGCCGCCACTTTCGATCCTTGGCAAACGGCCGAGCCAGCTTAAAATTGGCCTGCTTCAGAAGCTGACGAATCTCCGACAACTCAGCCGCCGACTCGGCCACCAGCCGAACCTCGGCGCCTTTCTTATACAACTGGCCCTCCTCAACGCGCCGTACCGCATCCACCCGCCGAATGTAGCCGTTGCGATGGAAGAACTTCTTTAACTGTTTCACGACTTCAGGATCTGGTACCGCTTTTTCCACACGTGTCCCCTTTATTCCGGATCAGAAAAGGCCAGGACTCTTTCGCGACGCAAGGAACGTACGCCGAGATTGCCTCACCCCCGAGCTGTATCCGGTACCATAACGGTCGGCCCACCCATCGTCAATTCAACGTCAATAAGAGTCTGGACTCTTTCTTTTGTCCTTCTTCGAAATACTCTTCCATTCAATGAAATCACACTTCAGCTGCGACAGGTAACTCCGGATTTGGAGGTACGATAAAGTGTCGGATGATGTTTGCACCGAAGGGAAAGCCCTCGCTTTCTCCGCATTTCGAACAAGTTGAGAGTGACCGGCCATTGGATAGAAATCAGGGCCGATCAGTTATTCAAATTGGGCGAGTGGTTTGAAAACCAGCCCGAAGCGTCAGCGAGGGAAGGAAAAATGCTCCCATTCCCTCGCTAACGCTTCGGGTTCGTGAGTCCTCGCTGTCCCGTACATGAATAACGAATCGGCCCTGCGTGTTGCCCGGCTTTGCTTGTGTCGTGGGCGAGTTCTTTCGCTAGAACGCGTTTGTGGACTCGCCACACACGATCTTCCCGACTCGGCAATTCAGGATGTACTTACCGGGGAATCGGTAACTGCATCACGAAAATCATTGCCCAGCCGGCATGCGTTTCCGCCGCTTCCAGAAATTTGGACGCCGGCCGGCGTGGGCAACGGCGTACACAAATACTTCTTCCTCAACGAGTTCAAATACAACAACGTAAGGAAATCCTTCAACGAGCACTCACCGAAAGGGATCATGCCGGGAGGCAGTTTCCAGTTTTCCGAACTCGAACGGGTCGCTCTCCAGGCGTTCACAAAAACGAGGATGTCCCTAGTTTAGTTGAAAAAGTGGTGTCTCCATCTCCCGGAGTATACATTCCGGGGGTAGTCATTTCATTCCTAGAAGGAGACACACACCATGTCACGAAAGTATCCGAAGTCGTCCTGGGTTCGCAAGTCATCGAGTTGCCCTCGTGGTCGCCGAGGTCGTCCGCGGTGGATCGCGGGGCAGGCGGTCGCGCAGGCCCAGGCCCCGCGCTCCGCTCCGCGTCGCGGCTAAACACCACACAACCTCCCTTCTGGCCCTCGACCCTCGACCCTAAACCCTCGACCCACCAAGTGGCCAAGAATTTTAGTGGAATCGTGTACCGTAATCTGCTAAGATGCCCACGCGCCGAACCAGCGGCCCGCAGCTCTTTGACAATTTACCCGACGCCACGCCCCCACATCGGGCACGCGCTCCGTGGCGCATCGTGTGCAATCGTCCTATTTAGCCCCCGGTCAATGACCGGGGGCTCGGCGAAGCACCCAACCTTGACGCACCCAACCAACAACAACCACCCGCCCCCACAGTTAATTGTTCGCAACGATGAGCAAAATCATCGATTATTGCAACACCCCCACCCCGGGAAAACGCTTCACTTCCCGGCAGAAACGCCCAGCCCCAGGCGCAAAACTCGCCGATTATTGCATCCAAAACCACGTTTCCGCACCCGTTGCAATACGCGCAAATATCCCCGGCACGCCTTCGAGCCTATCCCCAAACCGCCGCGGGCTGCCTCATCTTGCGGAGGGCGGAGAAAAAGAACCGCAAGTGTTCGCAGCCGATTCTTGACGTTCGCAACAACGGCTCCCAACGCCTTGGTTTACACGCCGAATTGACAACGGCTCGGCCTTCCCGTTGGCCGCATGACAAAGAACCGCATTTTCGCCCATGGAGGTCGACTGCGAAGCACTTCGAACGCTATTTTAGGTGCCATGAAACTCTCTGTGTTGATTTGCACCGGTTTTGGGCTGGGGTTGATTACCAAGGCACCCGGGACGGTCGGGACCGCGGTTTGGGGTTTGCCGCTGGCATGGGCGGTGGGAATGTTGCCCGGGGTGGGGTGGCAGGTCGCCGTGATCGCCCTTTTGTTTGCAGTCGGCGTTCCCTTGGCGACCGCGGCCGGCAAAGCGCTTGGCGGGGGCAAGGATCATCAAGCCATCATTTGGGATGAAATCGTTTCGCTGCCGATCGTCTTTCTGGCCGTGCCGCTCGCCAATTGGCGAGTCGCGCTGGCCGGCCTGCTGCTCCACCGTTTGTTCGACATCACCAAACCGCCCCCGGCTCGGCAGTTGGAAGAGTTGCCCGAGGGCTTAGGCGTCATGGCCGACGACGTGATGGCGGCCCTCTACGCGGCGTTGGTTCTTGCGGGCCTGGCCCTGCTCTGCCGCGAGTCGAACTGGCCTTTATTCGCGTAATCCCCAGCCCTCGAGACAATGCCTCTGGCCATCGGAAACTTGGCGGCGATTAGTCCGCATTTCTCACAATCAAAACCACGGAGCCAGGGAGAAAACCAGTAGCAAGTACCCCTACCACCATGAACGGTGGAAACACCCTGTCTCGTACCTACGGGCCGTTGACCTTGCTTCAAACGATCTCTTGGCTTGTTCTCCGTGACCTCGGTGTGCTCCGTGGCGAGAATTCGGCCTAGACTGCCCGGGGCCAATCATGCGCATGTTGTAACTGAACTTTTGCAATTTGGTGTTTCAAGGCCGGATGTAGATTAGCGTTAGGCAGCCAGGGCCATAGGTTGTGCTGGGCATCGAGCGTCTGCACAAGGGGTTGGCAGATGCATTGCTAGCTTATG